>JAEKKI010000081.1 GCA_019510485.1 Catenulisporales bacterium
GCTCACCGCTGTATCAGCAGCCCGACGTCACCCGATCGCCGCAGCCATCTTCTCGATCGCCTCCGCCAGGATCCGCGGCGATGTCGCAATGTTTATTCGCACATGGCCCTCTCCGCCGGTGCCGAAGGGCAGGCCGGAGTTCAAGGCGACGCGTCCGCGGTCCAGGAACACCTTCGCCGGGTCGTCGGGCAGGTTCAGAGCGCGACAGTCCAGCCACTGCAGATAGGTACCGGGACCGGACCGCCAGGTCACCGCTGGAAGGTGGATCGCCAGCAGGTCAGCGAGCAGCACGCGGTTCTCGTCCAGGCCGGCCAGCAGCGCGTCGAGCCAGTCGCCGCCGTCGCGGAGCGCGGCGACGTGCGCGATCACGCCGACGTGGCTGGGACCGTGGCCGACCTCCTCGGGCATGCGGGCCAGGTCGGCGGCCGAGGCCGGGCCGGCTATCGCCAGCGCCGCCTTGAGGCCTGCCAGGTTCCAGCCCTTGGAGGCCGACATCAGGGACAGCCCGTCCTGGGCGCCGGGCACCGTCAGGTAGGGCGTGAACGTCTCGCCGGGCGCGACCAGCGGCGCGTGGATCTCGTCGGCGATCACGCGGACGCCGAACTCGGCGGTCAGCCCGGCGACCCGCTCCAGTTCATGCGGAGTATGCACCGCGCCGGTCGGATTGTGCGGACTGCACAGCAGGTACGCGCCCCGGCGGCCCTGCTCGGCCAGGCCCCGGAACACCGCCTCCAGCACGCCGAAGTCGATGCGGCCATCCTCGCCCAGCGGCGCTTCCACGACCTCGCGGTCCATATGCGCGACGAAGTCGTAGAACGGCGGGTACACCGGGCTGTTCACCACCACCGGATCGCCGGGGCCGGTGACCAGCTTCAGCATCTCGACCACGCCCAGCATCACGTCCGGCACGATCGCCGACCGCTCCGGCACGACTCCGTCCCAGCCCCACCGCTTCTGCGCGAACTCCCCCAGCGCCAAGGCGTATGAGTCCCCGAACGGGTAGCCGGTGTCGCCCCGCCGCACGGCCGCGGCGATCGCCTCGGCCACCGGCTCCGGCGTGGGTACGTCCATCTCGGCGACCCACAGCGGCAGCACGTCCTCAGGGTACGTACGCCATTTCATACTGGTGCGAGTCCGGAGTTCGGCGACACTCAGGCGAGTCAGGGGATTCTCGGTGTGAAGCTGCATAAGTCACACAGTAACCGTGGCGTGCCGGTTGAACCGAGGGCCCGAGGCGCACGTGTAGCTGGGTATCGACCACACTCCGGGCTTTCCCCTACTCATCCTTCCACCGGTACCTCACCTCCTTGGATGCCAAGATGACCACTGATGCTCGTCCCACCTCCTCCGGTCTCACTGCTGTCAATGCCGCCCCCAGCGACCTTGCCGATCTTGGCGGCCTCGGCGGCCTCGGCGACCCCACCCAAGGCGCCACCTGCGTCGGCACCAGCCGCCGTAACGCCCTCGTCGGCCTGGCGGCCGCCGCCGGAGCGCTCTGCGCGGGGTGCGGCTCCAGCAGCAGCGGCGGTCACTCCGGCTCCGCGACCACCAGCCAGCCGGGCGCGGCCGGCGCTTCCACCACCTCCTCCGCCGGCCAATCGTCGACCGCCAGTAGTTCCTCCTCTTCCTCAGCTTCCGGCTCCAGCACTGCGTCGGGCGCCGGCGGTACCGCCCTGGCCCAGGTCTCCGCGATCCCGGTCGGCGGCGGCAAGATCCTCAGCGACCAGCAGATAGTGCTGACCCAGCCGACCGCCGGCGACATCAAGGCATTCAGCGCTATCTGTACCCATCGGGGCTGCACTGTCGGCAGCGTCGACAACTCTCTGATCACCTGTCCGTGCCATGGCAGCCAGTACAAGATCACCGACGGCTCGGTGGTCACCGGCCCGGCCACCCAGGCGCTGGCACCGCGCCAGGTGAAGGTCGAGAACGGTCAGGTCATGCTGGCCTCGTAAGCAGGCCGCACCACCTCCTCCAGTAACCACGTCATCCCGTCCGGCCGATACAGCCGTCGCGAGCCCACCACCACATGTCGCACTCCGATCGCCGTCAGCTCGGCGATCGTGTCCCGGGCCTCCGCCGCGCCGTCATCGGCCACGATGACCTGCACCGAACGCTCGACCTCCGCCGGATCCCGGCCGGCTGCCACACACAGCCGGTCGAGGATCCGCGAGCGGGCGGCGACTTCCGCGACCGGGTTGTGCGGCGGACCCGGGATGTTCCACATGTCCGCGTGCTTCGCCACCACCCGCAGGGCCCGCTCGCCCCACGCCCCGATCAAGACCGGCGGACCCGTCGGCTGGATCGGCTTGGGGGCGTTCCGAGTCCCGACCAGGGTCGTGAACGGGCCCTGATAATCGAATTCCTCTTCAGTCCACATGCGCCGCAGTATCGTCACCGTCTCTTCCAGACGCGCTATCCCCTCACTCGGGCTGATCAGCGGTATTCCGTAGGCGGCGTACTCCGCGACCGCCGGGTTCTCCCCGGCCACACCGCCGGCGTCCGGCGGCTGCACGGTACCGCCCACGCCGAGCCCCATGACCAGGCGACCACCCGATATCACGTCCACTGTGGACGCCATCTTGCCCAGCAGCGCCGGAGGTCGCAGACGGTTGCTCGTCACCAGCATCCCCAGGCGCAGCCGCGAGGTCTGCGCCGCCAGCGCACTGAGCATCGTCCACCCCTCGGGCGCCGATCCACCGCGATCACCGGCCAAAGGCAGCAGATGGTCCCAGAGCCAGGCGTCCGTTATCTCCGGCATATCGTCAGCCTGCTGCCAGACCCGGCGCACGTCCTCGTAGGACACGTGCATCAGGCTGGTCTTGAGGCCGATCTTCAACTCCATATCGTCACTGTATCAGATCGTCAGCGTCGCTGACAATCAGTGTGGGGGTAGACTAACCCGTATGGCCGATCAACTGAGCTCTCGCCTCGGCTACCTGCTGAAACACGCGCAGCTGAACTTCGCCGAATCCGGGGCGCGGGCCTTGGAACCGCTGGGCATCACCGGACGGCAGCTGGCCGTGCTCGTCGTGCTCGACGCCGCCGAGCCCCTGTCCCAACTGGAGGCGGCCCGCGAGCTCGGCGTGGACCGCACGACCATGGTCGCCCTCGTCGACGAACTCGAGGCCAAGGGCCTGGTCGAGCGGCGCCGCAGCACCGAGGACCGCCGCAAGAACATCGTGGGCCTGACCCCGCACGGCAAGAAGACGCTCGCCAAGGGCGAACGCCTCCATCAGGAAACCGAGAAGACCTTCCTGGCCGAGCTCACCCCGCTCGAAGCAGAGCTCTTCGTGCGCATTCTGAAGAAGCTGGCCGCCGAAGCGGAAGCCGGCGGCCTGCCGGATCGAGAAGGCGAATAGCCTGACAGGCGCCGTACAGCCCTAAGCCACCGCGGCCAACGCCCGCCGCGACAGCTGGTCAGCCAGCCTGGTCGTCTCCGGCAGCCGGTATTTGGCGGCCAGCCGCAGCGCCAAGCGGGTCGCGTCGTCCACCGTCACCAGATGCCCGGGCGAGACGAACACCGGCTTGGTCCCATGCTGAGTCCGCAACACCGCGCCGACGACCGCCCCGTCGTACACCAGCTCGGCCGCCTCCCCGCGCTGCTCACCGGGCTCGATGAACCGCCCGACGAACGCCGTCTTCGCCACACCCAACGCCGGCTTCCCCGCCAGGACGCCCAGGTGACACGCCAGCCCGAACCGCCGCGGATGGGCGATGCCATAGCCGTCGCACACCAGGACGTCCGGTTCGACGGTCAGCTTGGCCAGAGCACTGATCAACGCCGGTAGCTCGCGAAAGGCCAGCAGGCCTGCGACATACGGGAACTCGACGTCCATCACCGCCGTCGCCATGTCCTCGATCGCGAGCGTGTCGGCGTCCAGCACCACGACCGCCCCGGCGACGCGCGAGGAGTCGACGGCATAGGCCACGTCCAACCCCGCGATGTACCGGTGCGGAGCCAACGGCGTCGACACGTCCACCTCAGCGGCCAGCCGCTCCTGCACCGCCTCGGCCTCCGACACCGTGCGCGGCCATTTCTCATGCGTGATCAGCACTGCTCATCCCCCTGGTTTCCCCCCGCCGCGCCCGGCGGACGGGCCGCACGAACCCGGACCGCCCACCAGGACACGCCGATCACTATGTTGCTCGAATCGAGCCGGGCTGAGCCGCCCCCGGCTCGCTCAGACCCGTTCCCGCACCGCCTTCACAATCTCCGCGACCGCGACCGTTCAGACCCGCTCCCGCACCGCCTTCACGATCTCGGCGACCGCCTCGTCGACCGGCACGCCGTTGTTCTGCTCACCACTGCGGTACCGGAACGACACCGCGTCCTTGGCGACGTCCTCATCGCCGGCCAGCAGCATGTACGGGATCTTCTGCTTCTGCGCGTTGCGGATCTTCTTCTGCATCCGGTCGTCCGAGGCGTCGATCTCGACCCGGATCCCCTCGGCCCGCAGCTTGGCCGCCACCTGCTCCAGATACGGCACATGCGCGTCGGTGATCGGGATACCCACCACCTGCACCGGCGCCAGCCACGCCGGGAACGCCCCCGCGTAGTGCTCGGTCAACACTCCGAAGAAGCGCTCGATGGAGCCGAACAAAGCGCGGTGGATCATGATGGGCCGCTGCCGTGACCCGTCCGCGGCCTGGTACTCCAGGTCGAAGCGCTGCGGCAGCTGGAAGTCCAGCTGGATGGTCGACATCTGCCAGGTGCGGCCGATGGCGTCGCGCGCCTGCACCGAGATCTTCGGCCCGTAGAACGCCGCGCCGCCGGGATCCATCACCAGCTCCAGGTCCTCGCCCTCAGCGACCTCGCGCAGCGTGTCCGTGGCCAGCTCCCACTCCTCGTCGGTACCGACATACTTGTCCGGACTCTTAGTGGAAAGCTCAAGGTAGAAGTCATTCAGCCCGTAGTCGCGCAGCAGGTCCAGCACGAAGCGCAACAGGCTGACGAGCTCGTCGCGCATCTGCTCGCGGGCGCAGTAGATATGCGCGTCGTCCTGCGTCAGGCCACGCACCCGGGTCAGCCCGTGCACCACACCGGACTTCTCATACCGGTAGACCGTGCCGAATTCGAACAACCGCAGCGGCAGGTCGCGGTAGGACTTGCCACGCGCCTTGTAGATGAGGTTGTGCATCGGGCAGTTCATCGGCTTCAGGTAGTACTCCTGCTTGCCGTGTCCCTCGTCCAGCACCATGGGCGGGAACATCCCGTCCTTGTACCAGTCGAGGTGACCCGAGATCTCGTACAAGTGCCCCTTAGTGATGTGCGGAGTGTTGACGAACTCGTACCCGGCTTCTTCGTGGCGCTTGCGCGAGTAGTCCTCCATCACCCGGCGGATGGTGCCGCCCTTGGGGTGGAAGACCGGCAGGCCGCTGCCCAGCTCGTCCGGGAAGGAGAACAGGTCCAGCTCGGCGCCGATCTTGCGATGGTCGCGCTTCTCGGCCTCGGCGAGGAACTCCAGATGCGCCTTGAGCGCGTCCCTGGACTCCCAGGCGGTGCCGTAGATGCGCTGCAACTGCGGGTTCTTTTCGCTGCCGCGCCAGTAGGCCGCCGCGGAGCGCATCAGCTTGAACGCGGGGATGTACCGGGTGGTGGGCACATGCGGGCCGCGGCACAGGTCCTTCCAGCACAGCTCGCCGGTCTTGGCGTCCAGGTTGTCGTAGATGGTCAGCTCACCGGCGCCGACCTCGACGTCCACGCCCTCGCCGGCGTCGTCGGCGGAGGCCTTGCCCTTCAGCCCGATCAGCTCCAGCTTGTAGGGCTCGGCGGCCAACTCCTCGCGCGCCGCCTCGTCGGTGACCGGGCGGCGGGAGAACCGCTGGCCCTGCTTGATGATCGCCTGCATCCGGCTCTCAAGGGCCTTCAGGTCCTCGGGGGTGAACGGCCGGTCGACGTCGAAGTCGTAGTAGAAGCCGTTGCGGATGGGCGGGCCGATGCCGAGCTTCGCCTCGGGGAATGCCTGCTGGACGGCTTGCGCGAGCACGTGCGCGGTGGAGTGGCGGATGATCGCTCGACCGTCCTCGGAGTCGGCCGCGACGGGCTCGACGACGTCGCCCGCCTTGGCCAGGACGTCCAGGTCGACCAGGCGGGTGCCGGCGCCGTCGGCGAGGCGGGCGGCGACCACGGTGCGATCCCCGGCGAACAGGTCGGCCAGCGTCGTGCCCACCGTGACCGTCCGCTCGTCCCGGCTCTGGCCGTCGGCGATCGTCACTGCGAAGTCGGACACGGGGCTCTCCTTCAAAGGGGTTCAACAAGGTCGACGTGGTTCAACGCGGTTCAACGGCGCTGGACCGATCGGGAGAAAACTCTACCGACCGCGAAGGCCGCCGCGCTCCAAGCCGGTACCTGAGTAGCCGACAACAGTATGAGTAGACAAACTACGCCTTCCACAGGAAGACGGTCACAATCGGCCATGGAACAGTTACTGATAGCGATCGCATCCGATGGCCATTGAATCAGAGTTCCATCTGCCGTTGTCGCCCGTTCACGCCGACTCCCTACGGTGACAGCTGTGGGGAGCGGAGCACAATTACAAAGAACGCCGACCAGGCTGCGATGGTGGACGGCCTCCATCCTGGCGCTTGCGGTCGCGACGTTGATCACGGGGACCGTGGCCGTGGCGGACGTCCAGCACGGGGTGAACCGGATCGGGCGTGAGACCGCACCTCAGGCCCAAGCCGCCTCAGACCTCTACTTCGCGCTCAGCGACCTGGACTCGCAGACCGCCCGGCGGATCCTGGCCATCGGCGACGACGATCTGGCCACCGCTGAAGGCGATGCCCAGGCCACGGTGAGCCGGCGAGTGGCCGAGATCGACGCGGACGTACGCCAGGCCATCGGCGGCACCTCCGATCCGGCAGTGCAGGCCCGGTTCCAGACCATGCTGGACAAGGTGGCGCTTTACCACGACCTGTCCGCCACGGCGATCTCCCAGGACGAACTGTCGCGGAACGCCAGCAAGGGCCGCCCGGACTCGGTGGCGTTGTCGTACTACAGCCGCGCGACCGACGTCATGCACTTCGACCTGCTGCCGGTCGCCGCAGAGCTGCGCGACACGTACGCCGCCCAGTTACACGCCTCGGCCACACACCAAGACCAGGCCTGGAGCCTGGATACCATCCTGCTGCTCATCACCGGCCTCGCTCTGCTCGCCGCCTTGATCGGGTTCCAGCTGGTCCTGTCACGCACCTTTCGCCGAACTCTCAACCCGTTCCTGGCCGCCGCCTCAGTCGCCACGGTCGTGTTCCTCGCGACAGGCCTGGCGATGACCGCGCAGCAAACCGATCGCGTCCAAAAAGCCGTCGACCAGCACATGACGCCCTACCTCGGCATCCAACTCGCCCGCGCCGTCACCTTCGACGCCGTCGGCGCCATGGTCCGCTACGCCGTCGCCCCGGACTTCGGCTATGACCACGGCTACGCCGACGACGTCGCCGCGCTCGACGGCACGAACGGCCGACCGGGCCTGCTGCACGCTGGACTGAGCGGCACCGACGCGGTACTCAGTGCCCGGACCAGCAGCGATTGGACAACCGTCCAAACCGATGCGGGTAAACTGAGGAACGAGGTCGACGGCGGCGACGTGGATGCCGCGCTCACCGAGGCCACCGGCATCGCCGGCGGCCAGCTGGGCCAGGACTTCTACGCCCTCGACACCCACCTCGGCCAGGCCGCGACGGCGCAGCGCAGCGCCTTCGAAGCGGTCATGGCCGACGCCCGCTCGGGCGCGTCGGGCTGGGCCGCGGCACCGGTGGCGGTGTTCGGAGCGGTGATGGCCCTGGCGCTGGCCGGAGTGTGGCGACGGCTGGCCGAGTACCGCTGAGACGTCGCCGACCCGGCCGGTCCGGGCCGCCGGATCCGACACGAATGCCGGATACCGCCACCGGTAAGAACCCGGCCACCGATTAATTCGTATACTGATCGACCAGGGTGCGAACGCCAGCCGGCGCCACACCGACACCGCGTCCTTTCCGGAAGGACCGCCATGATCACCGCGATCGTGAGCGCCATCATCGCCGCTGCGGCGGCGGGAGCGGCAGGCTTCGGCGCCTCGCTGCGAACCGTGAAACAGTACGAGCGGGGCATCGTGTTCCGCTTCGGCCGGGCGCTGGACAGCGTCCGCCAGCCCGGCCTGACCCGCATCATCCCCGTCGTCGACAAGCTCCGCACGGTCAACATGCAGGTCGTGACCATGCCCGTGCCGGCCCAGGAGGGCATCACCCGCGACAACGTCACCGTGCGGGTCGATGCCGTGGTCTACTTCCGGGTCATCGAACCGGCCAGGGCGCTCATCTACGTCCAGGACTACCAGTACGCCGTCTCGCTGGTCGCCCAGACGTCGCTGCGCGCCATCATCGGCAAGAGCCTGCTGGACGACCTGCTGTCCAACCGCGAGCCGCTGAACCAGGGCATGGAGCTGATGCTGGAGACCCCGGCGACCGGCTGGGGCATCGAGATCGACCGGGTCGAGATCAAGGACGTGGCCCTGCCGGAGTCGATGAAGCGGTCGATGGCGCGCCAGGCCGAGGCCGACCGGGAGCGCCGGGCGCGGATCATCGTCGCGGACGGCGAGTACCAGGCCGCGACCAAGCTGTCCCAGGCCGCGCACATCATGGCCGCGACTCCGTCGGCCCTGCAGCTGCGGTTGTTGCAGACGATCGTGGAGGTCGCGGCCGAGAAGAACTCGACGCTGGTGCTGCCGTTCCCAGTCGAGCTGCTCCGCTTCCTGGAGAACGCCGGCGGATCGCCGAAGACGGCCGTGGAGGCGGTGCGCAAGGCGGTGGACTCGGTCAGTGGTTCGTCGGGATCGGAGGCGTCGGACGAGGTAGAGCCGAAGTCGGAGCAGCAAGCGATCGCGGGCGGGGAGACGGACGAGACCAAGCCGTCGCCTGATCAGCTTCTCGGCGCCGAACCGGCCCCTGATGCGATCGCCCGGCCGCTGGCTGAGCCGCTCAACGAGCCGCCGCACTGGCGCGAGCCGTCGGAGCCGCCTGAGCCGTCGCCACCGTCCGAGCTGTCGGAGCTGTCGGAGCTGTCGGAGCTGTCGGAGCTATTGGAACCGCCGAAGCCGTCCGAGCGGTCTGAGTCTTCAGACTCCTGACAGCTCGGCCAGCACCACGGTCATGTCCACCATCGCGCCGCGCCGGTGCAAGGTCATCGCGACCTGAGCACCGGCCCGCCGCGCTAACATCACCCGCTGCAAATCCTGAGCTTTGTCGATGGGTCGCCCCTCCACGCTCAGCAGTACGTCACCGACCAGCACCCCGGCTCGCGCCGCAGGACTGCCCGGCACCACCTCCATGACGCCGAACCCGGTGCGCCGCCCCAGCCGTTCCCCGAGCAGCGAGGGCAGCGGCAAGGTCGAGCCACCGATCCCGAGCCAGGCCCGGCGCACCTTCCCGCCCCCGATCAGCTCCGACAAGATCAACCGGGTGGTGGCGTTCACCGGCACCGCCAGGCCCAGCCCGACCCCGGCGACCGCGGTGTTGACGCCGACGACCCGGCCCCGGTGATCAGCCAGCGCCCCGCCGGAATTGCCGGGGTTGAGCGCGGCGTCGGTCTGGATCACGTCATCGATCACCGACGCGCCGCGCGCGGTGCGGGTCGGCAGCGAGCGGCCCAGGGCGCTGACCACCCCGGCGGTCACCGAGCCGGCCAGCCCGAGCGGGTTGCCGACGGCCACCACCAGCTGGCCGACCCGCAGCATGTCGGCGTCGCCCAAGGTGGCGGCGTGCACCCGGCCCGGCGGCATGCGGAGCACCGCCAGGTCGGACAACCGGTCGCGGCCGACGACGTCAAACCCGTATTCGTCACCGTCGGACGTGACGGCCAAGCCGGCGCTCACGCCCTCGACGACGTGCGCGCTGGTGGCCAGGAAGCCGTCCCCGGTGAACGCGACGGCCGATCCCGCACCCTCCCCCATGCGTCCCCGGACCCGCACGCTGAGCACCGAAGGGCGCAGCGTGTCGGCGACGGAGACCACGGTCCGGGAGTAGTCGTCGAGCCCGGCGTATATGTCCTCTGCCACAGTCATCTCCTCCCCCGGCACGACGCGGATGCCGCCTCGTCACACCGGTGGAAAAACAAACATGCTGGATTGTTTTCGCATTCCCCGCCTGGCAGGCTGGCGCGCATGAGCTTCGTGGAGCCGGAGGAGCGCGTGGCGCTCCGCCAGGCGGTGCGCACCCTGGCCAAGCGGTACGGACCGGACTACGTGCGACGGCAGGCCAGGGCCGGGCTGAAGACGACCGAGCTGTGGCAGGAGGTCGGGCGCGCCGGCTACCTCGGCGTGAACCTGCCGACGGAGTACGGCGGCGGAGGCGGCGGCATCGCGGACCTGGCCGCGGTCGGCGAGGAACTCGCCCGGGCCGGCTGCCCGCTACTGCTGATCGTGGTCTCGCCGGCCATCTGCGGCACGATCATCGGCCGGTTCGGCACCGAAGCCCAGAAGGCGAAGTGGCTGCCCGGGATCGCCGACGGCTCCTTCACCATGGCTTTCGCCATCACGGAGCCGGACGCCGGCTCGAATTCGCACAAGATCACCACCGCTGTGCGCCGCGACGGCGACGAATGGGTGCTCAGCGGGCAGAAGGTGTTCATCTCCGGCGTCGACGAGTCAGACGCGGTGCTGGTGGTGGCGCGCACCGAGGACGCGGCCACCGGCAACCTGAAGCCGGCGCTCATGGTCGTCCCCACCGACGCGCCGGGCTTCACCAAGACCTTGATCGAGATGGAGATCACCGGCCCGGAGAAGCAGTTCCAGCTCTTCTTCGACGACGTCCGGCTGCCATCCGACGCCCTGGTCGGCGACGAGGACGCCGGCCTGCTCCAGCTGTTCGCCGGACTGAACCCGGAGCGGATCATGGCCGCCGCCTTCGCGATCGGTACCGCTGAGTACGCCTTGGACCGCGCCGCGGACTACGCGAAGACGCGGACGGTGTGGCGGGATCGCCCGATCGGCACCCACCAAGGCGTGGCACACCCGCTGGCGCAGGCCGCGATCCATGTCGAACTGGCGAAGGTGATGACCCAGAAGGCCGCCTGGCTCTACGACAGCGGGGACGATTCAGCAGCCGGCGAGGCGGCCAACATGGCGAAGTTCGCGGCCGCCGACGCCGCCGTGGAGGCCGTCGACCAGGCGATCCAGGCGCACGGCGGCAACGGCCTGGCAACCGAGTACGGGCTCGCGCCACTACTGGCGGCGTCCCGGGTGACCCGGATCGCGCCGGTGAGCCGGGAGATGATCCTCAACTTCGTCGCGCAGCACACGCTGGGCCTGCCGAAGTCGTACTAGATAGCACCGATACGCACAGGAGGGCTTCTTCGGAGGCCCTCCTTCTTGTTATGCCTCAGCACCCGAACACGGGCACATTTTCTCATAACAAAATGGCAGAAAGCTCCCATAGCCATTGATGTCCGAATACAGTGGTTCAAGCACGAAAGTTCGAATCGTCCAAGGAGGGGACCATGTCAACCATCAGCAACCTGCCACATCCCCACGCTCGCCCCCGGGACCGGAACCCGGACCAGAACGCACACCGCCCGGTGGGCCTCGAAGAGCGCTTCGACCGCCTCGATGCCCTGATCTGGAAAGCGGCGCGCACCACCGACGACCCGCAACTGGCCGTGGGTCAAGCACGCGAATACGCCGACGAGGTCTTCGTCGGACTGATGATGGGAGCCGGTTCTGGGGCACATCGCCTGAACTGCTCGGTGCCCGCGGCGTCCGGCCCGCTCACCGCTGGCGAGGATCTGCGCTTCGAGATCGCCGCCGAGGTCCCGGCGGTGATCCTGCCCGGGTCCGGAGCCGAACGCGAGGTCTGCGAACTCTTCGCCTTGGCGCACGTGAGCCGGGTCGAGGCGATTGCCATTCTGCGTAGCCGTAGCGGACCGCTGCCGTTTCCCCCGGCCTCAGGTGATGATCCGGCTGCCCACCCCGACCCCATCTCCGCCGGGTATGTAGTTCGTGGCTGGCGTCTGGCCGACGGACGAAGCACACCGATCGACGCCGCGAGCATGTTCGCGTTCTGCTGCTCCGAAGCCAGCAGCGGCGAACCGCTGCCGCTGGATCCGAACATCCGCTACGTCAACGCCCGAGCGCTGGTCATCCCACCCCGGCCGGGGTGAGCCAGTCGCGGCGGCACACGGCCCGGCCGGCGCAAAACGGCCCGCCACCTGCTCGCAGTACCCAGCGATCCGTCGCGGATGCCCCGGCAGCCGCCAGCACACGCGGTTATGTCAGTGCTCAGCCGCGGCTCAGCACTGGACCGGCTCCGGCACCGGCACCGTGTCCGCCGTGACCGGGACGCTCACCGCCGCCACCCGCCCAACAGATCCAGAGCCAACACGCGCCTCCTCAGCGTGCAACACAGCAATCCGCGCCGCGGCTCGCCGCCCGATCAGCAGCCACGCCGGGGCACCCGCCACCCCGAGCACCAGGCTGGCCCACGGCACCGCGGCCTTCCCGACCGCACTCAACGCCCAGCCGCCCAGCAGCGGTCCGACGATGCCCGCCATGCTCCACACCAGAGTATTCATCCCCTGATATCGCCCGCGCAGATGCGCCGGAGCCAGTTCGGCGCCGAGCGCCATCTGCGGCGGGGTGGTGCCGATCTCGGCCAGCGTCCACACCGCCACCGAGGCCGTGTACACACCCATCGGGTGACCGAGCGTGGAGACCAGCAGCGGCACTGCGAAGCCGACGCCCATCAACAAGGAGGAGGTAGCCAGGACCG
>JAEKKI010000082.1 GCA_019510485.1 Catenulisporales bacterium
GCGCCAACCGCTCCGAAACCTCGATCCACGCATCCAGCGCCCGAGCCGCCGCCCCCGAATCGATCGACTCCGCAGCCTTCGCCAACCCGCCGCCCAACCGTCCCGCCGCCGGCTCGCTCGACGGCTCCAACGCCGCCAGCGCAGCCGCCGCCGACAGCAGCACCGCATCCCGCACCGCGCCCCGCTCACCCGCCAGCAACCGTCGCGCGACCTCCGCGTTGAACTCCGGATCCGCCCCACGCAAGGCTGAGACGGGGGAGTATTCGATCCCGACTTCGCGGGGATCGAAGGTCTCGCGCCGAACCTCTCCGCCGGAAGCGGTCCACACCGTAGAGGTCGTGGCCACCGAGATCTCGTCCAGCCCGTCGTCCCCCCGGAACACCAGCGCCTCCACCTCGCGCCGAGCGAAGACTCCGGCCACGATCGGAGCCATCCGCTCATCGAACACGCCGACCGCGGAAGCGCGCGGCCGCGCCGGATTCGTCAGCGGCCCCAGGAAGTTGAAGAACGTCGGAATCGCGAGCTCCCGACGCGGCACCCCCGCATGCCGCAGCGAAGCATGGAACACCGGCGCGAAGCAGAACGTGATCCCGGCCTCCTTGGCCACCTGCGCGACCGCCTCGGGCGCCAGGTCCAGCCGCACGCCCAACCGCTCCAGCACATCCGCCGCGCCCGACGACGAGGATGCCGCCCGGTTGCCGTGCTTGACCACCGTCGCCCCGGCACCGGCCGCGACGATCGCCGACATGGTGGAGATGTTGACGGTATGCGCGCGATCGCCACCGGTACCGACGATGTCCACGGTCGCCCCGGGAACGTCGATGAGCAGCGCGTGCGAGTACATCGAGCGCACGAAGCCCTCGATCTCGTCGACCGTCTCGCCCTTGGCCCGCAGTGCCACGGCCAGGCCCGCGACCTGCGCCGAGGTGGCCTCCCCGGTCATGATGCGGTCCATGGCCCAGGCGGCGTCGTCGACGGAGAGGTCGTCGCGGCGCACGACCGCCGACAGGAGCTCGGCCCAGGTGCGTTGCTCGGTCATCGGCGGTACGCCTCCGTCTCTACGGAACGCTTATAGATAAGGACCCTGCGCGCAGACAAGGAACCTACGCGGCGACGCGCTTGGCCAGGCGCGCCCGCACCAACTCCGCGACCGAGTCTGCCAGCGCCACCGGGTCGATCGGGTGCGGCGTCCACGCCTCGGCCCGCGACCAGGTCGCCAGCCAGCCGTCCTGCGGCCGCCCGGTGAGCACCAGCACCGGCGGGCACTGGTAGACCTCGTCCTTGAGCTGGCGGCACACGCCCATCCCGCCGGCCGGGGTGGCCTCCCCGTCCAGGATCAGGACGTCGAAGCCGCCGCCGTCCACGGCGCTGACCACGGCGGGCGGCGTCGCGAACTCGTACGTCTTGACCGGCGGCAGGTCGGCGGCCACCCGGCGGCCGAGCGCCAGCACGACCTTCTCCCGCGTGGTGGAGTCGTCGCTGTAGATGAGGATCTTGATCGGGGGCTGCTCGCCGGCGGTACCGGCGGAAGCGTGCACCCCTTGTTGTCCAGCTGACGGAGCGTTCATGCCGTGGAGCTTACTCGGCGTGCTTCCTCCGCTTCCAGACGGTCGAGCCGTCGGTCTTCGCGTTCGGCCTCCCGCTGGGAGTGCTTGGCCCACTGCACCGCCAACACGATGAAGACCAGCAGTCCGACCAGGTCCCCGGAACCCCACAGGATCCCGCCGGCGGCGTGCTGGTCGGCGATCGGCGACGACCCCCACGTCCGGTGCCGGCCGTTGTAATACGAAGCCGCGATCAGATCGTTGTCCTGCATGATCGTCAATCCCAGGATGGCGTGGAACGGCAGCGTGGCGAAGATCGCCAACAGCCGGAACGGGTGCGCCAACCGGTTCGGCACCGGGTCGATGCCCAGCAGCGGCCAGAACCACAGCGAGCCCACCAGCACGAAGTGGATGTGCGTGATCTCGTGCAGATAGTCGTTCTGCAGAGTCGCCTGGTACCACCCCGACATGTAGAGGGTGAACGGCGTGGCCACGAACAGGATCCCGGCCACCAGCGGGAACGACACGACCTTCGCGAACCGCGAGTGCAGCAGCGCGACCAGCCGCTTGCGCCAGACCAGCGGCAGCACCCGCAGCGCCAGCGTCACCGGCGCGCCCAGGCACAGGAACACCGGCGTGACCATCGACAGGACCATGTGCTGGATCATGTGCACACTGATCAGCGTGTCGTCGTACGTCCCCAGCGCCGACATGGTCGCCACCGCCATCGTGCCCAGCCCGCCGCCGACGAACGCGACGGTCCGCCCGATCGGCCACTTGTCACCCCGGCGGGTGAGCGTCGACACTCCGTAGAGGTACAGCCCGCCGACCGCGACGATCACCGCCGCCAGCCACGGGTCCACGCTCCACGCGGTGAAGATGCGCGTCACGGTCAGCGGCGGTGGAACGGTACCGTCGCCGGCGGCGAACAGCTCTGCTGATAGCGGGCTCACCCGTCCAGCCTAGGACGTCCGCCGGCACGATCTTCACCCAGGTCCGACATGTCCGGTCCGGCCCGGGAAGTCGGGGCTGGAACCGTCGCGCCGCCTCGTGCGTTAACTCGATCGGCCCCATACCCACAGGACACCGGTTCCTTAACACCCACCCCCGGCGCGTGGCCGCCATGGGGTGACGACATAATGGCGGCCGTGGCGACAGCAACTGCAACTACTCAAGCCGGGCAGGCCCACCGCCTGCCCAACCGGCCGAACCTGGTGAGCGTCGGGACGATCGTCTGGCTGAGCTCGGAGCTGATGTTCTTCGCGGCGCTGTTCGCGATGTACTTCACGATCCGCTCGGTGCACGGGTCGCAATACTTCGTGGAGCAGGCCAAGCACCTGAACATGTCCCTGGCCATCCCGAACACCACGATCCTGGTGCTGTCCTCGGTGACCTGCCAGATGGGCGTGTTCGCGGCCGAGCGTGGGGACGTGCGGAAGCTGCGGAGCTGGTTCATCCTCACCTTCATCATGGGCGCGGTCTTCGTCTCCGGTCAGGTCTGGGAGTACTCGGCCCTGGTGAAGGAGAACCTGACGATCTCGGCGAACGCCTGGACCTCGGTCTTCTACCTCACCACCGGCTTCCACGGCATGCACGTCACCGGCGGCCTGCTCGCGTTCCTGCTGGTGCTGGGCCGGACCTACCTGGCCAAGCGCTTCACCCACGACCAGGCCACCTCCGCGATCGTCGTGTCCTACTACTGGCACTTCGTCGACGTGGTGTGGATCGGCCTGTTCTTCGTCATCTACATCATGAAATGACCCAGACCAGTGGAATCGGTAAGGAATCCTCTGTCGTGAACACGCTCTCGGCACGACGACGCCATCCGCTGGCCGCGTTCGTCGTCCTCTTCATCGCGCTGGGCCTCATCGGCGCGACCTACGCCACCCTGGGCTCGGCCAAGGCGAAGGCGTCGGCTTCCACCGGCGCCACCCCCGAGCAGCTCTCGGAGGGCCAGAAGCTCTTCCTGTCCTCCTGCTCGTCCTGCCACGGCACGCAGGGGCAGGGCATCCAGGGCTCGGGTCCGTCGCTGGTCGGGGTCGGCGGCGCCGCCGTCGACTTCCAGGTCGGCACCGGCCGCATGCCGGCCCAGCAGATCGGCCCGCAGGCCCCCGCCAAGCCGCGGGCCTTCAACCAGGGCGAGATCGACGCCATGGCCGCGTACGTCGCCTCCCTGGGCGCCGGCCCGGACATCCCGGACGCCGGGGCGTACGACTCCGATCCCAAGGACCGCGACTCGGTGTCCAACGGCGGCGTGCTGTTCCGCACCAACTGCGCCCAATGCCACAACATCAAGGGCGCCGGCGGCGCGCTGACCGACGGCAAGTACGCCCCGTCGCTGCGCGACACCACGACCAAGCACATCTACGAGGCCATGCTCACCGGCCCGCAGAACATGCCGGTCTTCGGTGACAAGGTGATGTCCCCGCAGGACAAGAAGGACATCATCGCCTACCTGGTGAACAGCCGCAGCGTGGCCGGCAGCCCCGGCGGCCTGGACCTGGGCTCCATCGGCCCGGTGTCCGAGGGCCTGTTCGTCTGGACCATCGTGCTGGGCCTGCTGATCGTGTTCACCTGCTGGATCGGTGCGCACACCACCAAGGCGTCCCGCGCCCGCATCGCCCACTACGAGGCGACCACCGGGAAGGACGCCGCGAACCATGAGTGATCGGGACATGTCAACGGACCACCTGCCTGAAAGCGTCGGCGGGGCGGGCCACGGCACCTTGACGAAGGAAGCCGCGGCGGACGACCCCTTCCAGGATCCGGGCCTGCCGGCCTACCGGCCCCGGGTCACCGATATCGACCCCAAGGCCGCCAAGCGCGCCGAGCGCCAGGTCGCGCTGCTGTTCCTGATCGCGATCGCGGGCCTGATCGCGTCCATGGTCTGCTTCACGGTCGTGCCGAACACGAAGGTGGGCACCTTCACCGGCCTGGGCACCTTGAACATGAACAACCTGGCCCTGGGCCTGTGCCTGGGCTTCGCGTTCCTGGCCCTGGGCGGCGGCGCGATCCACTGGGCCCGCACCCTGATGACCGACGTGGACCTGGTCCAGGAGCGGCACCCGATGGAGTCCGACACGGCCTTCAAGGCCGAGGCGGTCTCGGAGTGGAAGAAGGGCGTCGCCGACTCCGGCTTCGCCAAGTACCCGCTGATCCGGCGCTCGCTGCTGACCGCGATGCTGGTGCTGCCGCTGCCGGCGGTGTGGCTGCTGCGCGACCTGGGCCCGATGCCGAAGGACAAGCTGCGCCACACGCTGTGGTCCGAGGGCCAGAAGCTGGTGAACCCGAACACCAAGCAGCCGCTGAAGGCCGAGGACATCACGGTCGGCACGCTGGCGCTGGCCAACCCCGAGGTCCTGTACTCCCCGGCGGAGAAGGAGGAGTTCATCGACCAGCTGGCCAAGGCCGCTGTGTTGGTGGTCCGCCTGCCGCAGGAGGCGCTGAAGGGCTCCGCGGCGCAGAAGAAGAAGCAGTGGGACTGGTCGGTGGACGGCATCATGGCGTTCTCCAAGATCTGCACCCACGTCGGCTGCCCGGTGGCGCTGTACGAGCAGCAGACCCACCACATGCTGTGCCCGTGCCACCAGTCGACCTTCGACCTGTCCGACAACGGGCGCGTCATCTTCGGCCCGGCCGCGCGGTCGCTGCCGCAGCTGCATATCCGTGTCGACCCCGACGGCAACCTGGTCGCCGCGAGCGACTTCCAGGAGCCCGTCGGCCCGAGTTACTGGGAGCGTGGATGAGCGCCACGGCCGCCCCGCCCGACGGGGCATTCGAAGACGTCAAGACGGACCCGGTCTCGCAGTGGGCCGACGAGCGGCTCTCGCTCTACAAGGGCACCAGGACCTTGATACGGAAGGTCTTCCCGGACCACTGGAGCTTCCTGCTCGGCGAGATCGCGCTGTTCTCGTTCATCCTGATCCTGCTGTCCGGCACGTTCCTGACGCTGTGGTTCAAGCCGAGCATGGCCGAGGTCGAGTACCACGGCTCCTACTACCCGCTCAACGGCGTGTCGATGTCGGAGGCGTTCGCCTCGACGCTGAACATCAGCTTCGACGTGCGCGCCGGCCTCTTGATGCGCCAGGTGCACCACTGGGCCGCCCTGATCTTCATCATGGCGATCATGGTGCACATGCTGCGCATCTTCTTCACCGGCGCGTTCCGCAAGCCCCGGGAGATCAACTTCCTGATCGGCTTCACGCTGCTGATCCTGGCGCTGCTGGAGGGCTTCGCCGGCTACTCGCTGCCGGACGACCTGCTGTCCGGCACCGGTCTGCGCATCGCCTCCGGCGTGGTCCTGTCGATCCCGATCGTCGGCACGTACCTGTCGTACTTCCTGTTCGGCGGGGACTTCCCCGGGCACGACTTCATCCCGCGGCTGTTCACCATCCACGTGCTGTTGATCCCGGCGCTGATCGTCGGTCTGCTCACGGTGCACCTGATCCTGGTTTTCGTGCAGAAGCACACGCAGTGGGCCGGGCCCGGCAAGACCAACGAGAACGTGGTCGGCCTGCCGTTCATGCCGGTGTACATGGCCAAGGCCGGCGGCTTCATGTTCGTGATCTTCGGCGTGACCTTCCTGCTGGCGGGCCTGGTGCAGATCAACCCGATCTGGGCGTACGGACCGTACACACCGGACCAGATCAGCGCGGGCTCCCAACCGGACTGGTACATCGGCTTCCTCGAAGGCTCGCTTCGCATGATGCCGAACTGGGAGTGGAACCTATGGGGCCACACAGTCTCGTTCAACGTGCTGATCCCCTCGCTGATCGTCCCGGGCATCCTGTTCACCGGCCTGGCCCTGTGGCCGTTCCTGGAGCAGTGGGTCACCGGCGACAAGCGTGAGCACCACCTGCTGGACCGCCCGCGCAACCGCCCGACCCGCACCGCCATCGGCGTGGCCGGCATCACGTTCTACGGCGTGCTGTGGCTGGCCGGCGGCAACGACCTGATCGCGACGCACTTCCACCTTTCGGTGGAGGCGTTGACGTGGACGTTCCGGGTTCTGGTGTTCGCCGGTCCGGTCATCGCGTTCTGGTGCACCAAGCGCATCGCGCTGGGCTTGCAGCGGCGGGACAAGGACAAGGTGCTGCACGGTCGCGAGACCGGCATCATCAAGGTCTCGCTGGACGGTGAGTTCACTGAGGTGCACCAGCCGCTGTCGCAGGCCGAGGTCTACCGCCTGACCGCTCATGAGGTGCAGAAGCCGCTGGAGCTTGGGCCCGCCACGGACGAGAACGGGATTCCGCGGCCCGGCAGCCGGGCGCTGAAGCTGCGGGCGAAGGCCTCGCAGCTGATGTTCTCCGACAACGTCGAGACGACGGTCGACGAGGCCAAGGAGATCGAGGCGGGGCACGGGCACCACTAGTTCGGTTCGTCGCTGTCACACGCGTCGCAGGGGTCTCGCTTTCGGGCGGGGCCCTTGTGGCTTTTCGGGATGGGCTGTGCCGAAGCCGGATTGGCGCCGGTCACCGAGCTGAACCGCACGCGGCGTGCGGTCCGGTTCAGCGACTCTTGACGGCGGCCGCAGGCGATCGTCGTCGTTGTAGCCGCCGCGCGGGTGTGGCCGAAGCAGCGTGCTAGGGGCGGTGGCCGGCGCGGTCACGGTCGCCGAAGCGGACCTGGTGTCGCTCACCGAACACGACGAAGGGGACCGCACACGATGTGCGGTCCCCTTCAGCTGCCTAGCGACTACCAGCGGCGGTCGCGAGCCGGGCGGTTGTCGTTGGTGTAACCGCCGCGCGGGCGGCCGAAAGCCGTGCGCTGGGGGCGGTCCTGGGAGGTGCGGTCGGAGGAGCCGCGGCGGTCGTCGGAGGTGCGACCGCCGGTGCGGTCCCGGTCGCCGAAGCCGCCACGGTTCCGGTCGCCGAAGTCGCGGTTCTGCGAACCGGGCCGGTCGCCGAACGAGCGGCGCTCGCCGCTGCGCTCGCGGTCACCGAAGCCACCGCGGTTCCGGTCGGCGAAGCCGCCACGGTCCCGGTTGCCGCTCGGTGCACTGTTGCGGTCGCCGAAGCCGCGCTCCCGGTTGCCGAAGTCGCGGTTCTGCGAACCGGGCCGGTCGCCGAAGGAGCGGCGCTCGCCGCTGCGCTCGCGGTCTCCGAAGCCACCGCGGTTGCGGTCGTTGCTCGGCGCACCGTTGCGGTCGCCGTAACCGCCCCGGTTCCGGTCGCCGAAATCGCGGTTCTGCGAACCGCTGCGGTCGCTGTAGCTGCCGCGCTCGCCGCCGAAGCCGCCACGGTTCCGGTCGCCGCTCGGGGAACCATTGCGGTCTCCGTAGCCGCTGCGCTCACGGTCCCCGAAGCCACCGCGGTTGCGGTCGCTGTAGCTGCCGCGCTCGCCGCCGAAGCCACCGCGGTTGCGGTCGCCGCTCGGCGCGCCGTTGCGGTCGCCGAAGCTGCGCTCCCGGCTGCCGAAGTCGCGGTTCTGCGAACCATTCCGATCGCCGAAGCCGCCGCGCTCCCGGTTGCCGCTCGGCGCGCCGTTGCGGTCGCCGTAGCTGCTGCGCTCGCGGTCACCGAAACCACTCCGGTTGCCGCTCGGGGAACCATTGCGGTCTCCGTAGCCGCCGCGCTGACGGTCACCGAAACCATTCCGGTCCCGATCGCCGAAGCTGCTGCTCCGGCTACCGCCGAAGTCACGCTGCGAACCACTCCGGTCCCCGAACCCGCCGCGGTCCCGGTTCCCGAACTCGCGCCGCGGCGCACCGTCCCGGTCGCCGAACGAACGCCGCTCGCCACCGAAACCACCGCGGTCCCGATCGCCGAACCCGCCGCGATTCTCGCGCCGGAACCCGCCGCGCCCGCCGTCCTCGCCTATCCGCGCGTCGCGCGCCGCGCGCCGCGCCGCGTGGTACGCGTCCGCCTCGGCGACGTACTCCGCCACCGGACGCCCGCCGGTGAGTTCCCGCAGCGTCTCCGAGCTCGGGGCGACCTTCGTCAGCTCCGCGTCGACGCCGGCGGCCGCCAGCAGACGCTGCGTGGCCTTGCGCTGCTTCGGCAGGACCAGCGTCACCACAGTGCCGCTCTCACCGGCGCGCGCCGTACGGCCGGCGCGGTGCAGGTAGTCCTTGGGGTCGGCAGGCGGGTCGACGTGCACGACCAGGCTGACGTCGTCGACGTGGATACCGCGGGCAGCGACGTCCGTGGCGACCAGCACCGGTGCCTGGCCGTCCTTGAACTCCGCGATCGCGCGGTTGCGGGCGTTCTGCGCCTTGCCGCCGTGCAGGGCGACCGCGGTGATCCCGTCGCGGCGCAGGGTCTTCACCAGCCGGTCCACGCCGTG
>JAEKKI010000083.1 GCA_019510485.1 Catenulisporales bacterium
GGCGGGTCGAAGATCTTCCCGGCGAACACCAACGAGTACTTCGGCGACGGTGTCCACTCGCTCCAGGCCTGTTTCGTCACGAGTGACCTGTCCGCGTCCTACGGGTGCGGGCCGGCGGTCTACTACTACGGCTGACCGGCGGTCAGCGATTCGCGTCGCGCACCCGGGCATGCTGGTAGGCGAGCGCGAACAGGCACGCCTGCATCCGTGACAGCTCCAGCTTGCGCAGCATGTTGGAGATGTGCGCCTTGACGGTTCGCTCCGTCAGGTGCAGCCGGGCGGCGAGATCCGCGTTCGACGGACCCGAGGCCAACAGGACGAAGATCTCCCGCTCGCGCCGCGACAGCCTGGCCGCCATTTCGGGGCACGGCACCGGGTTGAGTTCGGTCATGCAGATCGGACAGTCGGTGTGCTCGGGCGATTCGGACATCCGCGTCTCCGTCCCCGTATACGGACGCTCTGGCAACGGCCTGTCAGGCGGTTGCCGGATATTGGTTGGCAGAGTGATTTTTGTGGAGTTGTCGAGGACTGTCAACCAATAATCGCTTTCGCCGGGAACCGGCCGACGCGTTCCGGCTGGCCCACGCGTTTCGGGCCGCTAGGCCAGATCCGTCGGCCGCAATCGCGTCGCCGCGGTCCCGCCGGACAGCAACACCTCCGCGATCCGCTCCCCGGCGCGGCCGTCCCACAGCGCCGGGCGGCGCGGCGCCGGCGGGTCGGCGAGCACGCGCTGGGCGATCTCGACGATCCGCGCCGGGTCGCGGCCGGCCAGGATGTTCGTGCCCTCGGTCACCGTGATCGGCCGCTCGGTGTTGTCGCGCAGCGTCACGCAGGGCACGCCGAGGGCCGTGGTCTCCTCCTGGACGCCGCCGCTGTCGGTGAGCACGATGCGCGCACCGGCTTGCAGCGCCACGAAGTCCAGGTAGCCGGCCGGGGGGATGAGGCGGATCCGGTCGGTCGTCACCAGCTCCCGCAAGGCCGCCGCGGCGCGCGGGTGGGCCGGCAGGATCAGCGGCAGCTCTCCGGAGACCTTGGTCAGGGCACTGATCAGCGGGGCGAGGCTCTGCGGGGAGTCGACGTTTGCCGGGCGGTGCAGCGTCACCAGGCCGTAGCCGCCCGGTGCCAGGCCCAGCTCCGCCAGCGTGCCGGAAGCCAGGGCGCGCTCACGGTTGGCGAACAGCGTGTCGATCATGACGTTGCCGACCAGGTGGATCTGGTCCTCCCGGTAGCCCTCGGCGCGCAGGTTCTCCACGGCGTCCGGGGACGGCGCCAGCAGATAGTCGGCCAGCCGGTCCACCACGACCCGGTTCACCTCCTCCGGCATCGTCCAGTCCCGGCTGCGCAGCCCGGCCTCGACGTGCGCCAGCAGCGCCCCGGCCTTGGCCGCGACCAACCCGCACGCGACGGTCGAGGTCACATCGCCGACCACCACCACGGCGTCCGGCGCCTCTTCGGCGACGACCGGCTCGAACGCCAGCATGATCCGCGCGGTCTGCTCGGCCTGGGTCCCCGAACCCGCTCCCAGGTAACGGTCCGGCGCCCGGATTCCCAACTCCCGGAAAAACACGTCGTTCATGGCCTCGTCATAGTGCTGTCCGGTGTGAACCAGCACCACCTCTGCGCCCCGCGCTTCCAGGGCGTCCATGACCGGCTTGATCTTCATGTAATTGGGGCGGGCCCCCGCCACACAGATGATCTTCAAGGATTCCGCCGCCTCGCTCGTGCCGCTGCCTGACCCGGAAACTCTAAACGCCGGAGCCCGGCTTCCCACCCCACTGGGGAAGCCGGGCCCCGGCGTCTCACAACACTTCGACGTTGTCGCCGCTCAGCCGGTTCCGGCAGTCGAGCACGTATTTCGCGTGCTCCGCGATGGCCGCGTAATCGAATTCGGCGTGGTCGGCGAGCAGTACCACCGCGTCGGCGGCGGCGATCTCCTCCCGGGTCGCCTCCACGCGCACCAGCCGGGCGTCGGCGTGGATGTCGTCCACGACATGCGGGTCCGCCCCGCGGACCTGGGCGCCCAGGCCCAGCAGCAGTTCGGCGACGCGGGTCGACGGCGATTCGCGCGCGTCGGACGTGTTCGCCTTGTAGGCCAGGCCCAGGAGCAGGATGCGTGAGCCGTTCACCGTCTGCCGGCGGGCGTTGAACGCCTCCATCAGCCGGCGGACGACGTAGTCCGGCATGTGGTTGTTCACGTCGTTCGCCAGCTCCACGAATCGGAACGGCACCCCGACCGTGCGCTCCACCTTCCACGACAGGAACGACGGATCGATCGGCAGGCAGTGCCCGCCGACGCCGGGCCCGGGGGTGAAGCGCATGAAGCCGAACGGCTTGGAGGCCGCCGCGTCGATCGCCTCCCAGACGTCCACGTCCAGGGCCTTGGCGAACATCGCTATCTCGTTCACCAGGGCGATGTTGACGTGGCGGAAGGTGTTCTCGATCAGCTTGGCGAGCTCGGCCTCCTTCGGGCCGGAGACCGGCACCGTGGTCTCCACCAGTCCGTCGTAGAACTCCTTGACCACCGTCAGCGACGCCTGGTCGATGCCGGAGACCACTTTCGGGGTCTTGTCGAACGGCCAGTTCTTGTTGCCGGGGTCGATGCGCTCGGGGCTGAATCCGGCGTGGAAGTCGCGGCCGGCGGCCAGGCCCGAGGCCTCCTCCAGGATCGGCACCATCAGCTCCTCGGTGGTGCCGGGATAGGTCGTGGACTCCAGGACCACTGTCGCGCCCGGGCGCAGATGCGCGCCGAGAGTGCGCGAGCACGCCTCGATGTAGCTCAGGTCCGGCACGCCGTCGCGCAGCGGGGTCGGCACGGTGATCACCGCGAGGTCGAAGCCCGCCAGCGCGGACGGCTCGGAGGTGGCCGTGTAGGCGCCGGACGCCAGGACCGCGCGGACTCGCGGGGAGGCGACGTCCTCCACATACGACTCGCCGGCCGCCAACTGCTTCACCCGGTGCGGATCCACGTCGTAGCCCACGACGTGGTGTCCCACTTCGGCTGCCCGGACCGCGAGCGGCAGGCCCACGTATCCCTGGCCGGCGACGACAACGTGCATGATGACTCCGATAGGTCGAATCCCGCCGCGCGCCGCCGAAGGGCGCCGCGCCGCGCCAACTCTATGTGAGTGGGGCGGACGTCTCACGTCCGCTCATCTCCCGTATTCGGGCGGTTACGCGGGTCGGCTCTCGCGGCCGAGAGCTCGCAACGCCCAGCAGCGCCAGATCGCAGCCCTCACAACCACCCGCGCCGCGCGGCCTCCACCCCGGCCTCGAACCGGCTCTCCGCACCCAGCCGGTCCATCAGATCCGACATGATCCGCCGCACGGTCCGCGCCGAGACCCCCAACCGCTTCCCCGCGGCATCGTCGGTAAGCCCGTCCGCCAGCAACCGCAATAGAGCCCGCTCCATCGCCGACAACTGGGACGCCGTCTCCTCCGGGGTCGGGGCACCCAGCGGGACGGCGTCGGTCCACACAAGCTCGAACAAGGCGGTCAGCTGATCTATCAGCCCCGGCTCCCGGACACACAACGCGCCCGCGCCCGGCTCGTTCGGCTCGATCGGTATCACCGCGGTGCGGTTGTCGACGATCAACAGGCGGCGGGTCACCGCCGGGGAGACGCGGATCTCGGTGCCGCGCTCGGCCAGCCAGCGGCCGTAGGCGACGGTGTTGGGGTCCTGCCGGACCGAGGCGTGGTACAGGACGCGTGAGCGCACGCGGCGCGCGGCGTCGTCGTCCGTGGTCCGCGCCGCCTCCAGCGACGCCGACGGGACGGCGTTGCCCGGCACCATGGACAGCACCTCCACGGTGGCGCCGGCCAGTAGCTGCTCCAGCTCGGCCTGCACGGAGTCCAGGCCGATCAGCCGCTCGGCGGGCTCCCGGTCGGCCGCCGCCGCGCGGCCGGCCGCCACCGCGTCCCGGCCGGCGGCCAGTTCCTCCTCCTGCCGGCGCACCAGCAACTGCATGCCCGCGACCAGCGACACCGGATACAGACCGGAACGCTCGCGGGACGGGCGCAGCAGCGCCAGCTCCACGAGCCGGTCCAGGGTCTCGCGGATCTGGGCCTCGTCCTGGCCCAAGCGCGCGGTCAGTTCCCGCACGCCCACCGTGGGGTCGGCGAGCATCGCGCTGTACACCGCTTGTGCGAGCGGATCAAGGCCCAGCAAACCCAGCACGGCAGCCTCCTCACGACAGTCCGGCCCTCCCTCGCCGGACCCCATGCTCGCAGCCGAACACCTTGGCGATCAAGGGGCATTCCGCACGATTCCGTCGAGCCCGCCGTGGCCGGTCCCGGCCTGGCCTAAGGCGGACGCCCGGAGCCCGTTCCCAGCAGGCCCGGCCTGCGGTGAGACTCGACAGCGGTGAAGGCCCGGCGCACACGGGCCCGTTCCCCGCCACCCGGGCACTCTCCAGGAAGAGGATGACAACCCATGTCCCGACTCAAGATTTTTCTGGTCGGATCCGCGCTGGCCGCCGCCGTCGTCGCGGCCCCCGTGGTGACCGCACAGCGCGCCTCCGTTCCCGACGCCGCTCAGTACTCCGGGATGCCGGTGTGCTTGAGCTGCTGGGGCTAGGCCGGAGACAAGGGAGGCAGAAGACATGGACCTGATCATGGTGGCAGTGCGGCGCTCGGGCATGGTCGGCGATCGCGGCCTGGCCGCGGCGACGCTGCGGTACGCCCTGCAAGCCGTCTCCGCGGGCTCGCCGCGGGCACTGGAACACGCACACGTCGTCGTCGACGAGGCCGGCGTCTTCCCGGCCCGCCTGGTGGCCGGACTGTACCTGGCCACCGAGCCGGACGTTCCGGGCACGCCCCGCGACACCGCCACGGCGCTGGTGCGGCGGGCGCTGACCACGTCGCCGCTGCTGCGGGAGTGGGCGGTCGACTGGGTGGAGGGGCCCTACGGGCATGAGCTGCTGGCCGAGGCGGAGGCGGAGGCGTACGACCCGTACGCGTACGACGTGCCGGAGACGCCGGACCCGCGGGAGTCGCTCAACGGCCGTTCCATTCGTATCTGAGCTTCGGTCCGGTCGACCACGACGACGCCGGTGATCCCGGACCGACAAGACCCGTGTGCCTCGCCGAAACCCGCCTTCGGTGGGGCACACGGCTTTTCAGTGTCGGCGCTGTTACTGGTCTGATACCGGACTAACCGTGCGTTTCCGGCTATGCCGGTCGGTCGTTGACTCCGATATGCGACTGCTTCATCGGAGGATCGATCCCGCAGTAGTGGCGGTGGGCGGGCTCGCTCTGGCGTTGCGGGCCCCGCTTCTGGTCGCGGCGTTGCCCGGGGTGGGCAACTCGGACGAGCCGCTGAACGTTTCAGTCGGCGTGCGGATAGCGTCGATCGGCACGCTCGACGCGCACAGCTACCGCTATCCGGGCTTGCTGTATGAGGTGATCGCAGGAGTCGCCGCTGTGTTCCGCGCGGTCGGGTTGCATGTATCCGCGCACGGCGCGATGCGGATCGAGAACCTCGGTGTCGCGCATACGGATTCCCGGGCGCTGATGGTCGCGATCCGGTTGGTGGGGATGGCAGCTTCGTTAGCGACGTGCCTACTGGTTTGGGCTGCTGTGCGGGGAGTGCTGAAGAGCCATGGGTTGGCGGAGCGGTGGGGGAGGATCGCCGCCACTCTGGCTGCGTCCACTGTTGCGGTGTCTCCGCTGGCGACGGCTAACGGCGCCTACGCCACTCCTGACGTATATGCGGGATTCGCAGTAGCGCTCACTCTCTACGGCACTACGCGAGTTGTCCGTGACGCTCGCTATGGAGAGATCGTCTGCGGATTCGGCGTCGGCCTCGCGCTAGGTGCCAAGTACCTTGCTGCTGCTGTGCTTCCGGTGCTCGTGGCGTATCTTCTGAGCCCCGGACGCCGTAAGGAACTCATCAAGGTCGCGGGAATCGCCGCAGCTGTATTCGTGGTGACAACACCAGGCGTCCTGATGCATCCGGCTGCGGTCCTCGCCGGGGTGGAAGCCGAGGCCAGCCACTACCAGACCGGTCATGTGGGAGCGGAAGGCAATGCGCCTGCGTTCTACGTGAGCGCACTGTTCCACGATCAACCGCTGTTATTGGACGCGACCGGAGTGGCGGCGGTAGCCGTCTTCCGAACCAATGGCCTGATCCGCAGGACGTTGATCGTAGCGTTCGCCTATGCGATTCCCCAGTTCCTACTCCTCGCGACCATGACAGTGCGGTTCGACCGCAATCTCGTACCATTGACCCCGGCGCTCGCGATCCTCGCCGGCATCGCACTTCCCGCGGTGTTCCCGCGCAGACATCGGCGGGTGATCGCTGCGATCACAGTCACAGCGGCATTCCTGCCCCTCGCCTCCTCCGCGCGGCTCTACCCGCGCCTGGACGAGCATTCGCGAATCGAGGCCGCGGCGTGGGTAACGCAGCACATCCCCCGCCACGAACCGGTCGCGGTGGAGAGCTACGGGCCGTGGCTCGACCCGAATCGCTACCACCTAGTGCCCCTGACCTTCGCCGCCGACCGGCCGACCGTCCAGGCCCGCGCCCTGATCCTCACCCAGCACGCCGCCGGCAGGTTCCTCGACGACCCGGCGCGGCATCCCGAACAAGCCGCCGCCTACCGCGAGCTCATGAGCCGTTACCGTCTCGCCGCGCGGTTCACCGCGGGCTCGTGGATCGAGGTGTATGTGCCGCGCTGAGTCACCCGTTCGGCTCTCGCATGTCAGTCGTGGCGTCCGCCTAGACTGGCTGTGACGACGTGAGTGCAGAGGGAGGTGTGTCGTGACCAAGGTGGCCCAGGACAGCTACACCAAGTGGATACTGCAGGCCTTCCTGGAACTGGAGGAGAACCTGCCCGAAGGATTGCGGGCCGAGTTGATCGATGGAGAGATCGTCGTGGCCCCGCCGCCGGATGGCACTCACGAAAACGTGATCGCAAAGATCGCTCGCCAGATCATCGTCAACTGTCCGGACATCGATGTCTGGACGACCAAAGGCATCGAGACGCCACGCGGACGCTTCATCCCCGACCTGCTCACCGGTCCCGCCGGCCTGGTGGTCGGAATGCCCCCTTGGGTCGCGGCGGATGGCTTCCACCTAGTGGCCGAGGTGACTTCCTCGCGTCCCGAAGACGATCGGAACGCGAAGCGGCTCGGTTATGCCGAAGCCGGGATCCCCTTGTACCTGCTGGTCGACCGTGAGCGGGGTGAATGCGTGCTGCGTGCCGAGCCGGAGAACGGCGATTACCGCAGCAGCTACCGAGTCCCGATAGGTGAAGCCGTCCCTCTTCCCCAGCCCTTCGGGTTCGCCCTGCTCACCGACAGCTTTCTCGCCTAGCCCCTCCCAGCACTAGCATTCCCATGTGACAAACGACCGCCGCCCCCGAGTAGCGATGCTCGTCGCCAACGACGTCCGGCTGGACTCGCGGGTGCAGAAAGCCGCCTACAGCGCCGCGGAGGCCGGCTACGACGTCCTCCTCCTCGGCTACGAGCCGAGCCGCAAGGGGCGGCCGTCGCAACCGGCCTACATCGGTGCGGCGCAGGTGGTGCGGACCGGATTGCACAACAAGTGGCAGATCGCGCAGTGGCCGTTGAAGGACGGGGGAGCGCCGTCGCCGCGGGTGCTGCCGTTCCGGGCGATGTCCTTCGCCTCCTCGCTGGACTTCAAGGTGCGGCGGCGGATCGTGCAGCGGATCAAGGAGCCCGGGACCGGGGACGGCAGCGTCAAGCACCGGGCCAAGGAACTGCTGTGGAAGGCCTACTTCCGGGACGGTGACTGGCGGCGCACGGCACGGCACCTGCTGTGGCTGGAGGCGAGCTGGGCGGCGCTGATCGAGGAGTTCGAGCCGGACATCATCCACGCCCACGACATGCACACCCCCGGCATCGCCGTGCGGGTGGCCGACCGGCTCGGCAAGGCGGGCAAGCGCCCCAAGGTCCTGTACGACGCCCACGAGTTCGTGGCCGGCGTCACCATGCCCGAGCAGCGGCGGCTGGCCTACGTCGGGTTGGAGGGCGAGTTCGTCCGCAAGGCCGATGCCGTGATCACCGTCTCCCCGTTGCTCGCGCAGTGGTTGCAGGAGCGGTACGGGCTGACCGAGACGCCGGGTGTGGTGGCCAACGCCCCGATGCTGCACGTGCCCGGCGAGGACCATGGGGGGCACGAGGAACGCCGAGACGACGCCCCGAGTCTGCGCAAGGCCTGCGGTCTGGCCGAGGACGTCCCCCTGCTCGTCTACTCCGGCGCGGTCTCCCCGATGCGCGGCATCGCCACCATGGTCGAGGGCCTGCCGGAGCTGCCGGACGTGCACGTGGCGGTGGTCCGCGGCGCCGACACCGAGTTCACCCGCGCCCTGGAGAAGCAGGCCGAGGACCTCGGCGTGCGCGACCGGCTGCACCTGGTCGGCTACGTCCCGCCGCACATGGTCCCGCAGTACCTTGCCAGCGCGGACATCGGCGTGATCCCGATCCTGCACACCCCGAACCACGAGGTGGCGCTGATCACCAAGTACTACGAGTACATGCACGCCAAGCTGCCGATCGTGGTCTCCGACGTCCAGGCGATGGCGGACTTCACCCGGGAACTCGGCAACGGGGAGGTGTTCACCGCGGGCGACGCCCACGAGTACGCTCAGGCGGTCGCCAAGGTCCTCGCCGACCGCGCGGCCTACGCGTCCCGATACACTGACGACCTGCTCGCGGCCAACTCCTGGGAGGGCCAGGCAGAGGTGTTGAGCGGGGTGTACGCGCGACTGCTCGGGCGGTCGCCGGAACCGCGCACGGGGGTCCGGGCGTTCGGCGAGACGGAGGAGCCGACCGCTTAGGGTGGAAGCGACA
>JAEKKI010000084.1 GCA_019510485.1 Catenulisporales bacterium
CACGCGCCGCCGCCGCCGGTACCCGCGCTCGTGGTCACCGCGACCGTGCCGGAGCGTGCCGAACGGTTCCCGGCGGTGTCTTTCGCGTACACCGCGAAGGTGTAGGCGGTGGACGGCGTCAGCCCGCTGATGGTCGCCGTGTTCGCGGCCGGCGAGGCCACCACGGTCTCGGTGCCGCCGTTGACCGAGACCACGTCGTAGCCGGCCAGCCCGACGCTGCTGGTGGACGCGGTCCAGCTCAGGGTCGCCGAGGTCGAGGTGACGCCCGAGGCGGTGGGCGTGCCCGGGGTCGTCGGCGGGGTCGCCGAGGTGCCGGGCTGAAGCGTGACCACGGCCGCGGAGTAGGGCGCGACGGTCTGGGACGCCGCGGTGCCGGAGGACGCGGTGGTCAGGCCGGTGCCGGGCGGCGCCAGCGTGGTGACCGACGGCGTGCCGGCGGCCGGGGTGAATCCGCTGTAGTTCAGCCCCACTGTGTAGCTGTTGTTCGGGTCGTCGTTGACCAGCAGGACCCGCAGCGAGCCGTCGGCGGCCTTCACCGAGTACGCCTTGAGCAGTGACTGGCTGGAGGACGCCGAGACCAGAGTGTCGCCGGGGTGGATGAACTTGCTGAGCAGCTGCATCCCGTAGTAGGCCGGGAACGGCGTGTCCGCCGCGGGCTCGCAGGTCCGGGTGCCGTTGACCGTGCCGCAGCTGGCGTCGGACAGGATCCCGTAGTCGCCGTAGGTGGCCGTGCCGTACAACGAGGAGCTGTTGTTGGTGCCGGTGACGATGCCGTTGTGGATCTGCCACCAGTCGACGCTGGCGACACCGTTCTGGAGCCAGCCCAGGTAGTTCTGCGTCAGGTACAGGGCGTTGACGACGCTCAGGATCTGCTTGCCGGGGTTCGACGAGACCGAGTTCGTCTCGGTGATCATGATCGGCACCGAGGAGGAGCCCTCGTACTGGCCCAGCTGCGACTTCAGCGTCGAGACCATCGACGGGATCGACGCCGAGGCCGACAGCAGCGTCGCGTCGTTCTCGTTGCCGGGGTTCTGCGGGTACCAGTGCACGTCGGCGAAGCCGATCTGGCCGGCGAGCGCCGTCATCACGGTCTGGTTCCACGGCTGCGGGCTGCCGCCGTTGGTGATGCCGTCCGGCCAGTTGCCCGGCGCGGTCAGCACGACGCCGACGACGATCGTCGGGTCGACGGCTTTCATCGCCGAGATGTACGCCTTGACGTTCTGGGCGTAGACCGACGGTCCGCAGTTGGTCGGGTTGGAGCCCGTCGCGCAGTGCTGGTCCGGCTCCCAGTTCGCGCCGTAGGTCCCGTTGCCGTAGATCTCGTTGCCGATCTCCCAGTACTTGATGCCGTAGTGGTGCGTGACGTTGGCGTAGCGCACCCAGTCGGCCGCGAACTGCGCGCCGGTCTCGGCAGGGCTCTGCCTCGCGCCGGCGGTGTCGCCGGTGCCGTAGTTCACGGTGATCATGCCTTGTGCGCCGGTCTGGCTCAGGAGGGTCGCGTACTGGTCGAAGTTCACCGACTGCGCCAGGCCCGAGGTGACGTCGGTGTTGTTCTTCCAGTTGTAGGTGTCCGAGCTGGTGCCGCCGGGGAACCGGATCAGGCCCGCGCCCGCGTTCTTCAACAGGCCCGGGACCGCGGCGTCGGTGAGGGCGGCGTCGTAGACCGAACCGTTGGTGCCGATGGCGGTGGACGGGACGGTGGCGAGCGCCTGGCCGGCGTTCACCGTGACCGTGGCGGCCGAGGTGGCCGCGGCGGCGCTCTCGGCCCCGGCCGCCGACGACGCGACGGCCAGGCCCATGCCCAGGCACAGCGCCGCCGCGGCGGCTGCGGCCCGGGACCGGGGGGATCGGGCTTCTCGTGTTCTCATCTACGCTCCTGCACTGGTCTACACGCCCTACACTGCGCGATCATCGTGCTTGCGCTGTGGCATCAAGGGGTGATCGTCAGCAGGGCGCGCGCCAGACGTCAAGCACCACACCCTCGTTCAGAGTCCGGAGCTGGGTCGGGCCGGAACAGGTGGGTGAAAGGTACAGAAATCGAAACCACACGCGCCGATCACGCCAGCGGCCCGTATTTCCCACCCCACACGTTCGTCGAGTCCGAACCTTGACCATGGGCGATCTCGGCCGCGCAGGCGAGCTTTTTCTGATGCGTGCCGCGATGCCCGGCCCCTACCATCGCAGACCATGACCTCGACGACGGCGACCCCGCAGGACGCCTACGCCCTCCTGGCCGCGATCGACTCCCTCGACCGGCCGGCCCGGATGCGCATGGTGGCCCGGACCGCCCGCGAGCTGGCCGGGACGCCGAAGCTGGCGCCGCTGCTGGCCGAGCTGTCCGGGGGCGGGACGTTCGAGCGCGGTCTCATGCTGACGATGGCCCGTATCGCGGGCTCTGACAGGGTGCTGCTGTCGATGCTGGCCGACCCGGACTTCGGCCTGCGGGTCGCGGCGCTGGGAGCGGTGATCACCTCCCCCGGGTTCGACGCCGCCGTTCTGGCCACCCTCCAGGACGCGCCGGTCGCCTGGAAACGCGCCGTGGTGCGGGCCGTACGGCGGGCCCGGCGCGGCGATCTGGCCGACCGCCTGCTGCTCGAAACCGGCGCCGGCACCGCCACCGACGGCTCCGCGCTCCTGCCCGCGGACCTCCTCGTCCGGCTCCTGCCGGCCTGCTCCGAACCCGTCGTGGCACAGCTGCTGCCCGGATTCGTGCACCTGGCCGTCGACTGGAAACGACTGGGCACCGCCCATCCCCGGGCCGTCCTGGAACTCATCGGCCGCCGGCTCGACGAGCTGCCGGACGGCCCGCGGCTCGCCTGGTGGTCCAGGTGCGCCGACGGCGTCGCCGCCGCGGCCCCGGCCGAGCCCGAACAGGTGCTGGCCCTACTGGAGCGACACCCCGTCTGGCGCCGCGTCACCTTCCCCGCCGGTCTCGTCAAAGAACTCGGCGCACTCGCCGAACACGACGCCGCCCGCACCCTGCGCCTGCTGGTGGACGCCGCGATCGGCGCCGGATCCGCGGGCCACGGCAGCCCGCTGACGGCCACGGCCGCCGGACGCCCATGGGCGCGCGACGCCCGGATGTCCCGCCGCGTCCGCCGTCTGCTGCTGCTCGACGCGCCGACAGAAGCGCTGCGCTGGGGCCGCCTGTACGCCGACGACGACCTGCAGACCGCGGCGCTCCTCAAGACCCTGCCGCCGACACGGCGCGACGAGTTCTTCGACGCCGTCAACGCCAGCCGGGATCTGGGGCGCGCGCTGCTCGCCGACGAACTCCTGGCCGTCCTGCCGCATCGGCGCCGGCATCGCGAAGCCCTGCGGATGCTGGCCCTGCCGGCCGTGGAGCGCGACCCGTTCTGGAAGCTGCGGGTCACCGCGCGCCTGCCGTGGGCCGAGGGCCGGCCGGTGCTGATGGCGCAGACCCGGGCGGCCGACGCCGCGATCCGCGCCGTCGCCTACCCGCTGGCCATCACCTGCGCGGCGGCCGAACGCGATCCGGCGGTGTTCGCCCGCTTCCTGGGCGAGGACCTGGCCCGGATCCGCAACGAGCAGGATCCGGTGCGGCAGCCGACGCTCAAAGCCCTCGCGGAGGCCTCCCCCGCGCTGTTCGACGCGAGCGCCGTCGCGGCGCTGACGCGGCTGGGAACCGACACCGTCGAGGTGCGCGACGTCTCCGCCGGCTCGCTGACCGCGCTGCGGCAGCTGGCCCGCCGGGTCCTGGTCCACCACGCCGAATCCGGCCACGACACGCTGCTGCGGTGGTGCCTGCGGGTGCTGGAGCAGGTCGAGGGCACCGACGACACCGTGGACCGGGAACGGCTGGACACGCTGCGGCACGGCCAGGAACGCGCGGTCGTCGACGTGCTCGCACCGTGGGTGCGGCGCGGCCTGGACCGGGCCCAGCATCGCAGGCTCCTGAGTCTGGCCGCGGCGCTCGGCCGCCGGGCCCACGGGATGCCGGACGTGCAGGCGTGGCTGGCCGAGACGATCTGGAACAGCCCGTCCGCCGTCGCCCGGTCGGCGATCGAGTTGTGGCTCGCCGACCCCGCACACCGGGACGAGCGCGTCGCGGCGCTGGTGAAGTGGGACCCGAGCGTGGCCAAGCTGTGGCAGGTCGCCGATGTCATCGCCCGGCGCCGCACCGACTTGCTCGACCCGTACCTGACCGGAAAACTCTCGGGCGGCCGGTTCATGAGCGAGAACGTGCGGTGGTTCCCGCGGTTCCCGATAGAAGCGCCGGACAACTGGCTACCGCGCCAAAGCGTGCGATACGCCAAGCTGCTGGAGCAGGTCGCCCGCGACTCCGGCGCCACCGTCGCCAGCCGGACCGACGCGATCCGCCGGTCCGCGCGCCTGGGCGCTCCCGGCAAAGCCACCGTCGACCGGTTCCTGACCTCCGGCGAGATCCAGCTGTGCGAAGCCGCGCTCGGCGCCGTCGTATGGCTGCCGGATCCGGCCGCGGCCATCCCGACGCTGCTGGAGCACACCGGCGGCGACCGGGCCCGCGTCGCCGTCTACGCCCTGACGCGCGCGGCCCGATACGCTCGGCCTTCTCAGCTCGAACAAGGTCTTCGCGACATACTGACCAGCCCCACCGCGAAAGTCACCAGCCGCAAGGAAGCATTGCGCATCGCAGCCCAGATCGGCGTGCCGCACCTGGTCGATCTGCTGTTGCAGACCTGGAACAGCGAGCGCCAGCACCGGCACGTCCGCATGGCGGCGGTGACCCGTCTGGTCGCCCACCTCGACGATCCCCGGGTCTGGCCCGCGCTCACCTCAGCCACCGCGGCGGACCGCGACGTGGCGTTGGAGCTGCTGCGCATCGTGCCGCTCGACATTGTGGTCCGGCACCGCTCCGACTACGGCAAGCTGGTCGCCGAGCTGTGCTCACACCCCGAGGCGGCCGTGCGCAACACGGCCAGGACGCACGTCGCGGCCTGGTATCCGTGGGCGCCGCAGGCCGCGGCCGCGATCGAAACCGCCGTGTTGGACACCGCCTCCAGCGACCCGCTGCCGATCGCCGGAGTCGGACAACTACTCGCCGCGGGATGGCCGACCGACCGATACCTGGACATGGTGCGTCAGCTGATGGAGTCGGCCGCGGCGGAGAGCGACCCCGCCGGCGCCACGCCCACCACCACGTTCCGCGACCGGCCCGCACGCCGCTGCCTGGAGCAGCTGGCCGCGAACCTGACCACGGCCCTGCGTGCCACCCGGGAGGGCTGGCGGCCGATCGTGGCCGCGACCGCGCAGCTGGTGGCTGCGGATCCTGCCTGGATATACGAGGCCGCGCGACTGCGAACACAGGCACTGGACCTCATCGCCGCACCCGACGTGCTCACCGCCGAGCTCCGGGCCCTGGCCGACCTCACCGCCGGCCGGCCGCTGGCCGCCCAGGCCGCGGCCGAGACCCTCGCCGCCCGCACCGCCGGCACCCGCGCCGACCCGATCGCCCCGGCGTCCTTCCACGCCGCGGCCTCGACGCTCGCCGCGGACCCGCGGACCTCGGCCGGAATCCTGGCCGTGGCGCTGTCGGCGGCGGCCGGGCCGGGCAGCGGCTGGGACCGGCAGTGGCGCACCGTGGTCGGAGCGTTGCGCGCGCATCCGGATGCCGACGTGGCCGCATCGGCGTTGCGGCTGCGCATGGGCTGGGGGTGAGAGCGGGGTCGTTGCCGGTGAAGACCCTCCTGCCGCAAGGGACGATGATGCAGTTCGTCATCACCGTTGGCTGGACGAGACCGGTCGCATCGCCGGCCAGCCACTCGATCAGCGAATCTCCCCCGACAACCACGCCCGCCGTTCCGCCAGCAGGTACTCCAACATCACCGCGACGTCCCCGGTGTCCGTCAGCGAATACGCGGCCAGGCTCTCGCCGAGACCGACCTTCACCCCCACGTCCTGCCCGGCCAGCCGCGCGAACGCCTTCTCGTCAGTGAGATCGTCACCGACGAACAACGCCGCCGTGGCGCCGGACTGCCGGCGCAGCATGTCCAGGGCCTCGCCCTTGTCGGTCTCGATGACCGCCAGCTCGATCACCGCCTTGCCCTCGGTGACGTGCACTCCCCGCAGCCGCGCCGGGCCGGAGCGGACCGCTTCGAGGACGGACTCGCCGACCGACGGCTCGGCGCGGCGTACGTGCACCGCGATGCTCGCCGGCTTGGGTTCCAGGAAGACGCCGCGCGTGCGGCCGACGAGCAGTTCCAGGTCGGCCTCCAACCGGCGGCGCAGTGCCTGCGCCTCGTCGTCCAGTGTGTGGGCGAATCCGGGATCGAACTCCGCGCCGTGGCTGCCGATCAGGTGCACGCCGGCCGGCAGCCGGGACAGTGCCGCGAGGTCGGACAGTCCGCGGCCGGAGATCACGCCGGCGGTGGTCTCGGGCAGGGCGGCGAGCGAGCGCAGGGCCTGTACGGACTCCGGACGCGGCGTCGCCTGCGCCGGGTCGGCGACGATCGGCGCGAGCGTTCCGTCGTAGTCGCACACCACGAGCAGCCGCGGGGTGCGGGCGAGCCGGACGACGGCCTGCCGCAGTGTCGCCGGCAGCGACTCGGCGGCCACCGGTGCCTCGTCTGGCGCCCTGGTCGTCGTGGATGCGGAGGGATCCAGGAAGTCGAGGAACGACTGCGCCCACCGGCCCACGTCATGGGTCATCACCTGGCGGTGCAGGGTCCGCATCCGGGCCCGCTCCTCTATCGGGTCCATGGTCAGCGCCTGCTCCAGGGTCTGCGCGACGCCGTCCAGGTCATACGGGTTGACCAGCAGGGCGCCGCCGGTCAGCTCGGCCGCCGCCCCGGCGAACTCCGACAGCACCAGCACTCCGTCGAGTCCGTGCCGGGTGGCGACGTATTCCTTGCACACCAGGTTCATCCCGTCGCGCAGCGGCGTGACCACCATGACGTCGGCCGCGCAGTACAGCGCGACGAGCTCGTCACGGTCCATCGACTGGTGGAGATAATGGACGATCGGCCGGCCGACCCGGCCGAACCGGCCGTTGAGCCGGCCGACCTGCTCCTCGATGCTGCGCCGCATCGCCTGGTACTGGTCGACGCGTTCGCGGCTCGGGGTGGCCAGCTGGACCATGGACACGGTCTCCGGATCCACCCGCCCGGCGGCGAGCAGCTCGCCCAGGGCCCGCAGCCGCACGTCGATGCCCTTGGTGTAGTCCAGCCGGTCCACTCCCAGCAGAAGGCGGTGCGGATCCCCCATCTCGAAGCGCATCTCCCGGGCCCGCTCGGCGGTGCCGGGGTCCCGTGACAGTTCGTCGAACGACGCGGCGTCGACGGAGATGGGGAAGGCCCCGACCCGGACGTGGCGGCCGCCGAACGGCACCGATCCGGGGCGGCTGCGGACCCGGACGGCCGCCTTCGACGGTTCCAGCCCGAGCAGCCGCCGGCTCAGCCACAGGAAGTTCTGGGCTCCGCCGGGCAGCTGGAACCCGATGACGTCGGCTCCCAGCAGCCCGCTCACGACCTCGGTCCGCCAGGGCAGCTGCATGAAGAGCTCGACGGGCGGGAACGGGATGTGCAGGAAGAAGCCGATGCGGAGGTCCGGACGCTGCTCGCGGAGCATGGCCGGGACGAGCTGGAGCTGATAGTCCTGCACCCATACGGTGGCCCCCGGGGCCGCCGCCGCCGCGGCGGCGTCGGCGAACCGCTGGTTGACCACGACGTAGCTGTCCCACCAGGCCCGCTCGAAGACCGGCGGGACGATGACGTCGTGGTAGAGCGGCCAGAGCGTGGCGTTGGAGAAGCCCTCGTAGTAGTCCCGGACCTCGGCGGAGGACAACCGGACCGGATGCATCAGCAGGCCCTCGTCGTCGAACGGGGCCACGTCCAGATCGGCCCGGCCGGGCCAGCCGACCCAGGCGCCGTTGCGGCGGCGCAGGAAGGGCTCGAGCGCGCTGACCAGACCGCCGGGGCTCGGCCGCCACCGCTCGGTCCCGTCGTCGAGCCGCTCCAGGTCCACCGGCAGCCGGTTGGCGACCACCAGGAAATCCGCGCCGCCCTCCGTCGTCACTCCCACAAGCCCAACGCCTCTCGCCTCGTCTACCGTCGCCGGCGAGTGCCGCGTGAGCCGCTATCGACGCGGCTCGGGCAGATGTCGGCTTTTGGTAGGTTCCGGACTCTGAAGACGATTCTCGGCAATCGCCCCGCTGCACACATCTCCAGTACCGTACCCCAATGCCGCAACGGCATCCCGCGAGGCGATCGGTCATCCCGGCCAGCCGGAGCGTTTGACCTGTGGACAACCGGTTAAGGGTAAGAACGGAGGGGCGTCGTCTACCGGCAGCGCCCCATGAGCGGTTTGCCCCTTCAAGCGACGACGGCAGGAATGGAGGCCCCGGCTATGGATACGAGCCCTTCCCCCTCGAAATCGACGAGCTCGCCGTCCCCGTCGCGGTCGATCCCGCCGCCGAGCCCCGGGGCTGCTGCGTGAACCCGAACCAAGGGGAGACATGCACACGGGTCAGCGAAGCCATCCCGGCGGGAGCCCGCAAGACGCAGCCCCGGCCGCCGATCGAGGCGGCCCTGGTGGCTGGCACGACGCTCGCCTCCGGCCACGATCCGGCCGGGGCCTGACAATGTCCCTCCCGCAGGCGGGTGCCGGGCGGGCGACCGTGGTCATCGTCGGCGGGCACGAGGGCGGCGGCGAGGTGGCGCTGGAACCGCTGGCCGAACAGGGGCCGGTGCTGCGGGCGGCGTCGGCGGGCCGGGCGCTGGAGGAGACCATTAATCAAGCCCTTGATGATTCCGGCCTGCCGGTGTGCGTCGTGCCGATGACGCTGGGGC
>JAEKKI010000159.1 GCA_019510485.1 Catenulisporales bacterium
GACCGCACCACCACCCCCACCGCCACCCGCCAACGCCACAGGTGCGAAGCCAGCCAACGAACTGCGACCCCCAACGAAACCTGTGCACCGTAGCCGAAGGCCGTAAAGAAGCCCTTCAAACCACCCACCCACCGCAACCCGGCAACCCACGGGCGACCCGCAACCCGGCGACCCGCAATCCGGCGACCCGCAATCCGGCGACCCGCAATCCGGCGACCCGCAACCGGCGACCCGCGATCGGCGACCCGCGACCAGTAACCCGCAACCGACCCCGAAAGAACGACCCAGCACAGCACTACAGAAAACTCACCACCGCCTCGAACCCGACCGTCACCAGCTCGGGCCGCCACGTCCGTATGGCACGCCAACGCCATCAACCACCGGCGCACGTGTTCCCACACGACGGCGTGAACAGCCAGCCGTCATACCTCCCGCAGCCAACCGCAGTACCCGCCGACCGCTGCGAGGCGCCGACCGATCAGCCGGCCGCCTTTCCATGCACAGCACCGGTCACCTGCTCGGTAAGAGCAGGCGAGATAACCTTCGACCCCCCGAACAACGCGACCGTAACCAACGTCGGCTGCAACTCCTGCAGCAACATCAGCGTCGTCGGTTCCAGCGGCGATTCAACCGTAACCAACTGCGCCCCGGCGTTAGCCGCGAACGCCCCGCCGGTGAGCGCATCAGGGAACGCACTCCCCGTCGCCACCCCGATCCGGAGCACCCCGCCGGCCGCCGCGGCCGCCCGCACCAGCTTCGCGTCGGTGTCGTAGCGGTCGGAGCCCGCGTAGACCTGCACGAAACCGCCCAGCCCCTTGCTGGCCGTCGCCGCCTGGCCGCCGACCGCCCAAACCGCCGGGGCGGCCGCGGTCGAGGCGGCGGCTTTGGCGCGGACGTAGGCGGCCACCCGCGGGTCGAGCGTCTTGCCGTCGGTCGGCAGGACGGCCGCCGGGATGCCGCCGCTCGCGGCGGGTCCGGCGGCGAACGGGCCGGCGGCCAGGGCGTCGGCGAAGTCCAGCCCGGTGGCCAGCACCACGTGCGCCGGATCGCCCAGGCCGCGGCGCGCGACGTCCAGCGCGGTCGCGTCGCGGTCGGCGCCGGCGTAGCGGTTCACGGTGTATCCCAGTGCGCGCAGCCGGTTCTCCACCGCCGGCGACACCGCGGACGTCCCGCCCAGGATGTCGACCGTGCCGCTGCCGCCCAGCACCCGGCGGATCTCGTTCTCAGTGTCCTTCGTCAGCGCCGCGGGCTGGGTCAGCAGCAGCGGCCCGTGGACCTTCGCCGCCAGCGGCACGCCGGCCAGCGCGTCCGGGAACAGGTCGCCGCGGGCCAGCACCACGCCGCGCGCCGCCGCCCGGCTGGTGCCGTCGCCGCCGGCGTTCGCCCACTGCGCTTGCGAGACCGCGACGCCGGTGAGGTAGCGGTTGTCCCCGGCCAGTCGGGTGACCAGCGGGGCCGCGGGCGGGGGAGCGGCGGGGGCGGGTGGCGGCGGGGGAGCTGCGGGATCCGGCGGCGGCGGCGTTCCCCCGCCGAGCGGCGGGTTGACAACAGGCTGAGTCCCGTTGCCGGTGAGCGGCACATACATCGCGCCCTGTGCGGTGTCACCGGTGATCTCGTACCGGTCGGCCGCCGGCCCGACGGCGGTCGGCGTGAAGGTGACGCTCAGCGTTATCCCCTGCCCCGGCCCGAGCACCATGCTTTCGTTCGGCGGCTGGCCGGTGCTGAACACCCCGGCCGGAGCCTTGGCCTTCCTGATGGTGACCGGGACGTTGCCGGTGTTGGTGGCTGAGAACTTCAGCGTTTGCGAAGCGCCGACCACCACATCCCCGAAGTCCAGGGCGGAGGGCGAGAGCGTCAGCTCGCCGACCCCGTCGACCGCGCCCCCGGACAGCGGGATCTTCAGCGTGTCGGCGGTCCCGTTGCCGCTCGTCGACGTGATGTCGATCGAATCGGTCCAGTTCCCCGGCGTCGTGGACAGGAATGTCACCGTGGCGTCCACGCCCTCGCCGGGAGCGAGCACCTGCCCCGGGCTCGGCAGGCCGGCCACGGTGAACGGTGTCCCGGCGGCCGGCCCGGTGACCGAGCCGATCGTCTCGTCCGTGGTGCCGGTGTTGACGATCCGCACCGGCAGGTTCGAGGAGATCCCGGTCGGCTGGTCGGCGTCGAAGGCGAGCTTCGGCGGGTTGGAGCCCAGGCCGTCCTGGGTGCCGGTGCCGGTCAGCGAGACGCCGACGGTGCCCGCACTGGTCGCCACGGACAGGATCGCGCTGATCGCACCGGGCGCCGACGGCGAGAACGTCACCGGCAGCACCAGCGTGTCGCCGGCCGCCATATCGTGCGGCAGGGCAGCGCCGCTGGTGTTGACGCCGAACACTGATGACGAGGTCTTCGCCCCCGTGACGGTGAGCGGACGGGTGGCGGTCAGGGTCACGGTGCCCGTGCCCGTCTTCTTCACCTCCACCTGGCCGAACGAGTTCTGCGGCGCGGTCAGCGGTGCGGTGGTCGGGCTGCCGAATCCGATGACGTGGCCGTCACGGGTGCCGACGTAGATGTGCCCGTGGTCGGACGCCAAGGACGTGAACTTCACCGCCGTGCCGATCGGCGCGGAGTACAACAGCGACAGCGAGCCGTCGGGGTTCGGGATGGCGCTGTAACCGCGCAGTTCCGCATTGACGCCCGACGCGCCGGTCGGCGAGTAGACCGCCCAGACGACGGCACTGTTGGGGTCGGTGCCGTCCGAGGTGACGAGCGGGGAGCCGCTGGTGTAGCCGAAGATGTCGGCGCTGGCGCCGGCCGCGCTCAACGACGGCGTGCCGTCCGAGGACACGCCGTAGTGGAAGGCCCGAAGCGGCCCGGTGGCGCTGACCAGGTACACCCAGCCGCCGTCGCCGCCGAACACCGCGGGGTGGCCCCACAGCCCGCTGAACGGACCGGTGACGCTTACGGCGTCGTCCGTGCCGTTCGGCCCCTGTCCCATCCCGCCGAGCCCGTCGCGGTCCAGCAGGAACACCCGGCCGTCCTTGCCCTGCTCGACCAACAGCGACGTGCCCGCGGGGTTGCGGAAGTACGCGTCCGGCAACCCGATCGGGCCGCCGGAGCCCAGGTCGGCGTCGTCGACGTCGAGGGTGGCGTTGTTCGACGGGCTGAAGAAGTCCGCGGCGGAGAGCGTCTTGTCGGGATTCACCTGGAGCCGGACGACCGACTCGCCGAGCGTGTCCGGCGGGGTGGTGACGCCGGCGCCGGGGCTGCTGTTCGGGCTCATCCCGTTGCCGGTGGATAAGAAGATCCGGCCGTCGCCGTCGGACATCAGGCCGCTGCCGGACTGCCAGATGCCGGCGCCGCTGCTGGCCCCGCCGGCCTCGTCGGTCCACATCGCGGTCTGCCGGGCGGTGGCGGTGTCCACGCCGACGACGTAGCCGCGGTAGGGCGTGACGTCGCAGTGCCCGCCGAAACCGGCGTAGACCACGCCGTCCATCAGCAGCAGGCCGGGCCGCTGCATCTGGTGGAAGGCGTCGAACTGCGTCGTCGGGTCGTTGTCCGCCGTGCCCTTGATCTCCACCGGCCAGTCGGGCCGCTCCCGCCCGGTCTCCGCGTCCAGGGCGTGCAGATACCAGTGCGCCGACGCGACGTTCCCGCCGGAGTACGTCTTAGACGTCATATATACGGTCCCGGTGGCGGGATCGTAGACCGGACTCGACGTGATGCCGATGTTCGGGGTCAGGTCGCCGCAGCTGATCGCCGCCACCGGCCAGGCCGGACCGAAGTCCGGCCCCTGCCAGGCGATGGCGCCGGTGGCCGGATCCAGGCCGTAGGCCTTGTTGTTCTCGGTGACCGCGACGAGCACGTCGCCGGCCATGATCGGTTGGGCGTAGACCTGCCCGTCGACCGGCGTGCTGAACACCTTCCCGAAACTGGAGGAGGCGATCGTCGCCGGGCCGAGCCCGGGCTCCGCCGAGTCCCAGCCGGTGCGCAGGTTGTCGACGGACACTGTGGTCGCCACCGCGTGCGCGCCGCCGACCGGCTGTGCAAGCGCGCCGATGACGGTGGCCGCCGTGCCGAGTGCGGACAGCCGTGCACGACGCATTGATGCCACGATGACAGACCCCCTCCGGGCGGCGCCCGGAGCAGCACCCGGCAGCCGCAGTTCTCCCCCAAGGACTTGCAGATTGCCAGATTGTCACCGTGGGGAGTCGCGGTTGTCAACGGAGTCGCAGGTCGGCATGGCGCAGCGTCGCCCCGCGGCGGCCGAGGGGGTCGGCTCACCGGAAGCCGGACCGGTTTCCTGGTGTCCCTTCGGCGGCGGGTGTCCATATAGTGGAACAGGCGCCGGCCTTCGATGTCAAGGGCCTGCGAAATGTGCGCGGATACGGATGACTGTGGGGTATGACCAACCGATTCCGCCTAGGCATACCGGGTTATGTCCAGATTAGTGCTTCGAAAAATTCGTGCTTGACAGAACGTTGAATCATTACTACGAATATTGACGAAGCGATCGCTGACCGAAGAACCCTCCCACAAAGAAGGTTGGTTACCATGGCTCGTCTCATCACCGGCGTCGCCGACAAGATCGTCGGTCGGCTGGCCCCGAAGGCCAAGGCCTCGGCGTGCATTCCCGACGACCCGTACTACACGTGCTGGAACCACGCCAAGATGTACTGCCACAACAACTGCCTCGGCCACGAGTACTGCCACCAGGTCGGCACCTGCTAAGCAGTAACTCGGCGGGAGCCGGACAGTACCGTCGGTGGGTTCGACGGCGCTGTCCGGCGCCTGACGCCTTCTCTTTTTCACGGGTCACATTTCACCGCGGGGCTTATCTGCCATGCAGTTCATGCAGTCTTTCGCGCTCGGCCTGCGGGCGGCGTTCTTCGTCTTGTTCCTCGTCGCGGCCGGTTCCAAGATGCGTTCCAGCGCGGCCCGTCAGGGCTTCGTCCGCTGGGTCGGGGACCTCGCCGTGGTGCCGCAGTCGGCGGCCGGCACGGTGGCCCAGCTCACCATCGCCCTGGAAACGGTGATCGCGGTCCTGCTGCTCACGCCGTGGGCTCCGGTCGCGTTCGCCCTGGCCGCGCTGGTGCTCGCCGGTTTCGCGGTCGCGACCGCCGTCGTCGTGCGGCGCGGGACGCAGGCCCGCTGCTTGTGCTTCGGCGCCTCCCCGGCGGTGCTGGGTCGACGGCACGTCGTCCGGGACGGCGCGCTCGCCGCCGTCGCCGCGGCCGGCATCGGACTCGGCGGCGCCGCACTCCCGCCGGCCGCCGGAATCGCCGTCGCCGGCGCCGCCGGCTGCTCCCTGGCGCTGGCCGTCGTCCTTCTCGACGAATTCCTGGAGCTCTTCTCGCTGTGAGAACCCTCCTGATCCGTAGTTTCGCCACCGAATCCAAAAGGATCAGACGATGCCTTATCTGACCGCCGCGGTCATCCTCCTTTCGCTGTTCTCTGTCGGTCATATGCTCGTGACGCTCGGTTTGGTCCGCAGGATACGGACAATGGCGACGCAAACCACCGCGGCTCCGGCGACTCCGCCGACATTGCCCATGGGGACGGCCCCGACGGAATTCGCGGCGACCAGCGAAGACGGCCGCCTTTTCGATCGGGACGGACTCGCCGGCGACCGTACTCTGGTCGGTTTCTTCTCCACGACCTGCGAACCCTGCAAAGACAACGCCCCGCGATTCGTCGAATACGCCAAGGATTTCGACCACGACCGGGTGCTGGTGGTGATCCAGGAAAGCGAGGCCGGTCAGGCGCGGGAGTTCCGCGAGCGGTACCTGGCCGGCGCCGACGCCGTTGTGGAGCAGGCGAACGGGCCGCTGGCGCACGCCTTCACCGTCGAGGCGTTCCCGACGATGTACATCCTCGACGCCGAGGGCCGGGTCGAGCACTCGGCCTTCAGCACCACGCGGCTGCCCCAGCCCGCAGGCGCCTGAGCATGGCCGTCGTCGCCCTGGTCTGGCGCTCGTCGGCCCGGTTCGCGCTGGGCCAGGCCGCCATCACGCTGGTGCTCGGGCTGGGCCCGGTGACGTCGGCGTGGGCGATGCGCGGGCTGCTGGACGCGTTGGGGGACGGATCGGCGGGAGCGGGCGGGGCGGGCGACGCCGGCCGGCGCACCGGCTACCTGGTGGCCCTGGTCGTGACGATCGCCGTCGTGTCGGTGGCACCGCACGTCAACCGCTTCCTGGACGCCGGCCTGCGCCGCCGCGTGACCCTGCGCATGCACGACGAGCTGTTCACCGGCCTGAACCGGCTCGAAGGGCTGGGCCGGTTCGAGTCGCCGCGGCATCTGGACAAGGTGCGGCTGGCCCAGCAGGCGACACAGATGGCGCCCGGCCAGCTGGTGGCCGCCGGCTTCGGCTGCGTGCAGGCCGTGGTGTCAGCCCTCGGATTCCTGCTGGCCCTGGTGACGATCGCCCCGGTGCTGGCCGCCGTCACGCTGGTCGCGGCCGTGCCGGCGGTCATCGCCCAGCACCGTCTCGGCCGCCGGCGCGCCGATGCCCAGCTGACCATGTCGCCGAACCTGCGCCGGCAGATCTTCTACGCGAGCCTGCTCACCGACCTGAACGCCATCAAAGAGGTGCGGCTGTTCGGCTTGGGCGAGTTCCTGCGCGGGCGGATGCGCCAGGAGACGCAGGCGGTGCACCGCGAAGAGGAGTCGGTGGACGGCACCGTGCTCGCCACGCAGTCCGTCCTGGCGGCGCTCACCGCGGCGATCACCGGCGCCGGGCTGTTCTGGGCGGTCGGCGGCACGAGCGGCCGCTTCACCGCCGGCACCGTCGTGATGTTCTTCACGGCGGTGGTGGCCGTGCAGAGCGGGCTCGGCACGGTCGCCGGGCGGGTGTCCGAGATCACCGAGGCGAACGCCCTGGTCCGGCACTTCGAAGAGCTGCGCGACGCCGGATCCGATCTGCCGGTCCGCGCCGACCCGATCCCGGTCCCGGCGCTGAGCCGGGGCATCGAGATCGCAGACCTCTGGTTCCGCTACGGCCCGGACCAGCCGTGGATCCTTCGCGGCCTGGATCTCACCGTGCCCCGCGGCGCCACGGTCGCGCTGGTGGGGCTCAACGGCGCGGGCAAGAGCACCCTGATCAAGCTGCTCTGCCGCCTCTACGACCCCGAACGCGGGGCGATCCGCTGGGACGGCGTCGACCTGCGCGATATGGAGCCGGCGGCCTTCCGCGCCCGCATCGGCACCGTCTTCCAGGACTACATGGCCTACGACCTGCCGGCCCGGGAGAACATCGGCATGGGCGACCTGCCCGCGCTCGGCGACCCGGAGCGGATCCGAGCCGCCGCGCGCCTGGCCGGGATCGACGCCACGGTCGAGGCGCTGCCGTTCGGCTACGAAACGCTGCTCAGCCGGCGCTTCTTCGACATGGCGGACAAGACGAATCCGCGCACCGGCATGACGCTGTCCGGCGGCCAGTGGCAGCGCGTCGCCCTGGCCCGCGGCATGATGCGCTCCACGGCGGACCTGCTCATCCTCGACGAGCCCAGCTCCGGCCTGGACGCCGAGGCCGAGCACGACGTGCACAGCCGGCTGCGCCGCCACCGCGGCGACCGCACGACGCTGCTGGTCTCGCACCGCCTCGGCGCCGTGCGCGAAGCCGACCTGATCGTCGTGCTCGAAGACGGCGTCATCGCCGAACAGGGCACCCACGACAGCCTGATGGCGGCCGGCGGCCGCTATCACGACTTGTTCACGTTGCAGTCATCCGGCTACCGGGAAACGGCCGCGGCGGGATGACCATCAGCCTTCTGATCCTCGCGCTGGTGGCCGCGATCGGGCCGGCGGCCGCCGGAGCCGTCGTGGCCACCCGGCGCCGCGTCGTCGTGGTGACCGTCGAGGGCACCAGCATGGTCCCCACCTACCGGCCGGGCGATCGGCTGCTGGTCCGCCGCTGCGGCCTGGGAGGCGTCAGCCGGGGGCAGGCGGTCGTGGTGCTCCGCCCGGACCTGGTGACCGGCTGGCAGGTCGCGGGGCGTTCGGGCGGCCGGCCCGGCGACAGCCAGTGGTTCGTCAAGCGCGCCGCCGGCCTGCCGGGCGATCCGGTGCCGTCGGCCGGGGGTCCGGACGCCGTCGTGCCGCCGGATCACTTGTACCTGCTCGGCGACAACCCGGTGAGCGAGGATTCCCGGAAGTGGGGATGGTGCCCGGCCGACCGGGTGGTCGGCGTGGTGGTGCGAGCACTCGGGGGATAGGGCCCACGCGGTGCCGGTGCTGTGGGCGTTTCCGGCGCCGACACCACCCCCGGGAAAATGCCGCGGATACCCGGGCCGGCCGCGAACAAACTCGAACAAAGTTAATCAGGATCCTCATTCACCCGCTGTGAGGTTCTCAACACCGATTCGTGATGTACCGCACTACCTCACCGCCGCCGGCGCCGCCAGGATGTGGCGGCATGGACGGTCGGTACGAAGCATTCATCGCCGCGGATCAGACGTTCTACGACGCCATGCATTCCACGGCCTCGGCCGGGGCGTCCTTCGCCGTCGCGGACCGGGAGCTGCCCGAAGGGTGGCGCCAGTACGAGCAAGACGACTGGATCGTCATCGATCCCGCCACCGGCGGGCTGCCGGAGCAGGGATGGAAGATCCACGCGTCGGCGAGCCCCGACAGCGCCGTCCGAGTGCTGGAGGCGGTGTGGGACTACTGCGTGCCGCGCGGCATCGAGTTCAAGTTCCTGCGATCGCCGTCCGCGCTGTTGGGCCGGTTGTCGAAGTACGCGCCGCGCGGGTACTCGGGCAAACTGGTCACGATCTATCCGACCGACGACGAGCACTGCGAACGCATCCTCACCGAGCTGGGCGCCGAGCTCGAAGGCGTGCCGAACCCCTACATCCTCAGCGATCTGCGATGGGGCGCCGGGCCGCTGTTCGTCCGCTACGGCGCCTTCGGGAACCGGTACACCGTCAACGAGTCCGGCCAGGTCGTCCCCGCGATCGCCGCCCCCGACGGGACCCTGGTCGCCGACCGGCGGGGCCCGGTGTTCTCCCCGCCGCCCTGGGCCGAGCTGCCGGCGTTCCTGGAACCGCATCTGGCCGCCCGCAACGCCGTGACCTTGGCCGACCTCCCCTACAAGGTCGAGCGGGTCCTGCACTTCTCCAACGGCGGCGGAATCTACCGGGCCGTCGACAGCCGTACCGGCGAGCAAGTGGTTCTGAAGGAAGGGCGTCCACACTCCGGGCTGGACAGCTACGGGCATGACGCCGTACAGCGGGTGGAGCACGAGCACGCCATGCTGCGCCGGCTGGACGGCATTGCCGGCATCCCCAAGGCCCGGGACCTGTTCTGGGTCGGCGAACACCGGTTCCTGGTCATGGACCACGTCGACGCCAAACCGCTGAGCAAGTCGATCGTGCGCCGGTATCCGCTCATCGACGCCACGGCCACCGGCGAGGACTACCAGCGCTTCACCGACTGGGTCCTGGACATCCACGGACAGATCAGCGCCCTGATCGAGGCGGTGCACGGACGCGGGATCGTCTACGGCGACATCCACCTGAACAACATCATGGTCCGCGACGACGACACGGTGGCGCTGCTCGACTTCGAGGTGGCCGCGCCGGTCGAGGCCGCGCAGCGCCCGGGCCTGGGCAACCAGGGCTTCGCCGCACCCCGCAGCGCGACCGGCTTCGACATCGACCTCTACTCGCTGGCCTGCCTGCGCCTGGCGATGTTCCTGCCGATGACCGAACTGCTGTGGCTGCACCGGCTCAAGGCCCGGCACTTCGCCGAGATCATCGCCGAGCACTTCCCCGTCCCGGACGCCTTCCTCGCCGCCGGCGTGGACGTCATCGCGCCGCCGGCCGTCGTGGCCCCGCCCAACCCGCGCACGGAGCCGGATCCGAAGCAGTGGCCGTCGCTGCGTGCTGATCTGGTGCGCGCCATCGCCGCCAGCGCCACGCCCGAGCGGGACGACCGGCTCTTCCCCGGCGACGTCCAGCAATTCGCCATGGGCGGCCTCGGCCTGGCCTACGGAGCCGCGGGCGTCCTCTACGCGCTGGACGCGACCGGCGGCGGCCGCTTCCCGGAATACGAGGACTGGCTCATCCGGCATGTACAGGCGCCCGCCCACGGCTCGCGGCTCGGCGTGTACGACGGCCTGCACGGCGCGGCGTTCGCCCTGGACCATCTCGGACACCGCGGCCGGGCCCTGGATCTGATCGACATCTGTCTGCGGGAGAACTGGCAGACCCTGGGCCCGGACCTGTTCGGCGGCCTGGCCGGCATCGGTCTCAACCTGCTGCATATCGCCGACCGCACCGGCGAATCAGGATTACGCGACGCCGCGCGGGTGGCGGCGGAGCTCGTCTGCTCGGGGCTGGAGCTTCCCGACACCGAGTCGGACGTCAGCGGACGCGAGGGGCTCGCCGGCCTGATGCGCGGACGCGCCGGACAAGCGATCCTGCTGCTGCGCATGTTCGACACCACCGGCGACGCCGGCTACCTGGACCTCGCCGCCGAGGCGCTGCGCCGCGACCTCAAGCGCTGTGTCGTGCGCGACAACGGCGCGATGGAGGTCAATGAGGGCTGGCGCACCATGCCGTACCTCGAAGCCGGCAGCGTCGGCATCGGACTGGCGCTGGACGCCTATCTCGCACGCCGCTCGGACCCGGAGTTCACTGAGGCCGCCGACACCATCGAACGCGCGGCGCGGTCGCACTACTACATCCTGCCGGGCCTGTTCTCCGGCCGCGCCGGCATCCTCCTGTACCGCGCGAGCCGCACGCGCACGCCGCTGTCCGATCCGCTCCTGGCCCGGCAAGTACGTGGTCTGGCATGGCACGCGCTGCCCTACGGCGACGGACTCGCGTTCCCCGGCACCGGACTCATGCGGCTGTCGATGGACCTGGCCACCGGAACCGCGGGCATCCTGCTCGCGCTGGGTTCCGCGCTGCACGACGAGCCGGTGCACCTGCCGCTGCTCGCCCCGGCGTGGCTCATGCGGCCGCGGCCGGCGTCCCCGAACCCCGAACCGGCGCCGCTCGCGGCGACCGAGCCGGCCGCCCCCCAAGCCCCCGCGCCGACCGGTGCGGGTCCCACCCGATAGGAAGGAAACACCATGACACTCCTGGACCTGCAGGGCATGGAAGAGACCGAGGAATTCGGCGACGCCAGCCACGGCGGCAGCAGCGCGAGCGGCCACAGCTGCCCGAGCGACCTGAGCGTCACCCTCTGCGGCGGCACGAGCGCCCTGAGCCTGCTGCTCTGCCACTGACACCTCGGCACCTCGGGATCGGGGCGCGGTGAGAAGCCGCGCCGCAGGTGATCCCTGCCGCCCCGGACGGATCGCACTCGCCCGGGGCGGCGCCTTCCAGGAGAGCACACATGCATGCATTCGTCACGATCATCCGGCATGGCGGCCCGTGGCGTTCCGTGAGCCGCACTCGCTCGGGTCAGTGCCTTCTGGGAGCGCACGCGTGAACGCATTCGGCACGATCACCCGGCACAGCGGCGGCTGGCTCCCCGTGATCGGGGCGACCGCGCTCGTCGGCACCGCCGGCTCCCTGGCACTGCCGACAGTTCTCGGCCGGGCGATCGACGCGATCGTCTCCGGCACGGACGGCACCGCCTGGCTGGCGGCGGCAGTCGGAGTCATGGCGATCGGCGTGGTCTGCGACGCCCTCGGCGCCTACGCCGGGGCGGCGAGCGTGGCCGGCACCACCGCGTGGCTGCGTAGCCGTCTTCTGCGACACGTACTCGACGCCGGACCCGCCGGGACCGGGGACCTGGGCACCGGCGATCTGGTGAGCCGCATATCAGGGAACGCCGTCGAGGCGGCACGCGCCGGCCCGAGCATCGTCGGCGCCGTGGCGGCGGCACTGCCCCCGCTCGGTGCGCTGGTGTTCCTGGCCCTCATCGACCCCTGGCTCGCCGTGACCTTCCTGGCCGGCCTGGCGGCGGTCGCCACGGTCGTTCGCGCCTTCGCGCGGCGCACCTCCGAAGCGATGAGCGCGTATCTGCAAGCCCAGGGCGGCATCGCCGCCCGCTTGGCGGAGGCGCTCGGCGGCGTCCGGACGATCGCGGCCGCCGGCACCGCCGACCGCGAGCGGGACCGGATTCTGCAAGACCTGCCGGACCTGCGGGCCGCCGGCCTGGGCACCTGGCGGGTGATCGGCCGCTCCACCGCACAGGGCACGATCGTCGCCCCGGCGGTCCTGGTGGCCGTCCTCGCCGTCGGCGGCATCGAACTCTCCTGGGGCCGGATCTCCGTCGGCGACCTGTTCGCCGCCAGCCGCTACGCCGCGCTCGGGCTGGGACTGGGCGGCCTCACCGCCGTGTACGGCACCCTGGCCCGGTCGCGTGCCGCCGTCGCCCGCGTCGCCGAAGTATTCGCGCTGCCGAGCTTCCGGTACGGAGCGGCCTCGACTGAATCAGCATCCGGACGCCTGGAGTTCCGCTCGGTGTCGGTCGATGGCGTGCTGACGGATCTGGACTTCGCGATCCCCGGCGGAGCGGTGGTCGCGGTCGTCGGCCCCTCCGGATCGGGCAAGTCCGTCCTGGCGGAGGTTGCTGTACGGCTCCGAGACCCCGACGCCGGACAGGTACTCCTAGATGGTGTCCCACTACCGGAACTGAGCCGCCACGCCCTGCGCGAAGCCGTCGGCTGCGCCTTCGAGCGCCCCCAACTCGTCGGCCGGACCGTCGGCGACGCGATCGGGCTCGGCCGGCCCCGGGAACAGGTGCTGACGGCCGCACGCGACGTGCGCGCCGACACCTTCATCCGCCTTCTGCCCGACGGCTACGACACGACTCTGACGAACGCACCGATGTCCGGCGGTGAGACCCAGCGGATCGGCCTGGCCCGGGCCTGGCCCGCCCGGCGACTGCTGGTCCTGGACGACGCCACATCCAGCCTCGACACCGTCACGGAGACCCAGATCACCGAGACGCTACTGGCCCGGACCGATCGCCGGACCCGGGTGATCATCACGCATCGCGCTCGCACGGCGGCGCGCGCGGACCTCGTCCTGTGGATCGACGGCGGACGTCTCAGGGCCCTGGGGCCGCATGCGCAGCTGTGCGACGATCCCGACTACCGGCGGGTGTTCGGCCGGTGAACCCCCTGGCGGTGTCATGAAACGCAAGACGCGACTCGGCATCGTCGCGCTACTGCGCTGTTCCCTGCCGGCGCCGCTTTCTCGACGACGGGTTAGCACGGTGAACAGCGTGGCCGCATCATGAAACGCGAAGCTCGACTCGGCATCGCCGCCCTACGCCGCCGCCCCCTCCTGGCGCTGCTCGGCTGGTCCGCACTGGAGCTGCCCTCTGCGGCCCTCCCCGGCCTGACCGTCGCCCACGCCCTCGACGACGGCTTCGGCCGGCACCGCCCGGCCGTCGGCATCGCCTGGATCGCAGGACTCTTCCTCGCCGCCGCGATCGGCGCCCTGGCCTCCCGGAACGTCTTCGCCGCGATGGGCGAACTCGTCGAGACCTTCCGCGACGGACTGGTCCGCCGCGTCGTCTCCGGCGCCCTGCGCACCGGCGTCGCGGGCGGCCGGGACGACGGCGCCGTGGCCCGGCTGACCCGGCAGGTGGAGATCGTCCGGGACGCCTTCGCCGGGCTGCTCGCGTCGGTGCGCGGCTTCGCGGTCGCGGTCGTCGGCGCCAGCGCCGGGATGCTCGCCCTGGATCCCGTCATGGCCCTGATCCTGTTGCCGCCGTTCCTCGCCGGCGTCGCGGTGTTCGCGGCGGTCCTCACCCGGGCGGCGTCCCGGCAGCGGGCCTGCGTCCTGGGCGACGAGGAGGTCGCGGCGACCACCGGCGCCGTACTGGCCGCCCGCCGCGACATCGCGGCCCGCGGCGCCGAAGACCACATCGACGCGCTCGCCGCCGGGCCGATCCGGGCCCAGGCCCGCGCCGAGCGGGCGATGGCGCGGCTGATCGCGACGCGCTCGGTCAGCTTCGCCATCGGCGGCTGGCTGCCGCCGGTCGTGCTGCTGGCCGCCGGGCCCGCGCTGCTCCGCCACGGCCTCGGCGCCGGGGCGCTGGTCGGGGGCCTGACGTTCGCGGTGTCCGGGCTCCAGCCGGCGCTGCGGACCGTCATGTCCGGCCTGGGGGACAGCGGTCTGCGATACACCGTCACGCTCGGCCGGATCCTCGAAGCCGAGCCGCCGGAAGCCACGGCCGGCGGGGGCGGGGCCGCACCGGCTCACCACGCCCTGGAGATCCGCGACCTCACCTTCGCCTACGGCCCCGCGTCCGAGCCCGTCCTGCGCGACCTCGACCTGACCATCGACGAAGGCGAGCACCTGGCCGTGGTCGGGCCCAGCGGGATCGGCAAGTCGACGCTCGCCGCGCTGCTGTGCGGCCTGCGCCGGCCGGACGCCGGGGAGGTCCGGTTGGGCGGCGTCCGCGTCGGCGACATCGCCGCCGAGTATCTTCCGGCCCTGCGAACCCTGGTTCCGCAGGAGGCTTACCTCTTCTCCGGCACGGTCCGGGACAATATCGCCTACCTGCGCCCGGACGCGTCCGACGAGCGGATCCTCGCCTCGGCGCGGGCCGTGGGCGCCGACGGCCTGCTGGCCCGGATCGGCGGCCTTCAAGGCCGGGTCACGCCGGGCGACCTGTCCGCCGGAGAGCGCCAGCTGATCGCCCTGGCCCGCGCGCACCTGTCCCCGGCGCGGCTGGTCGTGCTGGACGAGGCGACCTGCCACCTGGACCAGACGGCCGAGCACACGGCGGAGACCGCGTTCCTGCGGCGCGGCGGCACGCTGATCGTCATCGGACACCGCCTGACCTCGGCGCTGCGGGCCCGCCGGGTCCTGATCCTGGACGGCGACTCGGCGCTGACCGGCGACCACGAGACGCTGCTGTCCCGCAGCGCGCTCTATCGCGAGCTGGTCGGCTCGTGGACCGATCCGGCGCTGGCAGCGGTATCAGGACTCTCGGACGCGGCGGCGCCGGGGCCCGTGGATCCCTCACAGAGGGCGGATTGTGGCGATTTGCGGTATACGGAACCGCAGCCGACCTCGGGAACCAGCGAAACGGTCTAGGAGCAAGCATGGCTAGACGGACGGCCTGCCGCATCCTGGTTGGCTGTAAAGGCCGTCCGGCGACGCCAGGCGCCGCTCATAGGCCGTTTCGCGCCGCGAATCGTCGCAATCCGCCCTCAGATCCAGCCCTCGTCCTGGGCGATGCGGACGGCCTCGAACCGGCTGCGCCCGCCGGTCTTGGCGACGGCCCGGGACAGGTAGTTGCGCACGGTGCCGATGCTCAGGTACAGCTCGGCGGCGATCGCCTTGGCCGGCGTGCCGTCGACGGACTTGCGCAGCACCTCCCGCTCCCGGTCGGTGAGCGGGTTGCTCCCGGCGGTCAGCGCGGCCACGGCCAGCGCCGGGTCCAGCACGGTCTCGCCGCCGGCGATCCGGCGGATCCCCTCGAAGAGCCGGGCGGGTGAGGACTCGGTGGCGAGCATGCCGATCCGGGGCGCCTGCCGCCACAGGCTCGACTGGTCGCCGACCAGGCGCTCCATCAAAAACAGGATTCTGAGATCAGGGTACTGCTGTCCGACCTTGTCGCACAGCGGCTCGATCTCGCAGGGCCCCGGCACCTCGGCGTCCAGGACGGCGACATCGGCCACCGAGGCCGTCTCCCACAGGGCGTCGACGCTCCCGCCCTGGGCCACGACCCGGAAGCCCGCCTCCTGTTCCAAAAGGGCGGCCGTGGCGGCCCGCCACAACGTTCCACGCTGTAAGAGCATTATTCGAATCAATTCTCCCCCAGCCGGAGAAGTCCGGGGCGCCGATCGCCTCCCGATCCGATCCGCGACCGCCAGCTCAGATGAGGATCAGCCTAGCCAATCATGGGGATTCGGGATAGAGGTATTTCAGGGTATGCGACGTAAAACCGCAATTTTTGCTTCGGGGCACTGCGCGGAGCCACCCATCGTGGCAACTGACGTGAATCGTGACCGTTCCGACTGAATCAAGTAACTGCTGAACCGCTGAATAGTTCGGCGGCTGTGCCGGACCGCGATCCCTACACCGGTACCTGCGCCCCCATGATCACACACCGATCAGCCGGCAACCCGAAGTAATCCACCGGACTGGCCGCATTGTGCGCCACGGCGAGGAACAGCCGCTTCCGCCAAGCCCGCATCCCCTTCGCGTCCGTGCGGATGATCGAGATACGGGACAGGAAGTACGACACGTCGTCGACGTCGATCCCGTAGATCTCCCCGGCGCCCGGATGGGCAGAGGCCTGGCGCAGGATCCGCGGAACGTCCGGCTCGTCCTGGAACCCCAGCCGGGCAGTCAGATGCGTAATCCCGTCGTCGCTATGCCCGAGGTCGTCGAACACCAGCCGTTCGGCCTCGGGAATGTGCGGGACCTTCTCCACGACCAGCGAGAGAATGACGACCTTCTTGTGCAGCGCGTGATTGTGCTCGACATTGGCACGCAGGGCCAGCGGCGTGGTCTCGATGTTGGCGTTGAGGAACACCGCCGTACCGTCGACCCGGTGAACCGGCGGCTCCATCGCGTTCACCTCGTCCACGAACGCCCGCAGCGGCCCCTCCAGCGCGGTGCGGTTCGGCGTCACGATCGCCCGGCCGCGGCGCCAGGTGCTCAGGACCGTGAAGACCAGCGCGGCGACCAGCAGCGGCAGCCACCCGCCGTGCACCACCTTGGTCAGGTTGGCGGCGAAGAAGGAGACCTCGATGGTGAGGAACACCACCGCGCCCAGGGCGATCTTCCACGGCGCGGCGCCCTTGAGGACCCTGGCCACGGCCAGGAACAGGATGGTGTTGAGCGCGAACGTGGCGGTCACCGCGACGCCGTAGGCCGAGGCGAGTGCGGCCGAGGAGCCGAAGCCGACGACCAGGGTGGTGACCGCGGCGCACAGGAACCAGTTGACGGCCGGGGCGTAGACCTGGCCGACCTCGTGCTCGGAGGTGTGGCGGATGGTCAGGTGCGGCAGGAAGCCCAGCTGCATCGCCTGCCGGGTGACGCTGAACGCGCCGGAGATGACGGCCTGCGAGGCGATGACGGTGGCCACCGTGGCCAGGATCACCATCGGCAGCTGCGACCAGCCCGGCATCAGCAGGTAGAACGGATTGTGCACGGTCGCCGGGCGGCGCAGGATCAGCGAGCCCTGCCCGAGGTAGTTCAGCGTCAGCGCGGGGAAGACGATGAAGAACCAGGCCCGGTGGATGGGCTTGCGGCCGAAGTGCCCCATGTCGGCGTACAGCGCCTCGGCCCCGGTCACCGCCAGCACCACCGAGCCCAGCGCGATGAAGGCGACGGAGCCGTGGCCGGCCAGGAACCGGGCGCCGTAGACCGGCGACAGAGCTTTGATGATCCCGGGATGCGCGGCCACCTCGGCGCCGCCGGTCACCGCGAGGATGGCGAACCAGACGGTCATCACCGGCCCGAACAACCCGCCGACCAGCCCGGTCCCGAACTTCTGGATGGCGAACAGCCCGATCACCACCGCCACCGTCAGCGGCACCACGTAGTCGGCGAGCCCGGGTGCGGAGACCTTCAGGCCCTCCACCGCCGACAGCACCGAGATCGCCGGGGTGATCATGCCGTCGCCGTAGAACAGCGAGGCGCCGAGTATGCCGAGGGCGACCAGCACCACCTTGGTCAGCGTGATGGCCCAGAACACCAGCGACACCACGCCGTAGACCTCATCCGGCGAGGTGCCGACGGCGGCGTTGTCCGCGGTGAACACGGTCTGCATGGCGTACAGCGGACTGGTGCCGATGTCGCCGAAGACGACGCCGAGGGCGCCGAGCAGCAGCGCCGCCGCTCCCGCCTTGCCGCCGCGGTGCGCGGCGTCGGCGCCGCCGGCGGCGCCGTCTTCGGCGACGGATGTGGCCGGATTACCTGTGGCCTGCGAACCGGCCCCTGAGTCTGCGATCACAAGTTCGCGATCCTCGCAGGTGCCGGGCCCGGAGGCAACGTGGGCCGCTGGGTGAGACGGGTGAGACGACTCAGCCGAAGGAGACCGAGTAGCTGTTCACCACGAAGTTCTGGCCCGGGTTCTCGGTGGTGATCTCCCAGCCGAACTGGACGTTGCCCAGGGTCTCGTTCGACATCCAGCCCTTGGTGTTCTGGATCCACTTGAGGATGCCCAGGATGTTGTAGGTGCCGGAGGTCACGCGGGAGGAGTCGACGAAGGAGAAGACGTTGTTGGCGCCGTTCCAGCCCTTGTAGACGGTGTAGTTACGGCCGTCGAGGGACAGCGAGCCGACGTTCGAGCCCAGCGGACCGACGTTGTGGACGTCGGTCCAGATCATGATCTCGTTGGCGTTGTCCTGGGTCCAGATGTCGTAGGCGGTCTCGTAGGCGCCGGCACTGGGGTCGCTGACGTTGAACGACGACGACACGTACGACAGGGAGTTGATGTTCCGGTTCACGCCGCGGGTGACGTTCGGGTACGACTCGATGCCGCCGGTGTAGGTCTGCTGGGACCAGACGCCCCAGTTGCTGGGGGAGTTCACCCACAGCGACTGGTAGCCGTAGTGCGAGCCCCAGCCGTCGTTGTAGATGGTGTAGGTCCCGTTGCTCCAGCTCGCCCAGCGGTCCGAGGAGCTCCAGGCCGCGGCCTGGGCCGGGCCGGCGGCCAGCAGGGCGATCGCGCCGGCGGCGAGGGCGCCGACGGTGGACCTGAGGATGGTGTCGCGCTTCATGGCGCCGTCCCTTCGATGTGGGGGTGGGGTCGGCTCGGCTCGGCGGGAGTCGAAACGCTTCGAAGCGTCACTCTATGGGGCCGGAGTGTCAATATGGACAGTTGGAAAAGATTTGGTAAACGAATGAGCGTCGAATGGTCGAAGCGCTTCGACCATATTCGTGTTTCCGGCTCTGACGTGCGTCGGATTCTGGAAACACCAGGGACACCGAGTGGGGCGGCACCGACGGCGCCGCCCCACTCGGGCTCGGATCGGACCCGGCCGCGGACTCAGCAGGCCGGATTGCTCAGAGTCGCCAGTCCGATGCGCCAGGGCAACAGGTTGTAGCTCTGGTTCGATCCCGGTGCCATGCCCTGATACAGGTATTGGAGATGGCAGCTGTTGATGCCCGCCGTCTGGTCGAAGTCGCTGCGGATGGCCTCGCCGCTGCTGAAGTCCTGCGTCCAGGCCGGCGTACCGGACGGGAACGTGACGTTCGAGGCGGCCAGGAACGGGCGTGACTGGTCCGCGGCCAGCGGGTACCACTGTCCCGCCAGGCCGTTGGCCGTCCACGCGTTGAACCGCCGGTGTCCGTCCGAGCCGATCGCCTCGACCACCATCACGTAGGTGTTGTCGTAGGGCGAGTTGACCACCTTGTAGACGTTGTCGGCTTCGAACATGTCGTACTTGTTCGGCATCTCGGCGGCGATCACGGTGTTGCCGCCGTCACCGAAACCGTTGGGGAACTGCGAGAGCGAACTCGTCGAGTTGTAGATGTGGCCGTTGTCGTCGGCGGAGAACAGGTGACAGTTCGCCGAGTCGCAGATCACCCAGCTGTCGACCCAGTAGCCGCTGCCGATGTTCTGTTTGATGAGCGACGGCATGCCGTTGCTGTAGAAGTCATGCGAGGCGCTCCAGCCGGCCGGGTTGGTGATGTCGGGGTTGGTGGAGTAGCTCATGTTGCTGCCGGTCTGGTACGTGAGATACCACAGCTTCTGCGGCGCGAAGTAGAACAGCATCGGCGCCGTCTTGTAGCCGCCGCCGATCGCGGTCTGGTCCAGGTAGTGCAGCGGGGCGGAGTCGGCCTGCGACCAGTCGGCGAAGTCGATGGCGGCCATGCCGTAATTGCCGCCGGAGTCCACCGTCGACATGTACACATACCAGCGGCCGTTGTAGTTCACGACCGAGGGGTCCTTCACCGAGATGATGGTGTGGCGCGAGTCGGACTTCGGGTTGATCAGGATTCCGCTGGAATTCCACGAGAGCTTGTACGGGAACAGGTTGGACGCCGGCATCGAGGGTGTGGTCGGGGGCTCCGACGTGTAGGTGGGCGTCCCCGACGTGCTCACCGCGCCGGTACAGACCGTGCCGTTGAGCGTGAAGGCGGCGGGCACGGGGTTGCTGGACGTCCAGGCGCCGTTGAAGCCGAAGTAGGTGCTGCCTCCGCTCGGGATGGCTCCGTTGTAGGAGGCGTTGGCGACGCTGACGTTCGCGCCGCTTTGGGTCGGGATGCCGGCCCACATCTGGGTGATCGTCTGCCCCGCGCCGAACGTCCAGCCCAGCGTCCAGGAGGTGGTCGCGCTGCCGAGGTTCGTGATGTGGACGCTCGCGCCGAACCCGCCCTGCCATTGGCTGGTGATGCTGTAGTCGACCTGGCATCCGGAGGCGGCGTGGGCCGGGGCGGTGGCCGTCAGCGCGGCAGCGGCAGCCGCGAGCGCGGCGGCGGCCCCGGCGGAGAGCCAGGATCGATGGACGCTGATTCTCACAGAACACACTCCTGCGTAAGGGGGCACAACGGACGGCTGTGCGTGGCGCCGTTGCCGAAGGTGCCAAGGCGGCAGGGAAAGCTCAAGGAGGAAAGCTCACTGGACTGGAGCTTCTGTGCCGCTAGCGGGTTGATATACGCAGGTCATCAGGATGCCTCGATACGGTCGGCGCGCCGGTCCGCGCCGCGATAAATGCGAAACTTTCACCTGGTCTCCGAGCAGCTCTACGTCTTCAGCCAGCGCAGAGTACTGTGAACGCGGGGAACAGAAGGAAACACATTGTTGACGTGTTTCATTCAGGGTCATACGCTCCCGGCGAATTGCCGAGTCTCCATCGGGAGATTGAGGAGAGTGAGGCCATGGTGAAACGCGGAGCCGTCATGGGGCCGGTTGCGCTCGCGATGCTTCTCGTCGCGTTGATCAGTGCCCTGGTGGCCAGCCAGGGCCTGGGCAGCGCGGCGGCCGCCCCGCTCGGCGCCCAGGCCGCGACCACCGCCGGCTGCGGCAAGGCCCCGCTGGCCAGCGGTACCCACACGATCCAGAGCGGCGGCCAGACCCGCAGCTACATCCTGCGGGTCCCCGCGAACTACGACATGAACCACCCCTACCGGTTGATCTTCGGGCTCCACTGGCGGGGCGGCACCATGAACGATGTCGACTCCGGCGGGACCGACGGCTACAACTGGTCGTACTACGGTCTGCGCAAGCTCGCCGACGCCGACGGCAACGGCACGATCTTCGTCGCGCCGCAGGGCAACGGCAACGGCTGGGCGAACCCGAACAACCAGGACGTCAACTTCATCGACGACGTGCTCAGCCAGCTCGAATCAGGGCTTTGCGTCGACACCAGTCTGGTCTTCTCCGGGGGCTTCAGCTACGGCGCCGCGATGTCCTACGCGCTCGCCTGCGCCCGGCCGAACGAGTTCCGCGCGGTCGCGGTCTACTCCGGCGCGAACCTGAGCGGATGCAGCCCGGGCACGCAGCCGGTCGGCTACATCGGGCTGCACGGCCTGCGGGACGACGTCCTCCCCATCGCCAACGGCCGCTCGCTGCGTGACACCTTCGTCCGCAACAACGGCTGCACCCCACAGAATCCACCGGAGCCGGCGCAGGGCAGTCTGACGCATATCGTCACCGCCTACTCCGGCTGCAAGCCCGGATACCCGGTCACCTGGGCCGCCTTCGACGGCGCCGGCCACGACCCCGGCCCGATCGACGGCTGCACCTGTGACGGCTGGCACACCTGGACCTCGGGCGTGGTGTGGAACTTCTTCACCCAGTTCCAGAGCAGCACGTCGTCGAGCTCTTCGTCCTCTTCGTCGAGTTCTTCGTCGTCGAGCTCTTCGTCGTCCAGCCCGCCGCCCCCGCCCGGTGGCTGCAAGGTGGCGGACGCGGTCAACGGCTGGAACACCGGCCTGACCGAGAGCATCACCATCACGAACACCTCGTCGAACGCGATCAGCAACTGGAGCCTGGTGTTCACGCTCCGGCCCGGCCAGACCATCACCAGCGGCTGGAACGCGAACTACTCGCCGAACAGCGGCCAGGTCACGGCGACGAACGTGAGCTATAACGGCAGCCTGCCGCCGGGAGGCAGTACGACGATCGGCTTCCAGGGCACGCATACCGGCGACGCCGGTGCTCCGGCGAGCTTCAGCCTGAACGGGCAGACCTGTTCGGCGGGCTGATCAGCGACGGAGACAGCAGGTAAGGCTGCTGAGAAAACGCGCATAGCGAGGGGATGCGCCACCGGACCCGGTGGCGCATCCCCCTTTTCCGCATTTCGGGACGTTCTCGGCGCGCGCCTCCCCCATTTGACCCCCCGGCTCGCTGCCGCCGCGTCCACACGGTTACATGGAGAAGCGGCTTTCACCCGTCTTTCGGAGGTGTGCAGTGACAGTACCCGCGGCTCGCATCGTGTTCGAGGCCGACGACCGGGCGGCGGTAGCCGCCGCGATCGCCGAGAGCCTGGCCACCGGCGCCCTGACGCTCGGGCCCCATACCGAGCGCTTTGAGACAGCCTTCGCCGCGGCGCATCGAGCGCAGCACGCGGTAGCGGTCGCGACCGGGACCGCGGCGCTGGAGATCGCGCTGCGAGTGGTCGGGGTCGCCAACCGGGACGTGGTCGTGCCGGCGAACACCTTCTACGCCACGGCCGCCGCCGTGGTGCACGCGGGCGCGCGCCCGGTGTTCGCCGACGTGGACGCCTCGACCTTCGCGCTCACGGCGGCCTCGGTGGAAGCCGTGCTCACCCCGTCGACCAAGGCCGTCGTCCTGGTGCACATCGGCGGGCTGATCACGCCGGAGGTGGACGCGATCCGGGCCCTGTGCGACCGGCGCGGCATCGCGCTCGTGGAAGACGCGGCACACGCCCACGGATGCAGCCTCAACGACCGCATGGCCGGCACGTTCGGCCTGGCCGGCGCCTTCTCCTTCTACCCGACCAAGGTGACGACCAGCGCCGAGGGCGGCATGATCCTCACCGATTCGGCGCAGGTGCGCGACGAGGCCCGGATCTACCGGGACCAGGGCAAGGGCGCGTTCACCTCGAACCACCACGTCCGCGACGGGGCGTCCTGGCGGCTCAGCGAACTGAACGCGGCGGCCGGCGCGGTCCACGTCCAGCACCTGGCGGAGTTCGTCCGGCACCGCCGGACGGTCGCCGCGCGCTACACCGAGGCCCTCGCCGGCATCGACGCGCTCACCCCGCTGACCGAGCCGGCCGGCTGCGTCAGCAACTTCTACAAGTACATCGTGCTGCTGCCCGAGGGCGCCGACCGCGTGCGGTTCAAGGGCGAGGTCGCCGACCGCTTCGACGTGCGGCTCTCCGGCGAGGTCTACGACCTGCCGCTGCACAAACAACCGGTGCTGGTGAAGTACGCCAACGGCGCCCTGCCGGTCGCCGAGGACGTCTGCGCCCGGCACGTGTGCCTGCCGGTCCACTCCGATATGCGAGACGACGAGGTGGACCAGGTACTCACCGCCGTGTCCACGGTGTCCCGCGAGATGTTCGGCTGAGGAGGTCGCGATGCGTACGGTCGTCACCGGCGGCTGCGGTTTCATCGGCTCGCACGTCGTGGACAAGCTCGTCGACGCCGGGCACGAGGTCGTCGTCGTCGACAACACCATCCGCAAACTGAACCCGGCCGCCGAGTACCGGCAGGCCGACATCCTGAACCAGGAAGAGCTGACCGCGGCACTGGACGGCGGCGAGGCGGTGTTCCACCTCGCCGCCGCCGCCGACGTCGAACAGATCACCGCCGATCCGGTATGGGGACTGCGGCTGAACGTCGAGGGCACCGGTCGGGCGCTGGAGGCCGCGCGGCGCCTGGGCATGAACCGGTTCATCCTCGCCAGCACGGTGTGGGTGTACGGGGCCGCCCACGTCGAGGATGAAAACGGCGGCGGCGCGGTCGACGCCGAATTCACCGAGGAAGCACCGTTCGACCTGCGCCGCAGCGGCCACCTCTACGTCGCCACCAAGCTCGCGGCCGAGATGGCCGTGCACAGCTACCGCGAACTGTACGGACAGCACTTCACGATCCTGCGCTACGGCATCCCCTACGGGCCGCGCATGCGCGACGCCCTGGTCGTGGCCAAGTTCGTGCAGGCGGCGCTGAACGGCGAGCCGATCACCATCGCCGGGGAGGGCCGGCAGACCCGGAACTTCGTGTACGTCGAGGACCTGGCCGCCGCGCACGTGCTCGCGCTGTCGCCGGCCGGCCAGGACGAGACGTTCGCGCTGGAGGGCACCGCGCCGGTCTCGATCCGCCAGATCGCCGACACCGTCGACGGACTGCTCGGCCCGATCACCGTGCAGCAGGTCCCGGCGCGCACCGCCGACTACGGCGGCACCCGGATCTCCAACGCCAAGGCCAAACGGCTGCTGGGCTGGTCGCCGACGACCGGGTTCACCGAGGGCGTCCGGCGCTACATCGAGTGGCACCGCCGGCACCGGTCCGAGGCGAGCTGAGGGCCGAGCCGATCCCATGCCACACGCCCTCCTGCTGTCCGGATCCCTGGGTCAGGGTCATGATGTGATGGCGGCCGCGTGCGCGGACTCGCTGCACGACCGCGGCTGGACCACCTCCACCGTGGACGTGATGGCGCTGCTGGGCCGCCGGTCCGGCGCGGCCGGGGAGGCGGTGTTCCGGCGGCTGCTGGCCGTGCCCGGCGTATACGACGCCTTCCACTTCTCCGCGCTGCGGCCCGGGACCCGGCTGGCCGGTCTCACCGAGAAGGCGGCGGTCTCCCGGCTGGCGCCGCGCGTGCGCGAACTGCTGGAGCGGGAGCCGGCCGACCTGGTGGTGTCGGTGTTCGCCACGGCCGCCGGGGCGGTGGACGCGGTCCGGCGAGCGGGCGGCGCGGTCCCGCCCCATGTGGTGTTCTGCACCGACGTCACACCGCACCGGCTCTGGGTCCACGACGGCACCGACCTGTTCCTGGTGACGTCGGAGGTGGCAGCCGCCGGCGTGCGCCGCTACCGCCCCGACGCCGAGACCGCCGTGGTCCCGGCCCCGCTGCGCCCGGCGTTCTACGACCCGCCGAGCAAGCCGAAGGCGCGGGCGGAGTTCGGGGTCCCGGCCGAAGCCCGCTGCGTGCTGCTGATGTCAGGATCCTGGGGCCTGGGCCCGGTCGCCGACGCGGCCGCCGCGCTGGGAAAGGCCGGGGTGCACGTGCTCGCGGTCGCCGGACGCAACCGGGAGTTGGAAGCCCGGCTGCGGGCCGTCGGGAAAAAGGAGCCGCGAGTCCACGCCCTCGGCTACACCGACCGCGTCCCGGCGCTGATGGCGGCCGCGGACCTCGTCATCACCAGTTCCGGCGACACCTGCAGCGAGGCGCGCGCGATCGGCCGCCGGCTGCTGCTGCTGGACGTGGTGCCCGGCCACGGCCGCGACAACCTGCAACACGAGCTGGAGCTCGGCTTCGCCGACGTCACCGGGGCCCGGCCCCGGGACGTGGCCCGCGCCGCGCTGGCCGCCCTCGACCGGCCCGAACCGTCGCCGTCGGTCGGCGCGGTGCGCGCTCCCTGGGAGGCGGCGTTCGAGACGGTCCTGCGTCGAATGGGGTTGGTGTCCGGGTGACGTGAGGAGAACAGGGGTAGGCTGGTACTACTGGTACTGAACGGAAATTGTTCAGCTCCTAAAAGTGCTCAGCAAGTGGCCCCACCGACCACCCGGCGTCTTGACAATGCTCGACGATCCTCGGAACCGAGACCAACGTCCCGCGCCATGCTGTGCCACCGCCATCGGGGGCGGTGTCGTGCAGCAGGATCGTCGTGCCCCCGCGCGTATCGGACAGCACCGTGTGTTCGATCTCGGCGGGGGAGCGGTCCTCGATCCAGTCCTTGCCCCAGGCCCCCCACAACACCGGGCGCAGTTCGGCTCGCCGAGCCGCGCGCCACAGCCCGCTCGTCAGGATCCCGAACGGCGGCCGGAACCATCGTGGCCGCTGCCCGCAGACCTGTTCGATCAGATCCCTGGCCCGTCGCAGATCCCGAACGTCACGCTCCGGGCCGGGCAGCCACTGAGTGCGGTGCTCCCAGCCGTGGACCGCCACCTCATGGCCCCGGGCGACCGTCTCGGCGACCACCTCCGGGTGGCGCGCCACCCGGCAGCCCAGCACGAAGAACGTCGCGCGTACCCCGAGCTCGTCGAGCAGGTCCAGGAACAGCGGAGTGCTGACCGGATCGGGGCCGTCATCGAAAGTCAGTGCCACATGATCGGGGCGGCCGCGCGCCGCCAATCCCGGCAGCAGGCGATCGCGAACCGGCGGCAGCCAGCTCGCGGCGGGCCCGATGTGCGCCAGTCCCAGGGCGGCCGCACCCGCCAGCACAGTGCCCGAACGCATGCCGGGCACTTTCCCGTCCGTAGACCGTTCACACCCCCACCGAAGATCGCCACGAATGGATCAGCCCACGTGGACGCGAGCGCCGGGTGCTGATTGCGTTGCTGGAGAGGCGAAGGGAACCCATTGATGCTGAAGACGAGCCAGTCCTGCGGACGCAGCGGGTCCGACCCAACGGCGGCGGACATCGTGGGCTCGCACCCGCACGCCGGCCATCCCGGTTCCGCACTGCCGGACGAGCGGACGATCCGTGAGAACTTCCCCGTGGCCTTACGCATCCTCCCGGCCCGGCACCGCAAAGGGCTGAGCGCGGTCTACCGCTATGCCCGCCTGGTCGACGACATCGGGGACGAGGCGCCGCCCGACGAGCGCGGACGGCTGCTGGACCTGGTCGACCGCGACATCGACCGCGTCTACGCCGGGCAGGCCCCCGAACTGCCCGCACTGCGCGCCATCGGCGCCGTGGCCCGCGAGCACGGCATCCCCGAGGCGCCGCTGCGCAAGCTGGTCCAGGCCAACCGCCAGGACCAGGAGGTCCTGCGCTACGACACCTGGGACCAGCTCGTCGAATACTGCACGCTGTCCGCCGACCCGGTCGGACACCTGGTGCTGTACGTGTTCGACGCCGCGACCCCCGAGCGGATCGCCCTGTCCGACCGGATCTGCACCGCGCTGCAGGTCATCGAGCACTGCCAGGACGTCGCCGAGGACTTCGCCGCCGGCCGGGTCTACCTGCCGGCCGAGGACCTGAAGCTCTTCGGCTGCACCGACGCCGACCTGGGCGCCGCCACCACACCGACCCGGCTGCGCGGCGCCATCGCCCGCAACGCCGACCGGGCCGCCGGGCTGCTCGACGCCGGCGCCCCGCTGATCCGCAAACTGGACGGCTGGGCCCGGATCAGCGTCGCCGGCTACCTGGCCGGCGGCCGCGCCACCCTGACGGCGCTGCGCGCCGGCGCCTACGACGTCCACGCCGCCCGGCTGCGCCCGAGCCACGCCCGGACACTCGCCGACGCACTGCTGATCCTCGGAGGGAAGTAACCGCCATGGACATGCAAGACGGGCTCAGCCGATCTGAGCCGTCGGCGCAGCCGACACCTGTAACGAAAAAGGTGCTCAGCCGATCTGAGCCGTCGGCACAGCCGACATTCACCATAAAAGCGGCCTACGACCATTGCGAACGGGTGGTCCGCGCCCGGGCCCGCAACTTCGCCTACGGGATCCGCCTGCTGCCGACCGCGAAACGGCAGGCGCTGTCCGCCGTCTACGCCTTCGCCCGCCGCGTCGACGACATCGGCGACGGCACCGCCCCGGCCGGGGAGCGGCTGGCCCAGCTCGGGACGGCGCGCGCCGACCTGCACGCCGTCGCCCGGGACCCGAACGGGCGCCCCGAGGACCCGGTGCTGGTGGCGCTGGCCGACGCCGCGAGCCGGCACCCGATCCCGCTGGGCGCCTTCGACGAGCTCATCGACGGCTGCGAGGCCGACGTCCGCGGCACCGACTACGCCACCGTGGACGAGCTGACCCACTACTGCCGGTGCGTCGCCGGGTCCATCGGCCGGCTGTCGCTCGGCGTCTACGGCGTCGATCCCGCGCGGCTGGAGGAAGCATCGCACTACGCCGACTCCCTCGGCGTGGCGCTCCAGCTCACGAACATCCTGCGGGACATCCGCGAGGACGGCCTGATGGGCCGCGTCTACCTGCCGGCCGACGAACTGGTCCGGCACGGCTGCACGCTGAAGCTGGACGAGCACGGCCGCTTCCTCGACGATCCTCCCAACCTGGCGGCCCTGATGCAGGACCAGGCGGCGCAAGCCAGGGCTTGGTACGACACCGGACTGCGGCTGCTGCCGCTGCTGGACCGGCGCAGCGCCGCGTGCACGGCGGCGATGGCCGGGATCTACCGCCGGCTGCTGGTCCGCATCGCCGAGCAGCCGATCAGCGCCCTGAACACCCGGATGTCGCTGCCGGCGTGGGAGAAGGGCGTGGTCGCGGCCCGTGCCCTGGCGGGGCTCAAGCCATGAGCGTGGCGGTGGTAGGCGGCGGCCTGGCCGGCATCGCGGCGGCGCTGGCGTTGCAGGAGGCGGGGATCGAGGTGGAGCTGTACGAGACGCGGCCGCGTCTCGGCGGCGCCACCCACTCCTTCCAGCGCGCCGGCCGCGAGGGGACGCCCGACCTCACCGTCGACAACGGCCAGCACGTGATGCTCCGCGCGTTCACCGCGTACCGCGGCCTGCTGGACCGGCTCGGCACCGCGCACGGCATCGATGTGCAGGACCGTTTCGACCTCCGGATCCTGACCCCGGACGACCGCCCCGACGCCCGGCTGCGCCGCACCGGGCTGCCCGGGCCGCTGCACCTGCTCCCGGCGCTGGCCACCTACTCCCTGCTGTCCCCCCGCGAGCGGGCGCGGGCCGCCGCGGCATCGCTGGCGATGGGCCGGCTGGACCCGCAGGACCCGCGGGCCGACCTGCGCAGCCTCGGCGACTGGCTCGACGACCGGGGCCAGAGCGAGCGGACCCGCCGCTACCTGTGGGAGCTGTTCGTCACCGCCGCGCTGAACTGCGGCGTGGAGGAGGCCTCACTGGGCCTCGCGGCGATGGTGATCAAGACCGCGCTGCTCGGCCGCTCCGACGCGGCGGACATCGGGGTCCCGCGCCTGCCGCTGGGCGAACTGCACGGCCGGGCGGCCGAGAAGAAGCTGCGACGCGTCCACCTGAAGACCAAGGTGGACGCGGTGGTTTCCGGCACCCGGCTGGTCGTCGACGGCTTCGAGGTCGACGCCGACGCCGTGATCCTCGCCGTGCCGCACCCGGTGGCCGCCACGCTGGTGCCCGACACGGCCTGCCCGGACCGCGAACGCTGGGCGGGCCTGTCCTCCTCACCGATCGTCGACGTCCACGTGCTCTACGACCGGCCGGTGCTCGACACACCCTTCGCCGCGGTCGTCGACTCCCCGGTGCAGTGGGTCTTCGACCGGACCGGCGCCGGCGGACTGGCTTCGGACCACAGCCAGGGCCAATACGTCAGCAGCGTCGTGTCGGCGGCCGGACAGTGGATCGACGCCCCGGTGGCGCGGATCCGCGAGGTGTTCCTGCCGGCGCTCGCCGAAGTGCTGCCCCGGGCCCGCGGCGCCGAGGCCGCAGAGTTCTTCGTCACCCGCGAGCGGCACGCCACGTTCCGCCAGGCACCGGGCTCCGCCGCCCTGCGCCCGGCGGCGGCGACCCGCGCGCCGGGACTGTTCCTGGCCGGCGCGTGGACCGCCACGGGCTGGCCCGACACCATGGAGGGCGCGGTGCGCAGCGGCCTGACGGCCGCCCGCCTGTGCCGTGGGCACCTGCAGGGAGGCAACGACCGATGACAGTCGTCCCGCACGCGGTCACCGCCGGCCGCGAGATGGTCGAGGAAGCCATGCGCGCCGCCGTCGAGCGGCTCGATCCCCGGATGCGCCGGGTCGCCGCCTATCACTTCGGCTGGGTCGAGGCCGACGGCTCGCCGACGGCCGGGCCGCCCGGCGGCAAGGCCCTGCGCCCGGCGATGGCGCTGCTGTCCGGCCGGGCCGCCGGCGCCGAGACGGCCAGGGTCGTCCCGGCCGCGGTGGCGGTCGAGTTCGTGCACGCCTTCTCCCTGCTGCACGACGACGTGATGGACAACGACCGGATGCGCCGGCACCGCCCGGCCGCCTGGACCGTGTTCGGCGTCCCGGCCGCGATCCTGGCCGGCGACGCGCTGCTGGCGCTGGCCGAGGAGGTGCTGCTGGACCGCGGCACGGCCGGGGCGCACCGCGCCGCGCGCTGCATCGCCGCCACCACCCGCAAGCTGATCGCCGGGCAGGCGCTCGACCTGGGCTTCGAGACCCGCTCGGACGTCACGCTCGACGAGTGCACCGTGATGTCGGTGGACAAGACCGCGGCGCTGTTCGCCTGCTCCTGCTCGATCGGCGCGGTGCTGGCCGAGGCGCCGAACCGGCTGGCGCTGGCGCTGTCCGGGTTCGGCGAGGACCTGGGCGTGGCGTTCCAGCTCGTCGACGATCTGCTCGGCATCTGGGGCCGGCCGGAGGTGACCGGCAAACCGGTCCTGAACGACCTGCGCTCGCGCAAGAAGTCGCTGCCGGTGACCGCCGCGCTCGGCGCCGGCACCCCGGCCTCGGCCCGCCTGGCCGAGCTCTACGCCCGCCCCGATCCGCTCACCGAGGACGAACTGGTGGCGGCGGCCGCCCTGATCGAGGAGGCCGGCGGCCGGGCCTGGGCCGAGTCCGCCGCCGACGCCCGGCTCGCCGCCGCGGAGGCCCGCCTGGCCGCCGCCGACATCCCGGACGACGTGCGCGCCGAGTTCCTCGCCATCGGCCGCTTCGTCACCGACCGAGACAGCTAGGGATGTCCGATGTCTGATGTCTCCGCCGCGGCCGTCTGCCTGAAGTCCGCCGCCGACCACCTGCTGGGGTTGCAGGACGCCGAGGGCTGGTGGAAGGGCGAGCTCGAGACCAACGTCACGATGGACGCCGAGGACCTGCTGCTGCGCCAGTTCCTCGGCATCCGCACCGATGAGGAGACCGCCGAGGCCGCCGCGTGGATCCGCTCCCAGCAGCGGCCGGACGGTACCTGGGCGAACTTCTTCGACGGTCCCGGCGACCTGTCGACGACCATCGAGGCGTACGCGGCGCTGCGCATGGCCGGTGACGCGCAGGACGCTGAGCACATGCGCACCGCCCGCGCCTTCATCCTGGATCGCGGCGGCATCGAGGCCAGCCGGGTCTTCACCCGGATCTGGCTCGCGCTGTTCGGCGAGTGGAAGTGGTCCGATCTGCCGGTGATGCCGCCGGAGCTCATCTACCTGCCGAAGTGGTTCCCGCTCAACGTCTACGACTGGGCGTGCTGGGCCCGCCAGACGGTGGTTCCGCTGACCATCGTCAACGCCCTGCGACCGGTGCGGCCGCTCGGCTTCGACCTCTCGGAGCTGCGGACCGGCCGTTCGGCGCGAGCCAAGCCGGGCTTCTTCACCACCCTGGACCGCGTCCTGCACGTCTATGAGCGCCGCCCGATCCGCTCGGTCCGAGACGCCGCCCTGCGCCGTTCCGCCGACTGGATCATCGCGCGGCAGGAGGCCGACGGGTCCTGGGGCGGGATCCAGCCGCCGTGGGTGTATTCGCTGATCGCGCTGAACCTGCTCGGCTACGGCGTCGACCACCCGGTGCTGAAGAAGGGCATCGCCGGGCTCGAACGCTTCATCATCCGGGACGATCGCGGCCGGCGCCTGGAAGCGTGCCAGTCCCCGGTCTGGGACACGGTCCTGGCGATGACGGCCCTGCGCGACGCCGACCTGCCTTCGGACCACCCGGCCCTGGTCCGCGCCGCCGACTGGGTGCTGGGCGAGGAGATCACCAACCCCGGCGACTGGTCGGTCCGCCGTCCCCGCCTGGCGCCCGGCGGCTGGGCCTTCGAGTTCGACAACGACGGCTATCCGGACACCGACGACACCGCCGAGGTGCTGCTGGCGCTGAACCGCGTCGACCACCCGGACGCCGCCGCCGCGATCAAACGCGGAGTGCGGTGGCTGGAGGGGATGGCGTGCCAGGACGGCGGCTACGGGGCCTTCGACGCCGACAACACCCGCACGCTGCCGCTCAAGCTGCCGTTCTGCGACTTCGGGGCGGTGATCGACCCGCCCAGCGCGGACGTCACGGCGCACATCCTGGAGGCCTTCGCGGCCCTGGGGCGTGCGGACACGCGAGTCTCGCGGCGCGCGCTGGACTGGCTGGTGAAGGAGCAGGAGGCCGACGGCTCCTGGTTCGGGCGGTGGGGCGCCAACCACGTCTACGGCACCGGGGCCGCGGTCCCGGCGCTCGTCGCCGCCGGCGTCAGCCCTTCGGACCCGATGATCCGCCGGGCGGTGCGGTGGCTTGAGGAACACCAGAACGACGACGGCGGGTGGGGTGAGGACCTGCGGTCCTACGATGATCCGCACTGGGTCGGCCGGGGGACGTCGACCGCGTCGCAGACGGCGTGGGCGCTGCTGGCGCTGCTGGCCGCGGGGGAGCACGCCGGCTCGGCGGCCGAGCACGGCGTCAGGTTCCTGATCCGCACGCAGCGGCCGGACGGTACCTGGGACGAGGACCACTTCACCGGCACCGGATTCCCCGGTGACTTCTACCTCAACTACCACCTGTACCGGCTGGTCTTCCCGATCAGCGCTCTGGGCCGCTATGTGCGGGCTCTGTCATGAGGATCTCTGTCATGAGGAGCCCGAGATGACGGAGCTTCTGGTGTGCGCGGCGCTCGGGATCGAGGCGCGGGCTCTGCGGACCGACGGCCTGCGGGTCGAGCGGGTCGGCATGGGTGTGCGCCGGGCCGGGGAGTTCGCACGCCGGCTGCCGGACTCCGAGCCGTTCGACGTCCTGGCCGTCGCGGGGTTCGGTGGCGCCGCCTTCGACACGTTGCGGCCCGGGGACGTGGTGGTCGCTTCTGAAGTGCGGCGGGGTGAGGCGGTGATCGAGTGCCCGTGGGCCGCGTCGGTGGCCGCGGCTCTCGAACAACACCTGGTCGCGGATCCCGGGGCGCCTGGCGTTTCCGCTTCCGCTTCCGTCTCCGCCGTCGTCACTGTCGCCGACGGGCGGGCCCCGGCGGTGGTCGTCGGACCGATCGCGACCGTCGACCGCATCGCCGGCGCCGCGACGCTGACCCGGTTGGCGGCCGAGGGCGTGACCACCGTGGACATGGAGTCGTTCCCCCTCGTCGCCTCCGCCCGCGGCCGGCCCTTCACCGTGGTCCGGGTGGTCGTCGACACCCCGGACCACCCGCTGCTGCGTCCGTCGACGCTGCGCGCGGGCCTCAGGGCCCGCAAGCGGCTCCGATCCATCGGCACGGTGTTACGGGACTGGGCAACAGCACTCGAACACGTCTGAAAAACGAATAACGGATCTATCCGCGAGAGCTGATCCTTTTGAAGTCAACCAGCAAGGAGGCGCGGAACATGGGAATGCCGGTCCGCCAGAGCATCCGCATCGGAAGCTACGTCCTGGCCAACAAACTGCGCGGCCGTGAGAAGTTCCCGCTGCTGGTGGAGCTGGAGCCGCTGTTCGCCTGCAACCTCGCCTGCGCGGGCTGCGGCAAGATCCAGCATCCAGCGGACGTCCTCAAGAAGCGCATGCCGGTCGAGCAGGCGCTCGCCGCCATGCGCGAATGCGGCGCCCCGATGGTCTCCATCGCCGGCGGCGAACCGCTGATGCACCCGCAGATCGGCGAGCTGGTCGACGAGCTGATCAAGATGAAGCGCTACGTGTTCCTGTGCACGAACGCCCTGCTCATCCCCAAGAAGCTGGACCGCTTCAAGCCCTCCCGCTACTTCACGTGGGTCGTGCACCTGGACGGCCTGCGCGAGCGCCACGACGAGTCGGTGTGCAAGGAAGGCGTCTTCGACGAGGCGGTCGCGGCGGTGCGCGAGCTGCGCCGCCGGGGCTTCCGGGTGACGACGAACACGACGTTCTTCGACACCGACTCGCCGCAGGACGTGATCGACGTCCTCAACTACCTGAACGACGACCTGCAGGTCGACCAGATGATGATCTCGCCCGGCTACGCCTACGAGAAGGCCCCGGACCAGGACCACTTCCTGGCGGTGCGCCAGACGCGGGAACTGTTCCGCAAGGCGTTCGCGAACGGGAACCGGAACCGGTGGCGGCTGAACCACAGCCCGATGTTCCTGGACTTCCTGGAGGGGAAGGTGGACTTCGCCTGCACGGCGTGGGCGATTCCGAGCTATTCGTTGTTCGGCTGGCAGCGGCCGTGCTACCTCATGTCGGACGGGTACGCGGCGACGTACAAGGAGCTGATCGAGGAGACCGACTGGTCGCAGTACGGTCGGGGGAACGATCCCCGGTGCGACAACTGCATGGCGCACTGCGGATATGAGCCCACTGCGGTGTTCGCGACGATGGGGTCGTTGAAGGAGTCGATTCGGGCTTTGCGGCAGACCTAGACCTTCGGGTCACGCCTGGGGGCGGACGGGGCGGCGGTGCGGTCGGTCCTGTGGATGAGGCTGGTTTCGCGCTTCGGGCTGACGACCGGTGGCACGGCTTCCGATGACGATGGAGGCACGATGCCGCCGGGTTGTCATGCCCGGGTTGCGAGGGGAGTCTCATGGACCGGCTGGGGAAGGTGTTCTCGCGGCGCGCGCTTTTGGGGACGGCGATGGCCGCGATGGTCGGGCCGCCCGCGCCCGCGCCCGCGCCTGCGGTGAGGACACCGAGCGCGCCGGTATCGGATCAACCGAGCAACCGCCCCCACCCCTACCCGAACCGCCCCTCCAACCACCGATAAGCCCCCGGAGCCACCCCCTGCACAGCCACCGGCACCCGCAGCCACCGCGGCACATAAACCTCCGCCGTCCCCCGCTCCACACACCGCACCACAGCCTCCGCGACCTTCTCCGCCGGAATCGGCCGCGGCCACCGTCGCGGATACGGCGTGCCCCGCCGCTGGAAGAACGGCGTGGCGATAACCCCGGGCACCACAACACCCACCGTGACTCCCGTGCCCCGCAACTCCCCCCGCAGACTCTCCGCGAAGCAATCGAGCCCCGCTTTAGTCGCCGCGTACACCGCCTCGCCCCCGACCCCGAGCCGTCCCGCGATCGAGCTGACGAACACCAACCGCCCCGCGCCGCGCGCCCGCATCCCCGGCAGCAACGCCCGCGTCAACGCGATCGGCGCGGCCAGATTCACCGCCGTCAGACGCTCCGCGATCGGCACCGGCATCCCCTCGAAATCCCCCGACCACCCGAATCCGGCATTGTTCACCAGTACATCGAGCTGCCCCCCGCCGACCTCCAACGCCAGGTCGGCCAAGCGTTCGACCTCCGCCACCCGCTCCAGATCGGCACTGGCCGGCACGCCTCCGACAGCCTTGGCGACCTCCGCCACCGCCTGCTCGTCGCGTCCGTGCACCACGACCCGATATCCGCGCCGGGCCAACGCGGCGGCCGTCGCCGCACCGATGCCCGACGATGCTCCGGTCACCAGGGCCACGCCGCCGCTCATACCGCCAATGACCCCTCAGCCAGCGCCAGCGCCTCTTCCACCAGCGCCTCGACGATCTGGGCCTCGGGAACCGTCCGAACGACTTCGCCGCGCACGAAGATCTGCCCCTTGCCGTTCCCGGACGAGACCCCGAGATCGGCCTCCCGAGCCTCGCCGGGCCCGTTCACCACGCATCCCATCACCGCGACCCGCAGCGGATACGGGAACCCGTCGAACGCCGCCTGCACCCGCTCGGCCAGCTTGTACACATCCACCTGGGCCCGCCCGCACGACGGGCACGAGACGATCTCCAGATGCCGCCGGCGCAGGCCCAGGGACTCCAGAATGCTGATACCCACCTTGACTTCCTCGACCGGCGGCGCCGACAACGAAACCCGGATCGTGTCCCCGATCCCTTCCGACAACAGGATGCCGAACGCGACGGCCGACTTCACGGTGCCCTGCATTAGCGGCCCCGCCTCGGTGACGCCGAGATGCAGCGGATAGTCGCAGCGCTCGGCCAGCGACCGATACGCCGCGACCATCACCAGCGGATCGTGGTGCTTCACCGAGATCTTGATGTCCCGGAACCCGTGTTCCTCGAACAGGGAGCACTCCCAGAGCGCTGATTCGACCAGCGCCTCGGCGGTGGCCTTGCCGTACTTCTCGTACAGCCGCTTGTCCAGCGAGCCGGCGTTCACGCCGATCCGGATCGGGATGCCGGCGTCCTCGGCCGCGCGGGCGATCTCGCCGACCTTGTCGTCGAACGCCTTGATGTTGCCCGGATTCACCCGTACGGCCGCGCATCCGGCGTCGATCGCGGCGAAGACGTACTTCGGCTGGAAGTGGATGTCGGCGATCACCGGGATCTGCGACTTCTTGGCGATCGCGGGCAGCGCGTCGGCGTCGTCCTGCGACGGCACCGCGACCCGCACGATCTGGCACCCGGCAGCCGTCAGCTCAGCGATCTGCTGCAAGGTCGCGTTCACGTCGGCGGTCAGCGACGTCGTCATCGACTGCACGGAGACCGGTGCGCCACCGCCCACCGGTACGCCACCGACGTTGAGCTGTCGACTGGTCCTGCGGCGTGCGCCCGGTTGCGGGTCGGGGAGCGAGGCCGCGGTCGGAAAGGCCGGCAGTCCGAGGTCGATGGCGTTCACGTTCGACTCCTGTCTCGAAGGCTTGGTTCATCCGCCGCGCACTCGGGTTCCGGGTCCTGCTTCAACACCTCACAGCCCCGTACCTGACCGCGACCGCGTTGCTTTGCCGTTCACCGCCGCCTTGCCGTTCGCTTTTGTGACCGTCTCCGCCGGAGGAACGGGAACGGGAAGGGGAATGCCAACCGGCTCCGGCTCCGGCTCCGGCTTCGGCTTCGGCTCGGCCGGCAATGCATCCACAGCGAGCGCGACAATGTCCCGCGCCCCCAATCCCGCCTCCTCCAGAACCTCCCGCCGCGCCCCGGCCGCCAGAAACTCCCGCGGCAACCCGACCACCCGAACCGGCGTCGTCAGCCCCGCGTCCGCGCAAGCCTGCGCCAACGCCGTCCCCATCCCGCCACTGCGCACACTGTCCTCAACCGTCACGACCAACCGATGCCGATCGGCCAGATGCGTCAGATACGGATTGATCGGCAGAATCCACCGAGGATCGACCACCGTGGCCCCGATCCCCAGCCGATCGAGTTCCGCCGCCGCCTCCAGACAGCTCTGCGCCGTCACCCCGGCCGCGACGATCAGCACGTCCAAAGGCCGCCCCGCGGCCCGAAACAGAATGTCGACCCCGTCCATCCGCGCATGCGCCTCGACATCGGTCCCGGCGTCAGCCTTCGGGAACCGGACCACCGTCGGCGCGTCCTCGACCGCCACGGCCTCGCGCAGCAACTCCGCCAGCCGCGCCGGATCCCGGGGCGCCGCCAACCGCAGCCCCGGCACGGCCCCCAGGATCGCGCTGTCCCACATCCCGTGGTGCGAAGCCCCGTCCGGCCCGGTCACCCCGGCCCGGTCCAGCACGAAGGTGACGCCGACCCGGTGCAGCGCCACGTCCATGACCACCTGGTCGAAGGCCCGGTTCAAGAACGTCGAGTACACGCAGACCACCGGATGCAGCCCGCCCATCGCCAGCCCCGCCGCCGAGCACACCGCGTGCTGTTCGGCGATGCCGACGTCGAACACCCGCTCCGGGAACCGGCTCGCGAACCCGCCCAGCCCCACCGGCAGGACCATCGCAGCACTGATACACACCACGTCGGACCGCTCGGCGCCGATCGTCTCCATCTGCTCGCCGAACACCTCGGTCCAGGACTTCTTCGGCGACTTCATCGGCGTCCCGGTGCACGGATCCACCACGCCGACGGCATGCATGCGATCCGCCTCGTCCTGCTCCGCGGGCTGGAAGTCGCGACCCTTCACCGTGACCACGTGCACCACCGCCGGCCGTCCCAGCGTCGTCGCCTCGCGCAACGCCGCCTCGGTCGCCGCGATGTCGTGGCCGTCGACCGGTCCGACGTAGGCGAGTCCGAGGTCGCCGAAGAGGTGCCGCGGCTCGGGCACCGCCCGCAGCTCACTGAGATGCGCCGCGATCCCGCCCACCGTCGGGGCATAGGCGCGGCCGTTGTCGTTCAGCACGATCACGACCGGCCGATCGGCCGCACCGGACAGGTTGTTCAACCCCTCCCACGCCAACCCGCCGGTCAGCGCGCCGTCGCCGATCACCGCCACCACGTGCCGCAGAGCGCTGTCTCCGGAGCCGTCGGCGAGTTCCCCGCGCAGCTGGAACGCCTTGGCCAATCCGTCCGCATAACTCAGCGCCGTGGAGGCGTGCGAGTTCTCGACCCAGTCGTGCGCCGACTCCGCACGCGACGGGTACCCGGACAGTCCGCCCCGTCGGCGCAGCGTGTCGAACTCCGGAGCGCGGCCGGTGAGGATCTTGTGCACGTAGGCCTGGTGGCCGGTGTCGAACACGATGGCGTCGCGTGGCGAGCTGAACACCCGGTGTAGCGCGATAGTCAGCTCCACGACGCCGAGGTTCACCCCGAGATGACCCCCGGTCGCGCAGACCTTCTCGATCAGGAAGGCGCGGATCTGCGCCGCCAGATCGTCCAACTCGCCGGGACTGAGTCCCGCCAGGTCCTCCGGGGTCTGGATCCGGTCCAGCACAGGCGCGGCGGCCTGCCGCCGGGATGCCGAAGACGAAGACTTGGCGGTCGTCCGCATCGGGACTCCTAACACTCGCCCACCACCGCGGCGTGGGAGACGACCGATGCGGCTCCCACCAGATACAGGGTGGTCGCTTTCGGCGGCGCGCGCTTGCGCAACCGAAGCGGTTCAGCCCTCGCCTCGGAGTATCGGTGCTGGTCAGGACTCTGTGAGAAGCGTCAGCCGGAAATCCGGGGACGTTCACCTGTCTGGACGAACCGGCGATAGCGGAGTGTGCCCGCAGGGCTACGGAGGGCCCATATTTGTCCGCGATGCGAGCAGACGACTGGCAAAAGAGTAAGAATCGTGTGTTCGATGCGGGAATCGGCACCCACTTGCTACACACTGGGAATCCACGCGCAGTCCACCTATGTCGGACAGCGAACGGCGAGTGCTGGTCCGGCAGGGTAGGGAAAATGCAGGTTGATCTCAGGAAACGTGCTGACGGCCGAGTCCCGGCGGGCTGGGTGGACGGTCCTTCGGCCGGCTCTCCGGCCGCTGAGGCAGGCCGCGCCACCGGCATGCGCGCGACCCCCGCGCCGTACTTGAAGGCGCTCCCGGCCGTGACGGCGGCGCTGACGGCGAGCGCGGCCTCGACCGCTACTCCCTCCGCGTCCTCGGCCTTGTCCTCCAGCCCTGCCGCTTCCGCCATGCTTGCTCTGCCCGCCGTGCCGACCCCGCCTGCTCTGTCCACGCGTGAGCTGACCGTGACGGTCAAGCACCGGGGCGTGACCAAGACCCTCCTGGACGATGTCGGCTTCGACGTCCCGAACCACGCGCTCGTCGCCGTCATCGGTCCATCGGGCTCCGGCAAGTCGACCCTGCTGCGCGCGCTGACCGGCTCCCGTCCCGCCGACTCCGGCGAGGTCCGCTACGCCGGCCGCGAGCTGTGCGCCGAGTACTCAGAACTTCGGCACCGGATAGGGCTGGTCCCTCAGGACGACGTCCTGCACGCTCAACTGACCGTGAAGTCCGCGCTCCGCTACGCCGCCGCCCTGCGCTTCCCGAGCGGTACCACCGAGGCCGAGCGCGAGCGCCGTATCGACGAGGTCCTGGCGGGGCTGCGGCTGACCGAGTTCGCGGACAATAAGGTCAGCACCCTCTCCGGCGGCCAGCGCAAGCGGGTGTCGGTGGCGCTGGAGCTGCTCACCAAGCCCTCGGTGCTGTTCCTCGACGAGCCGACGTCCGGGCTGGACCCGGGCATGGACCGCGACGTCATGCGCATGCTGCGCGGCCTGACCGACGAGGGCCGTACGGTGCTGGTGGTCACGCACTCGGTGGCGGAGCTGGAGGCGTGCGACCTGCTGCTGGTGATGGCGCCCGGTGGGGGAGTGGCGTATTACGGGCCGCCGCAGGAGGCGTTGGCGTTCTTCGAGTGCCAGTCGTGGGCGGACGTGTTCCACGCTTTCTCGTGCCGGCGGGGCTACGACTGGGCTGGGATGTATCGGGCTTCGTCGTACTACTCGCAGTACTGCGGGGCGTCTTCGGTGGCGGCCGCGATTCCCCGGCAGCGGACGCGGTCGACGGCTGAGAAGTGCTGTGCCGCCGCGGTCGATGCTCACGCGATTGAGGACCTACCTGCGCCGCCCTCGGCCGCGGCTTCGCGCGCCGGGCTCCCGGCCCGCCTCGGGTCCTTGCTCACCCGGCGCACCCCGGCCCCGGCCGCTACCCCGGCCCGCTCAGCGCCGACCCGCACCGAACAGCGCTGGGGCTCCCAACTCCGCACGCTGATCCGCCGCTACATCGCCGTCATCGCCGCCGACCGCGGCCACCTGATGCTCCTGGCGGCGCTCCCGATGATCATGGGCGTCCTGAGCCTGGCCATCCCCGCCTCCTCCGGCCTGGTCGCTGCCGCCGCCGGCACCGACGGGACACCGCGCACCAACACCGACGCCCCGACCGTCCTCCTGGTCCTCGCCGTCGGCGCCTGCCTGACCGGTGCCGCCAACGCCGTCCGCGAGCTGATCAAGGAACGCGGCGTCTACGAACGAGAACGCGCCGCGGGCCTGTCCCGCTCGGCGTACGTGATGTCCAAGGCGATCGTCCTCGGCGTGATCACCGCCGCGCAGACGATCGTCCTGTCGGCGGTATGCATCCTCCCGCGCCGCCTGCCGGCCCACGGGCTGGTCATCTCCGGCACCCCGATCCCCGAACTGATGATCGCCACGGTGCTGCTCGGCGTCACCTCGATGCTGCTGGGCCTCGTGGTCTCGGCAGTCGTCCGCACCACCGAGAAGACCATGCCGCTGCTGGTGCTGATCGCCATCGTGGAAGTGGTCTTCTGCGGCTCGCTCTTCCCGCTGTTCCACAGCCCGGCCCTGGAGCAGCTGGCCTGGCTCTCGCCCTCGCGCTGGGCGGTCGCGGCCGAGGCGGCGACCATCAACCTGCCGGCCATCACCGGCCCGCCGCAGGGGCGCACCACCACTGATCCGCTGTGGCAGCACACGCTGGTGCAGTGGGGTACGGATATCGGGGTCTTGGTGCTGGTCGGCACGCTTTGTCTGGCGCTGGTGCTGCGGTTGTTGCGGCGGCATGAGTCGTCGTTGCTGCGGTGCTGCTGAGACGGAGTCCGCGTCAGTAGATCTTCCGCCCGTGCGCGTCAGGCACTCCGGACTTGCGGAAGAAGTACGTGTTGATGTGGTCGCGCCATTCCTCGGCGCTTCGGACCTGCTCGTCCAGGCGCTCGGCGACACGCGCGTAGACATCGGGGTCGACGAGGTCGGTGTCCGCGATCTCCCGCCACCGCGACCGCATCTCGTGAGTGCGATCGGCCCCGGCGAAGTGGGTGTCGTAGATGTGCTGGATGACGGTCGTTCCGCTGTGGAGCACGTGGCTGTACGGCACGTGGTGGAAGAAGAGCAGTAGTTCGTCAGGGCACTGGTCCAGCGACTCGTAGATCCCTGACCACGGCTTCGGGTACTGCGCGGTGAAGCCGGTGCCGGTGGCCCAGGTGCGGTCGACGCCGATGCCGTCGCGGTCGGCGAAGTGGTACGTGCCCCACCGGGTGTACTCGTATCCGTCTACATCGGGGCCGTAGTGGTGGTTACCGGGGCTGACCATGAAGCCGACGCCGAGCGGGGCGGTGTAGCTCTCGTAGGTGCGCCACGAGTCGTCCATCAGCTCATGCACCGTGCGGCGCAGTCGTTCCGGGATGCCGGACGCGTCGCGCGGGAAGGTGAGGCCGATCCACTCGTCGAGAATCGCTGTGGGGTCCAGGCCCGGATCCCAAGCCAACCGGCCGAAGGCGTACAGGTTGGCCTGCGCGAGCGGATGCCCGGTCCAGAAGCGATCGTCGCCGACATTGGACACGGCCACCAGGCCGCCGGCCACATCCGCGATGCGAGCGCCACCGGGCCCCCAAGGCTGGAAGTCGAGCACTTCGCGCCACATCGGGGCCAAGTAGCAAACGTGCCGCTGCTGCCCCGTGTACTCCTGTGTCGCCTGCACCTCCACCGCCAGCCGCGTGCGCGGCATCGCAGCGAGCACCGGCGAGACCGGCTCCCGGGTTTGGAAATCGATCGGGCCGTGCTTGACCTGCAGGATCGCGTTGTCGCGGAACTGCCCGTCCAGCGGCGCGAAGTGGTCGTGAGCGGCACGGGCGCGGTCGGTCGAGCGGTCGCGCCAGTCCTGGTGGTGGTTGTAGACGAAGGCGCGCCAGTGCACGACGCCGCCGTGCGGTGCGAGCGCGTCAGCAAGCAGATTCGCGCCGTCGGCGTGGCTGCGGCCGTAGGCGAACGGGCCCGGCTGTCCCTCCGAGTCGGCCTTGACGACGTAGCCGCCGAAGTCGGGGATCCGTTCGTAGACGCGCCGCGTGGTCCCGGCCCACCAGTCCCGCACCGCCGCGTCGAGCGGGTCGGCGGTCGGCAGGCCGCCCAGCACCATCGGTGAGGCGAAGCTGACCGACAGGTGCACGCGGACCCCGTACGGGCGCAGCTGGTCGGCCAGCGCCGCGACGTCGTCCAGCCGGTCGGTCAGCAGGCGCGCCTCCACGGCGTGCACGTTGACATTGTTGACCGACACCGCGTTCACGCCGCATGCCGCCAGCAGTCGGCCGTAGGCCCGGACCCGCGTGAGGTCCTTCCGCAACGAGCCGTCCGCCCAGAAGATGGATCCGCCCGAGTAGCCGCGCTCGACCTGGCCCATCACGTCGTGGACGGCGACATTGTCCCAATGGTCGACCATCCGCCGCCGCATCGCCGGCCGATGCTGCTCCATCGGACGGTCCGCGCTGAAAGCGACCTCGCCAAGGCGCACGAGATGGAAGAACCCGTACAGCAACCCAGCCGGTCCGCCGGCGACCAGCACGGTGACCTCCCGCTGTCGGCTCAGCACGAAGCCTTCCGGATCCGCGGCGGCTGCGTCTCGCAGAGCCTCGGCCGCCGCCGGCAGCTCCGGCCACGAGTGCAGCGCGAGGATCAGGTCGGCTCCGTCCTCGACCACGCTGACGCCTCCGAAGCGAGCGCACGCCTGCTCGACCTCACGCCGCACAGTCTCGGTCAGACGGCCGTCGCCGAATACCGCCACACGACGGGTACCGACCGCCCGGAACGCCTCCGGAGCCAGCCACGCCGCGCCGAAAGCAGTATTCGGCAACAGAGGCGGACTCATGCCGTGAATTCCCGTTCGACCTGCTCAGTCATCGGCGCACCAACCCGCAGCAGGACAGCCGCGAACAGCACCGCGAACAACGCGAGCACCGCCTCGGACCAGACCACCACAACCACCGCCGCGGCGATCAGCACCCCAAGGTTCCCCAACGTCACGCCCCGCGTGCGCCCGAGGAAGTACGCGGCCAACCGCGCGACATCCACGGGCCGGAAGGCGAACAAAGAGGTGATCAGCAGAGCGTTGATCATCCACAGCGTCCCCCCGACCGCCACAACCACCAGCACGGCCGTCCACCACCCCGGCACCCGAGCAGCCTTGATATGGGACAGATTCTCGGCGACCAGCGCCATCACCGCCAACCACGGCACCCACAGCCGCAGCACACCACCGAAGTTCATCCGATACCCGCGCCAGAACGCCGCCGCCGGATGAAGTTCGGTGAGATCGTGGCCCCGCCGGCGCAACGCGTAAAGCGCCGCCGACAGAGCCGGACCGACCGGGAGCGCACAGCCGACGACCAGCGGGGCGTTGCTGGCGTCCCGGTCGAGCGCGACGAGCGGAATCAGGGCGGGCAGCGTGGCGACCACCAGCAGCAGGTCCACGACCAGGAAGGTGTAGATCGGCGCGGTGACCCGGGCGAGGGGCCCCTCGCCGAACAGCTTGGAAGCGGGGTCTTCGCGGTCGCCGACGATGTCCATCGTGATTCCTCCGATCCGCTCTAATCAGGCAGGGCGGGGTTGTCGGGAACGTTGTCAGGGTTCAGGCCCAGCAGCCGCCGGTCGTCCACCCACGGCGGGGTCTCGTCGGCCACGGCGCTGATCTCGACCAGCGTCACCTCGTGCCGGTCCAACACCAGGTCGAGATCCACGCGACCGTCCGCCACCGGCAACGCCGAGTGCCGACGCGCCGGTTCGGCCGCCTCTCGCAGAACGCTGAGCTGCCGCTCGGTCGGCGAAGCCGGCCGCCCGAGCTCGGCCCACGCCGCCCACGCGTTGCCCGCCTCGTCGCTCGTCGACGAGCGCAAAGCGAATGCCGTCCGGGCGTCGCCGGCCCCGACCGGTATCGACAACCGCACCCGGTGCCCGGCCGGCGACGGCTCGGCGCCGGTCTCGTCGACCGGTGCCCACGCCAGCACCGTCACCGTGCCGTCCGGCGTCCGGGAGACCAGGTGGTCCTCGCCACGGGCCAGAACCTCGTCGCCCATCCGGGCCATGAACGCGTACAGGTGATACGTCGGCTTCTTGATCTGCCGGTGGGTCAGCAGCCCGAACCCGCCGTGGAACAGCGAAGTCGGGACGCCGGCCTCCTCGAACATGTCACTGAACGTCCAGTACGAGAACGACTCCACGATCTCGCCGCCCCCGGCCAGCACCGGTGCGAGATAGGCGGCGTTGAACGCGGTGTCGTGGATCGGATTGTCCGGGCAGTAAGACGAGTTGAACTCCGTGATGTGCACCGGCAGCCCGGCCAGCGCCGTGTCGCGCAGGTGCTCACGCGGCGCGGCGAACTGTTCGAGCAGGTGCGCGGCCGGACGAAGGGCCTGATACGAACCGAACGGCACGTGCTGGGCCGGCTCGGACGTGTACGCGTGCCGGCTGACGAAGTCCACGGGCACCGAGCGCTTCGCGACGAACTCGGCGAACGGCGCCAGCCACTCGTCCGAGCCGGGGGAGATGGACGGCCCGCCGACCTGCAAGGACGCGTCCACCTCCTTGACCGCGTGCGCCGAGACCTCGTAAAGCTGGAAGTAAGCATCCTGGTCGGCGTTCTCCCAGAACTGCGTCAGGTTGGGCTCGTTCCAGACCTCGATCGGCCACCCGCGCACCACGTCGAGCCCGTACCGGTCGACGAGGTGCCGGAGCGTGGCCTTCACCAGATCAGCCCACTGCGACCACGACCGCGGCGGGGTGACGTTGCCCTTCCACCAGAACACCGTCTGCTCGCCGGAAGCCAGCGCTTCGGGCATGAACCCGAGTTCCAGGAACGGCTGGATGCCCAGTTCCAGATAAGCGTCGATGATCTGGTCCATGTACGTGAAGGCGTAGCGGACCTGATCCACACCCTGGTACCGGTACGGCCGGTACACGCCGACGTTGTCGCAGAACAGGCCGTGCCCCCGGATGTGCCGGAAGCCGATCTCCTTCTGCACCAGGGCCAGCGAGTCCTGATAGTCACGCCGCAGCGCCAGGTCGAACCGGCCGGTGCCGACGCAGCGGCGCCAGGCCTCGGTGAGCCGGCCCGAGGCCTGCGCGGGGATGGTGATGGGGTCTGGCACCGATCTGCTCCTTCATTGTTCGCGGCTCAGCCGTGGTTCTTCTTGAAGTCCTGGTAGGCCTTGTTCACCAGGCTGATGTACTGGTCGCTGTTGTGGCTCTTGAGCTCGGACAGGAACGCGTTCCACTCGCTGAGCGGGCGCTGGCCGAGGATGAACTTCAACGTCTGCTGGTTGACGAAGTCCTTCAGCGAGGTCTGCCACAGCGTCGCCTGCTCCCGGTCGTCCGAGCTCAGCGGCGCCGGGGGCGGCAGCGGCAGGGTCTTGCGGGCGTTCATCACGTTCTGGAAGTCCAGCTCCTCCGGCGTGAACTGCGAGTCGAGCAGCTTCGTGCTGCCGCCATAGGCGAACACGCCGTTGGAGAACCCATAGTCGACCTGGAGGTTCTTCTTGCCCGAGGGGTTGATGCCGGCCCAGGTGACGTCGGGCGTCAGCTTGAAGCTGCCGTCGTCGACGCTGCCGGTGTAGGTCGTGTCCTGGATTCCCCACTTGGCGAACATCTGGCCCTGGTCGGAGTACCACAGCCAGTCGATGAACTGCATGAGGGCGACGAAGTTCTTGTCGTTGCGGATCTTGCTGGAGATCATCATGCCGTTCTCCAGCCGGCTGCCGGTCTTGGCCGCGCCGATCGGCCCGATCGGCACCGGGATCTTCGCCACCGTGGCGCCGGAGATCTTGGCGACCTCCTTGCGGTAGTGGTTGACCAGCTCCTGGGCGTTGGCGCTGATCACGAAGGACTGGCCGGCGGCGAACTTCTGCCGGGCCTGGTCGTCGCTCTGGGTGAAGCTCTCCGGGTCCAGCAGCTTCTCGCTCACCAGCGTGTTGAGATACTGGAGCATCTGCTTGTACCCGTCCGTCGCGGCGGTGTAGACGAACTTGCCCGCGCTCGCGTCCCAGTTCGCGTGCTGGTAGCTCCATCCGGCCCAGACCCCGTGGGCCTCGCCGACGATGGACAGCAGGCTGTTGGCGCCGGGCTG
>JAEKKI010000085.1 GCA_019510485.1 Catenulisporales bacterium
GCTCGACGCCCTCCGCCTCCAGCGCCAGCGCGGTGCGGTCCACGCCCAGGGCCCAGCCGACGCTGGGCAGGCTCGGGCCGCCGAGCTCCTCGGACAGCCCGTCGTAGCGGCCGCCGCCGCCGATCGCCGACTGCGAGCCGAGGCCGTCGTGCACGAACTCGAAGGTGGTGCGGGTGTAGTAGTCCAGGCCGCGCACCAGTTTCGGGTCGTCGACGAAGGCGACGCCGGCCGCGGCGAGCAGGGTGCGGACCTCGTCGTGGTAGGCCTGGCAGGCGGCGCAGAGGTTGTCGACCATCAGCGGCGCGTCGACGAGCTGCTTCTGCACCGCGTCCCGCTTGTCGTCCAGGACCCGCAGCGGATTGATCTCGATCCGGGCCCGGGTCTCGGCGTCCAGGTCCAGGCCGCGCAGGAACTCCTGGAGCTTGGCGCGGTAGGCCGGGCGGCATTCGGCGTCCCCGAGGGAGTTCAGCAGGATGCGGTAGTTCCGCAGGCCCAGGCTCTTGAAGGCGTCGTCGGCCAGCACGATCAGCTCGACGTCCAGCGCCGGGTCCTCGGCGCCGATGGCCTCGCCGCCGACCTGGGAGAAGTGGCGGTAGCGCCCCTTCTGCGGCTTCTCGTACCGGAAGTAGGAGCCGGAGTAGTACACCTTGATCGGCAGGCCCTGGCGGGGCAGGTTCGCCTGCAGCACGGCGCGCAGCGTGGACGCGGTGCCCTCGGGGCGCAGCGTGACCTCGTCGCCGCCCTGGGTGGTCCAGGAGAACATCTCCTTGGTGACGATGTCGGTGGACTCGCCGACGCCGCGCTTGAACAGCGCGGTCTGTTCGAAGACCGGGGTCTCGACATAGCCGTAACCGGCGCGGCGCAGCGGGGCGGCCATGGCCTCGCGCACGGCGGCGATCCGCTCCGCCTGCGGCGGGAGCAGGTCGAACGTGCCGGTGACGATCTGGAACTTGCTCATGATGTCTGTGGGTATCCCTACATGCCGCGGGGTTTGACCGACAGCGGCGCGGCTTCCGTGAAGAACGGGTTGCCGGCGCGCTCGCGGCCGATCGTGGTCTGGGGGCCGTGGCCGGACAGGACGACGGTCTCGTCCGGCAGCGGCAGGCAGACACGGGCCAGTGAGTCCAGCAGCTCTTCGCGGCTGCCACCGGGAAGGTCCCAGCGGCCGACCGCTCCGGCGAACAGGAGGTCCCCGGTGAAGAGCACCGGCGGGAGGTCCTGCTGCTCGGGAGTGCGGAACGTCACTGAGCCCTTGGTATGGCCCGGGGCGTGGTCGACGGTGATCGAAAGGCCCGCGAGGTCCAGCACCACGCCGTCGGTCAGTTCCTTGACGTCCTCGGGTTCGCTGAACGTTACACGGCCGAAGATCGCGGTACCGGGTTTGATGCCCAGCCACTTCTGCGGCTCGGTGAGCATGCCCCGGTCGTCCGGGTGGATGTAGGCCGGGACGCCGTGATCGCCGCAGACGGGGATCACCGACATGGTGTGGTCGACGTGGCCGTGGGTCAGCAGGACGGCCACCGGCTGCAGCCCGTGCTCCCGGACGACCTCCTCGACGCCGGCGGCGGCGTCCTCGCCGGGGTCGATGATCACGCACTGCTCCCCGGCGCCGGGCGCCACGAGATAGCAGTTCGCACCCAGGCTCCCGGCTGGGAATCCGGCGACAAGCACGCGCGCCCCATATGTGTAGTCGATGCGGTCGGGAAGGAGATCGGCACCGATCTCCCTAGGCAGGTTACCGGCGGCGGCGGGGGCTTTGCGAACTCATTGGAAGCTCACAGCCTTTTTCTAGGGAACGCCCCGTACACTGTCCCGCTGAAGCGGCGACCGTGCGTCAGGCCCCGCATCAGACCCCGCATCGAGAAACCACGTCCCCGACCGACAGGGTCGACCACATCCCGGAGGCGAATCGGTGACCAGCAAGGAGCGTCAGCGAGAGCTCGAGCGCGCCCGCTATGAGCGCGTCCAGGCCCGCTTGGCCCAGCAGCAGGCGGCCGCCAAGAAGCGCAACAAGATCACGGCAGCCGTGGCCGCAGTGCTGGTGGTCGGGATAGGAGTCGGCGTCACCGTCCTGACCAAGAGCAGCGACGACAAGAAGACGCCGGCGGCCAGCACCGCGCCGACCTCGCCCTCGTCGGCGGCCACTACGCCGGACCCCAACGCCAGCTCCAGCCCGGCGCAGGTGGGCTACCAGAAGACCGGCAACGCGGCCAAGGACGTGGGCGTGCCGACCTACGACGCGGCCGCCGCGGCCAAGCCCTACACCGCGACGCTGCACTTCGACTCCGGCGACCTCACCTTCGACGCGCTGACCACGAAGGCGCCCTACACCACGTACTCCTTCGAGTACCTGGCCAAGAAGGGCTACTTCGACAACACCAAGTGCCACCGCCTGACCACGCAGAACATCTACGTGCTGCAGTGCGGCGACCCGGCCGGCACCGGCGCCGGCGGCCCCGGCTACCAGTTCCAGGACGAGAACCTGACCGGCGCCGCCTACCCGGCCGGCACCATCGCCATGGCCAACGCCGGCCCCGGCACCAACGGCAGCCAGTTCTTCATCGTCTACAAGGACACCCAGCTGCCGCCGAACTACACCCCCTGGGGCAAGATCACGGGCAGCATGGACGTGGTCACCAAGATCGTGGCCGGCGGCGAGGTCGACGCCGACCCCAGCCGCCCCGGCGACGGGAAGCCGAAACTGCCGGCGACCATCAAGAGCGTGACGATCAAGTGAGGTAGGCGAAGCAGAACATGACGCGGGCCGTCCCCCACTCGGGACGGTCCGCGCTATTGTTTCCCACTGGACGACCGGGACCCGGATCCGTGCAGGTGTTGGAAGCGGTCCGGTCCGCAGACACCCGGTCTCGGCAGAACTTTGGAGGCTCATCGTGGGCGAGGCACCGGAGGCTTGGGGCCGGGTCGCCGAGGACGGCACCGTCTACGTCCGGACCGCCGACGGCGAGCGGCAGGTCGGCTCGTGGGCGGCGGGGTCCCCGGACGAGGCGCTGGCCTATTACCAGCGCAAGTTCGACGGCCTGAAGGTCGAGGTGGACCTGCTGGCCAACCGGCTGAAGCAGACCGGCCCGGCCGCGCCGTCCCCCAAGGACACCCTGGACAAGATCGGCAAGCTGCGCGAGTCGATCGCCGGCGCCGCCGCCGTCGGCGACCTGGACGGCCTGCTGGCCCGGCTCGACGGCCTGGTGGAGCTGGCCGAGCAGCGCCGCGCCGAGCACAAGGCGGCCCGCGAACAGCAGCAGGCCGAGGCCCGCACGGCCAAGCAGGCGCTGGCCGAGGAGGCCGAGCGGCTGGCCGCGTCCACCGAGTGGCGGGTCGCCGGCGACCGGATGAAGGCGCTGCTGGAGGAGTGGAAGGCCGCCCCGCGCCTGGACCGCAAGACCGACGACGAGCTGTGGCACCGGCTGTCCCAGTCCCGCTCGGCCTTCGCCAAGCGCCGCAAGCAGCACTTCGCCGAGCTGGACGCGCAGCGCGGGGAGATCCGGGCCCACAAGGAGCGCCTGATCGCCGAGGCCGAGGCGCTGCAGGACTCCACCGACTGGAACCCCACCGCCGGCCGCTTCCGCGACCTGATGAGCGAGTGGAAGACCGCCGGGCGGGCGCAGCGCGACGTCGAGGACGAGCTGTGGAAGCGCTTCAAGGCCGCGCAGGACACGTTCTTCGCCGCCCGCAACGCCGTGCTGGACGAGCGCAGCGGCGCCGAGCGGGAGAACCTGGCGGCCAAGGAGGTGCTGGTGGCCGAGGCCGAGGCGCTGCTGCCGATCACCGACCACCGCGCCGCCCGCACCGCGCTGCGCTCGATCAACGAGCGCTGGGAGGCCATCGGCCCGGTGCCGCGCGACGCCCGCGGCCGCATCGAGGGCCGGCTGCACACCGTGGACCGCGCCATCGCCGACGCCGAGGCCGCCGAGCTGTCCCGCAAGGACCCGGAGAAGCGGGCCCGCGCCGAGGCCACGGTCGAGCAGCTGCGCACGGCGATCGAGAAGCTGCGCGGCCAGGCTGAGAAGGCGCGCACGGCCGGGCAGGAGAAGAAGGCCGCTGACGCCGAGGCGTCGATCGCCGCGCGGCAGGAGTGGCTCGCCGAGGCGGAGAAGGCCCTGGAGGAATTCACGCGCTAGGTCCGGTGGACCGACGATGAGTCTGCGAAGTCCGGGCGCCCTTCTGCGATAGGGCGCCCGGACGTTTTCGTGGCGTCGGAAGGGCGATCCATCGTCTGGCGAAGGTGGCTTTTTCTCGCGTGGGCCATTGCGGTGACTGAGAATCGTCACAGTGGCGCTTGCGCCTCGTTGAAGGGTGGCTGGTGGGCGACGGGTGGGCGCTAGGGTGTGCGACGTGCGGATTCGAGTCCTGGCGCGGGCGACGTCGTCGCCGGCGCGCAAGGGGTTGGTCGCGGCTGTCGCCGTCTACGCGACGGTTCTCCTCGGGCTGCTGGTGGCGGGGGAAGGCACCCGGGCCGCGCTGTGGCTGGTGACCGGCGGATTCGCGGTCCTGGCCGGCGGTCTGCCGTGGATGCTGCTGGCGCTGTGCACGGACTACGTCGTGGATCCGGCCGCCTGGCGCCGCACGGTCGTGGTGGAGGGCTTCGCCACCTCCGAGAGCTATGCCGTCCCGCCGCACCCGGCCGACGAAAGTTACGTCCTGCACCGCGTCTACGAGTTCCGGACGCTGCACGGCGACCTCCGCCGCGCCGCCAGCCGCGCGCGGTTCCCGGAGTCACCGGACGGCACGGTCGGCATCCGCTACGACCCGCGGCGCCCGAGCCGCATCTGGCCGGCCCGGGTCGCACCCGGCACCGCCGCGGCCGGAGCCGTGCTCGCGGTGCTGACGCTCGCGGCGGCGGCGTTCGCGCTGACCGGCGCCCTGGGTTTCGGCATCGCGACGTTCACTTGAGGCTGAGGCCGAGGCTGAAGCAGCCGAGTAACGGCGAGCCGCCTCACGCGTGCTTCGAGCTCGTCACCCGATAGACGTCGAAGACCCCTTCGACACCCTTCACCGCCTTCAGCACCGCCCCCAGATGCGCCGGATCCGCCATCTCGAACGTGAACCGCGAGATCGCCACCCGGTCCCGGCTGGTGGTCACCGACGCCGACAAGATATTGACATGCTGGTCGGACAGCACCCGCGTCACATCCGACAGCAGCCGCGACCGGTCCAGCGCCTCGACCTGGATCGCCACCAGGAACATCGACGCGCCGCCGGGCGACCAGGACACGTCGACCATGCGCTCCGGCTGCAGGGTCAGGGAATCCACGTTCGAGCAGTCGGCGCGGTGCACCGAGACACCGGAGGTGCGCGTGATGAAGCCGACGATGTCGTCGCCGGGCACCGGCGTACAGCAGCGCGCCAGCTTCACCCAGATGTCGTCCGCGCCCTTCACCAGCACACCGGGATCGCCGGCCGGGCGGGCCTGGCCGCGCCGGGACAGCTTCTCGACGTTACCCGGGACGGTGGCCTCGGCCAGGTCCTCGGTGGCGCCCTCCTCGCCGCCCAGCAGGTGCAGCAGCCGGTGCACCACGTGCTGCGCCGAGACGTGGCCCTCGCCGATGGCGGCGTACAGGGCGCTGATATCGGCGTGCCGCAGGTCGTGGGCGACGGTGGCCAGGGATTCGGAGGTCATCAGGCGCTGCAACGGCAGCCCCTGTTTGCGCATGGCCTTGGCCAGCTGGTCCTTGCCCTGGTCGACGGCCTCCTCGCGGCGCTCCTTGGTGTACCACTGACGGATCTTGTTGCGGGCCCGCGGGGAGGCGACGAACGACAGCCAGTCCCGGCTCGGGCCGGAGTTCGGCGCCTTGGAGGTGAAGATCTCCACCACGTCGCCGTTGTCCAGCTTGCTGTCCAGCGGCACCAGGCGGCCGTTGACCCGGGCCCCTATGGTGTGGTGCCCGATCTCGGTGTGGACCGCGTAGGCGAAGTCGACCGGGGTGGAGCCCGACGGCAGCGCCATCACCGAGCCCTTGGGCGTGAAGACGTAGACCTCGGCGGTGGACAGGTCGAAGCGCAGCGCGTCCAGGAACTCGTTGGGGTCCGCGGTCTCCTTCTGCCAGTCCAGCAGCTGCCGCAGCCACGCCATGTCGCCGCCGGGGTTGGCGGTGCCGGCGCCGTTGGACGGCTTGCGGACGCCCTCGACCGCGTCCTCCTTGTACTTCCAGTGCGCCGCGACGCCGTACTCCGCGCGGCGGTGCATCGCGAAGGTGCGGATCTGCAGCTCCACCGCCTTGCCGCCGGGGCCGATCACGGTGGTGTGCAGGGACTGGTACATGTTGAACTTCGGCATCGCGATGTAGTCCTTGAACCGGCCCGGGACCGGGTTCCACCGCGCGTGGATGGCGCCGAGCGCGGCGTAGCAGTCCCGGACCGAGTCCACCAGGACCCGGATGCCGACCAGGTCGTAGATGTCGGCGAAGTCGCGGCCGCGCACGATCATCTTCTGGTAGACCGAGTAGTAGTGCTTGGGGCGCCCGGTGACCGTGGCGCGGATCTTGGCCTCGCGCAGGTCGGTGTGCACGGCGTCGATGACCTGGCCCAGGTACTCCTCGCGCTTGGGCGCGCGCTCGGAGACCAGGCGCACGATCTCGTCGTACATCTTCGGGTAGAGGATGGCGAACGCCAGATCCTCCAGCTCCCACTTGATGGTGTTCATGCCGAGCCGGTGGGCCAGCGGCGCGTAGATCTCCAGGGTCTCCCGGGACTTGCGCTCCTGGCTCTCGCGCTTCATGTAGCGCATGGTCCGCATGTTGTGCAGCCGGTCGGCGAGCTTGATCACCAGCACCCGGATGTCGCGGGCCATCGCCACGACCATCTTGCGCACGGTCTCGGCCTGCGTCGCCTCGCCGAGCTTCACCTTGTCCAGCTTGGTGACGCCGTCCACCAGCAGCGCGATGGTGTCGCCGAAGTCGGCGCGCAGCATGTCCAGGGTGTAGTCGGTGTCCTCGACGGTGTCGTGCAGCAGCCCGGCGCACAGCGTGGGCACGTCCATGCCGAGCTCGGCCAGGATCGTGGTGACCGCCAGCGGGTGCGTGATGTACGGGTCGCCGCTCTTGCGGCGCTGGCCGCGGTGGTGCTTCTCGGCGATGGCGTAGGCCTGCTCGACCGGCTTCAGGTCGGCCTTCGGGTGGTTGGCCCGGATGATCTTGAACAGCGGGTCCAGGGCCGGCGGCGGCCCGCCGCTGCGGGTGCTGCCCAGGCGCGCCAGACGCGCGCGGACGCGGCTGGAGCTGGGCCGGGGAGCGCCGGTGCGGGGCAGGGCCGACGACGGCGCGGCGGTGCCGGAGCCGGCCGCCGGGACCGCGGGCGCCGACGGCGGGACCGCGGCCTTGGGCGCCTGGGCCGGGGGCTGCGATTTGGCGGCCGGGGGCGCCGGCGCGCTCTGGGGCGCTATGACGGAGGGCGCTGAGCCGTTGGCCGGTGCGCTCGTCGGCGATCCGGATCCACCGCGGGGCGCGGTTCCGTTCGAGGACGCGGAACCACCAGAGCGCTTCGCGTCCTGAGAATGGGTGGAACCCGGCTTCGCCTCCGCGGCGCGCTCAGCCGCTGCCGGCGGCCGGCCGGCCCTGCCCGCCTCGCCCGAGCCGTTGGCCCCGGGGGCCCGCTTCGACTTCGCAGCAGCGCCCTTCCCCGCGCCGGCCGACCCGTTGGCCGCGGCGTCCCCGCCACCGCCCGCGCCGGACTCAGCCGTCGGTCCGACCTGCTCCTTCGTCGCCAAGCACAGCACCTTTCATGTCCATGGGTGTGCCAAGTGTAACGACCGCCTTGTGGACATTGTTTCCCACTCCGGTGAACAGGCTGGTCAGACCACCAGAAGTGGGTGGATCGGGGCCTCGGGCACGTTCCCCGCGAACCGCTCGCGCCCGGCCAGGAAGCCCAGCTCCATCAGCACCGACAGCCCCACCGGCAGGGCGCCCGCGGCGCGGACCAGCTTCGCCGCGGCCACCGCGGTCCCGCCGGTGGCCAGGACGTCGTCCACGATCAGCACCCGCTCGCCGGGCTCGAAGGCGTCGCGGTGCACCTCCATGGCCGCCGCGCCGTACTCCAGCTGGTACGCCTCGTGGTACGTCGCGCGCGGCAGCTTGCCGGCCTTGCGCACCGGCACGAACCCGACGCCGGCCGCCAGCGCCACCGGGGCCGCCAGCATGAAGCCCCGGGCCTCCAGCCCGGCCACCTTCGTGGCCCCGGCCGCCCGAACGTGCGCGGCCATCGCGCCGATGACGGCGTCGAAGGCCGCCGGGTCGGCGAGCAGCGGGGTGATGTCCTTGAAGATCACACCGGGCTGCGGGTAGTCCGGCACGTCGAGGATGCGAATGGCGAGGACCTTGGCCAGGTCCTCGCCACCGTGGTCGTCGGGGAAGCTCACCGGGTGAGTTTATCCCGCACCGTCAGCGCCTCAACGCCGCTTCCCGCTGGGCCGGTTCCGCCCGCGGTCGCCGCGCACCGGCTGGTTGCGCGGCCCGCGCGGCACGTCCCGCCCGGACTGGACGGTCTCGACGCCTTCGAGCTGGTCGCCCAGGATGTCGCCCTGGTCCCCGAAGGCCCCGGGCACCCGCTCCTGGACCGGCACGGTCCGCTCGGCCCGCGCCGCGGCCTTGGCCTGCGCCCCGGCGGACTTGCGCTGGAGCACGCGCATCTCCGGCTCGCGCTCCTTCAGGTCGGCCAGCAGCGGCGTGGCGATGAAGATCGACGAGTAGGTGCCGAC
>JAEKKI010000301.1 GCA_019510485.1 Catenulisporales bacterium
GGGTGGAGCCGCCCTGCGAGTACGCGGGGCCCGGCAAGTGCGGCGGCTGCGACTGGCAGCACGCGGGTTATGAGGCTCAACTGCGGCTCAAGGCGGAAGTGGTGGCCGAGCAGCTGCGGCGGCTGGCGAAGCTGGATCGGGAGGTCGTGGTCGAGGAGGTCGGGTCGCCCTTCGGCTGGCGTACCCGGGTGCAGTTCGCCGTGGATCCCGAGGGGCACCTGGGCTTCCGCAAACACCGCTCGCATGAGGTGGTGCCGGTGGAGGAGTGCGCCATCGCCGCTGCCGGCGTGGACGAGGTCGGTGCGCTGGAGCGGGTCTGGCCGGGGATGGAGTCCGTCGAGGTGATCGCCGCGACCGGTTCGGCGGACCGGGCTGTGGTGGTGACTCCGCAGCGCGGGGAGCAGATGCCCTATGTGGATGCCGACGTGAAGGTGTCGGTGCTGCGGGGTGTGTCTCGGAGTACGAACATCTCCGGGGTGCAGCGCGTGCACGGGCGTCCGTATGTGCGGGAGGTCGCGGAGGGCCGCACCTGGCGGGTCAGCGGTAGCGGCTTCTGGCAGGTCCATCCGGCGGCGCCGGATGTGCTGACCGAGGCCGTCCTGGACTTCCTCGATCCGCGCGCCGGAGAGACGGCGCTGGACCTCTACAGCGGCGTCGGTCTGTTCGCCGCTCCGCTGGCCGAGGCGGTCGGCGAGGACGGCAGCGTGCTGGCCGTGGAGCTGGACCGGCAGGCGGTGCGGGACGCCGCGCACAACCTGGGTTTCTCGGAGGATGCGGAGAAGAGTGCGGAGTTCCCTTGGCTCGATCTTGTCGAGGGCTCCGTGGATGAGGTGCTCGCGGACGATCGTTACGTGCCGGACCACGCCGACATCGTCGTCCTGGATCCCCCTCGCGCCGGCGCCGGACGCGAGGTGTGTGAGCGGATCGCGGGGCTGTCACCACGCGCGGTGGCGTACGTGGCTTGCGATCCGGCGGCGCTGGCACGGGACGTGGCGTACTTCGCGGAGTTCGGCTATGAGCTGACGGACCTGCGGGCCTTCGACCTGTTCCCGATGACGCGGCACGTGGAATGCGTGGCTTTGCTGGAACCCGCGCAGCGATAGCATCTATGCATCGCGACTGGCGCAGAACGCGCGTTCACCGGGAGCGCGTGAAGGTGGAAGCAACCACCGGGAAGCGAGAGAAGAGCGGGCACCGTGCGCCTGGGTGTCCTTCCGGACGATGACGCCCGAGGAGGCATCACATGCACTCGCCCGCCATTCCCGAACTTGCCCAGGAAGATCCGCAGATCGCCGGACTCATCGAAGACGAGGCGCGCCGCCAGTACGAGAAGATCCGGATGATCGCCTCGGAGAACTACGTCTCCGCGGCGGTCCTGGAAGCCTCCGGCACCGTTCTGACGAACAAGTACTCCGAGGGCTACGCCGGCCGCCGCTACTACGAGGGCCAGCAGCTCATCGACCCGATCGAGACCATCGCGATCGACCGGGCCAAGGCGCTGTTCGGCGCGGACCACGCCAACGTGCAGCCCTACTCCGGCTCCCCGGCGAACCTCGCGGTGTACTTGGCCTTCCTGAAGCCCGGCGACACCTTCATGGGCGCGGGCCTGGCCGCCGGCGGCCACCTCACCCACGGCTCGCCGGTGTCGGTGACCGGGAAGTGGTTCAACCCGGTGGCGTACGGCGTGTCCAGGGAGACCGGCATCGTCGACATGAACGAGGTGCGCGAACTCGCGCTCAAGGAGCGCCCGAAGGTCATCTTCTGCGGCGGCACCGCGATCCCGCGCACCATCGACTTCCCGGCGTTCGCCTCGATCGCCAAGGAGATCGGCGCGATCCTGGTGGCCGACATGGCGCACATCGCCGGGCTGGTCGCCGGCGGCGCGCATCCGACGCCGGTCGGGTATGCGGACGTGATCACCACCACCACGCACAAGACTCTGCGGGGTCCGCGCGGCGCGATGATCTTGACGACCGAGGAGTACGCGACGCCGATCGACAAGGCCGTCTTCCCCGGCTTGCAGGGCGGTCCGCACAACCACACCACGGCCGGGATCGCGGTGGCGCTGAAGGAGGCCGCGCAGCCGGAGTTCCGGACGTACGCGGCGACGGTCGTGGCGAACGCCAAGGCGCTTGCCACGGCACTGATCGAGCGTGACTGGTCGCTGGTGTCGGGCGGCACTGATAACCACCTGATCCTGGCCGACCTGACGCCGAAGGGCGTGACCGGGAAGGTGGCGGCCAAGGCCCTGGACGCGGCGGGGATCGAGTTGAACTACAACTCGGTTCCGTTCGACCCGCGCAAGCCGTTCGATCCCTCGGGGATCCGGCTG
>JAEKKI010000160.1 GCA_019510485.1 Catenulisporales bacterium
CCTGCTGGCGGGCTTCTCCGGTCACGGTTTCAAGCTTTCGCCCGCCTTCGGAGACGTCGCCGCGGACCTCGCGCTGGACGGCGCGTCGCCCCAGCTCATCGACTTCTTGAGCACAGTCGGTCGGGTGGAGGCATGAAGATCGACGACACGACGCTCTCCATCGGCACGCTGCGGGCCCGGCCCGGCAGCAAGGTGAGCGGGACTGTTCACGCCGACCTGAGCACCCTCGCGGTCGACATCCCGGTGACCGTCCTCAACGGCTCCCGTCCCGGCCCGCGCGTGGTGATCACGGCCGGCGTGCACGGCGGAGAATTCACCCCGATCGAGGCCGCGGCGCGGTTGGCGCGCCTCCTCGAACCCGGCGAGGTGCGCGGCCAGGTGGTCATCTGCCCGGTCGCCAATCCCCCGGCGGTGTATCAGGGCCGGCTCAACGTCTCACCCGTCGATGGCGTGAACATCAACCGCGTCTTCCCCGGCGATCCGGACGGCAGCCCCACCCAGCGGCTGGCCGATTGGCTTTTCACCCACCTCATCGACGGCGCCGACGTCTACATCGACCTGCACTGCGGCGGCATCGACCAAGTCCTGCGCGATTTCGTGGGCTACCGCCTCACCGGCGACCAGGGCCTGGACAAGGCGACCGCGGAGCTGGCCCGTTCCTGCGGGGTCGAGGACGTCATCCTCGGCCTGACGCCGGACGGCGGCAACAGCCATGCCGCCGCCGCCCGCCGCGGGGTCTGCGCGGTGCTCGTCGAGGTCGGCGAGCTCGGACAGCGCGATGCGGCCACCGCCGGCCGCCGCGTCGACGGGCTGCTTCAAGCACTGCGCCACCTCGGCGTTCTCGATTCTGAGGACTCAGCCCCCTCGCCGATCCGCGAGTGGGTCTGGACCGCCGGCGTCACGGCCCAGGCCACCGGCTTGTGGTACCCCGAATTCGCTGCCGGCGGCGACGTGGCGGCGGGGGGTCTCCTCGGTCGCATCGTCGACCCGGCCGACGGCACCGAACACCCGGTGCACGCGCCGGCTGCCGGGCGGATCTTCTACGGCATGCACGGCCTGACCGTCGCCGCCGGCGCCGAACTCGCCGCCATAGCCGCCCCCTGGGACCACGAACACTCCGACCAGAACCTCGGCCAGGCGATCGGAAGCCCTGCCTTCCAGATTCCCGGCCTTGGCGTCCCAGCGCTCGACACCCCTCCCACCGAAAGAAGGCAGGTCCCATGAACCGGTCCATCCGAACCCGCGGCGTGATCGCGGCGACAGCGGTCGCCTGCCTGACGGCCGGCGCGCTGAGCGCGTGCAGCTCAGGAGGCGGAGCTGTTCCGGCTTCGCCGGCGGCCGCTGCGGCCCCCGCCGCGAGCACGGTGGCCAAGCTGGCGAGCCAGGTTCCGGCTCAGTACCGGACCAAGACCCTGGTGGTCGGGACGGACGCCAGCGTGCCGCCGCTGGAGTACCAGAGCCCCACCGGGCAGATCCTCGGCTTCGAGCCGGACGTGATCGCCGCGGCCGCCGCAGTGCTCGGGCTCAAGGTCCAGTTCGTCAACGGGGGCTTCCCCTCGCTGATCCCGGGCCTGCAGAACGGCCGCTACGACATGATCGCCTCGGACATGGGGGTGCATCCCCCGCGCGAGAAGCTCGTCGACATGGTCCACGACTTCATGGGCGGCAACTCGGTCATGGTGACCAAGGACTCCCCCTTGCAGATCAACGGACTCGACGGGCTGTGCGGGGTCAGCGTCGGTGCCCAGACGGGCAGCACGTACCTGGCAGACCTGACGACGCAGTCCGGCAAGTGCACGGCCGCGGGCAAGAAGCCGGTCGACATCCACTCCTTCTCAGACCTCAACGCGGAGCATCTCGCGCTCGGGAACGGACGCATTCAGGCGCTCATGACCGACCACACGATCGCCAACTACGCGACGAACCAGCTCCACGAGAACGTCAAGGTGGCCCTGACCTACTACAGCAACCCCTGCGCCATCTCGGTCGCCAAGGACTCGGGCCTGGCCCAGCCGCTGAACGCGGCGATCCAGTACCTGATCGACAACGGCCAGTACAAGCAGCTGCTGGCGAAGTGGCAGATGAGCGATCAGGGCATTCCGAGCGCCGTCGTCAACGGCATCCAGTAGCAGGGGAGTTGATGGCAATGCCAAGCGTCGACGCCGTCCATACGACACCGCCGTCCGGTGCCGAGCGGACGGCCTCGCCGGCGGAGAAGGTCCCGCCGCTCGCGCACCGTGTGCGCCCGGCACGGGTACTAGCCGTCATCGCGGTCGGCCTCGGTGCCGCCATGCTGGTGCACGCGTTGGTGACCAACCCGAACTTCCAGTGGTCCGTGGTCGGTCAGTACCTCACCACGAACACCATCGTCGTCGGGGTCCTCACCACGCTGGAACTCACGGTTCTGAGCATGGCGATCGGCATCGCCCTCGGCGTGGTGCTCGGCGTCATGAGCCAGTCGGCGAACGCGTTGGTCTCCGGTGCCGGCTGGCTCTACGTATGGTTCTTCCGCGGCACACCCCTGCTCGTCCAGATCATCTTCTGGTACAACCTGGCCTCGCTGTATCCGAAGGTCTCGGTGGGGATCCCGTTCGGCCCGAGCTTCGTGCACGGCGCCACGAACAGCATGATCACCCCGTTCGCCGCGGCGGTGCTGAGCCTCGGGCTCAACGAGGGCGCGTACATGGCCGAGATCGTCCGCGGCGGTCTGCTCGGCGTGGACCGCGGCCAGGCCGAAGCGGCCCACTCCCTCGGCCTGACCCGCTTCCAGGCGATGCGGCGGATCATCCTGCCGCAGGCGATGCGGCTGATCGTGCCGCCGACCGGGAACCAGACCATCTCGATGCTGAAATCCACCGCTTTGGTGAGCGTCATCTCGATGACCGAGCTGCTGCACGCCGTCCAGCAGATCTACGCCACCACCTACCAGACCATTCCGCTGCTGATCGTCGCGAGCCTGTGGTACCTGGCGGTCACCTCGGTGTTGTCCGTCGGCCAGTACTTCCTTGAACGCAAACTCGGCCGGGGCAACCGTTCGCACGCTTCCGGGCGCGGCGGCCTGGTTCGTCAGATCATCCGGGCCCTTCGCGTCCGGCCGGACTCCCCGGAGGTGAGCGCGTCATGAGTGCATTCGTGGAGATCCGTGGAGTCGACAAGAACTACGGCTTCGCCAAGGTGCTGCACGGCGTGGACCTGGACGTGGCGCGCAGCAGCGTCACCTGCATCATCGGCCCGTCGGGATCGGGCAAGACGACGCTCTTGCGATGTATCAACCAGCTCGAGCTCCTGGACAAGGGCTACGTGCGGGTGGACGGCTGCTATATCGGCTACAAGCTGCGCGGCGGCAAGCTCCACCAGCTCAGCGGGCGCGAGGCGGCCCGCGAGCGAGCCGACATCGGGATGGTGTTCCAGCGGTTCAACCTGTTCCCGCACAAGACCGTGCTGGACAACATCATCGAGGCCCCGGTGCTCGTGCGCGGCGTCAGCAAGGCCGAGGCCCGCGAACGCGCACACCGGCTCCTGGACCGGGTGAACCTGCGGGACAAGGCCGACGCCTACCCCAGCCAGCTCTCCGGCGGTCAGCAGCAACGGGTGGCCATCGCCCGGGCGCTGGCCATGGAGCCGAAGCTGATGTTGTTCGACGAGCCGACCTCCGCGCTCGACCCCGAACTCGTGGGAGACGTCCTGGACGTCATGCGCGACCTCGCGGCCACCGGGATGACGATGATCGTCGTGACCCACGAGATGGGCTTCGCCCGCGAGGTCGCCGATCACCTGGTGTTCATGAGCGACGGCGTGATCGTCGAGCAGGGCCACCCGCGTGAGGTCCTTGCCGCTCCGAAACAGGACCGCACCCGCGCCTTCTTGTCGAAGGTGCTCTGATCCCACCGCTTCCTCCGCCTCCGCCTGACGCACATCCGTTTTCGCAAAGGAACACCATGTACTCCATCGGCCCGCTCACCGTCCCCCGCAACGAGCGTGCACACGGCCTCATCCCGGTCGGCGCCAGCACCTACGGCGTGGAGATCGGCATCCCGCTCATCGTCGTCAACGGCGCCCATGACGGTCCCGTCCTGTGCGTGGACGCCGGTGTCCACGGCGACGAGTACGACGGCCAGGAGGCGATCCGGCGCGTCCTGTCCGAGATCGACCCGGCCACCCTGCGCGGCACCATCGTCGGCATCCCGTGCATGAACACCCCCGCCTTCGAGGCGGCCGCTCGCGCCGGCGACCTGGACCACCTCAACCTCAACCGCGTCTTCCCCGGCGACCCGGACGGCTCGTACACGCAGCGCCTCGCCGCCACCTTCGTCGACCAGGTCGTCCCGGCCATCGACGCGCTCGTAGACCTGCACACCGGTGGCGCTTACGGCGAGATCGCCCCGCTGGTGATCCTCCAGGGCGGGTACGAGGACCTGGCGACGGACCTCGCCCTGGCCGCCGGGCACGAACTGGTCTGGAAGGGCGGCAAGTGGGGCGGCACGGTCCGGCACCCGACGCTGGCGGCGGGCAAGCCCGCCATCACCATCGAGGTCGGTGGCGCGACGTACCAAGAGGCCAATGTCACCCGGCACATGGACTCGATCCGCAACATCCTGCGCCGGCTCGGCATGATCGACGGCGACGCGACGCTGCGGGACACCTACACGGCGGTCTCCGGCACGTTCGCCCGCGCCGGCGCCGGCGGCTTCTTCGTCGCTCGCGCCGAACCCGGAGAGGTGTGCAAGGAAGGCGACCTGATCGCCACCATCTCCGACCACTACGGCACCACTGTGGAGAAGGTGCTGGCCCCGCAGGACGGCATCGTGCTCTGGGTGCGCCGGATCCGCACCGTCCACCCGGGCGACGAGGTCGTCATCTTCGGCGAGGTCCAAGGGGAGATCCAGCCATGACCGCGGGACTGGAGCTGACGGAACTGCTCATCGACGGCAAGCGGACACCCGCCGCCGACGGCCGCTCGTTCACGGTTCTCGACCCGTCCGACGGCACCGCCATAGCCCAGGTCGCCCTGGCCGGCCAGGCAGACGTGGACCAGGCGGTGGCCGCGGCCCGCGCGGCGTTCACCGGGTCCGAGTGGGCCCGGATGCGCCCCGCCGACCGGGGCCGGCTCCTGTTCCGGATCGCCGAAGCCATTCGCTATCAGGGCGAGCGGCTCGCCCGCCTGGAGAGCCAGGACGTCGGCAAGCCGCTGAGCCAGGCCAAGGCCGACGTCGAGGCCGCCGCGCGCTACTTCGAGTTCTACGCGGGTGTCGCCGACAAGCTCGGCGGCACGACGATCCCGCTGCGGCCCGGCCTGGTCGACTACACCGTCCGCGAGCCCATCGGCGTCTCCGCGCAGATCATCCCGTTCAACTATCCCTTGCAGAACACTGCCAGAGGTTCGGCACCGGCGCTGGCGGCGGGCTGCACGGTGGTGCTCAAGCCGTCGCCGGAGGCGCCGCTCACCCCGCTGGAGATCGGCAGGATCGCTCTGGAATGCGGCCTTCCGGCCGGTGTTCTGAACATCGTGCCCGGCGACGGCGAGACCGGCGCGGCCCTGGCCGGCCACCCGGACATCGACCAGGTCACCTTCACCGGCTCGGTCGCCACCGGTGTCAAGGTCGCCCAAGCCGCGGCCGCCAACGTGGTTCCGTCCGTGACGGAGCTGGGTGGGAAGTCGCCGTTCATCGTCTTCGCGGACGCCGACTTCGACCTGGCGCTGAGCGCGGTCATCGGGGCCTCGTTCAGCAACGCCGGGCAGATGTGCTCGGCCGGGACGCGGCTGCTGCTCCAGCGTGGAGCCGAGGAATTCCTCGACCGGCTCGTCGCGAAGCTCGCCACGCTGCGCATCGGCCCCGGCCTGTCCGACCCGGACATCGGCCCGCTGGTCGCCGCCCGGCAGCGTGACCGGGTGCTGACCTACCTGGAGTTGGCCCGGCAGGAGGGCGCGGTCGTACGGATCGGCGGTGGATCACCTTCCGATCCGGCGCTGGCCGACGGCTACTACATCGAGCCGACCATCCTGACCGGCCTGACCAACGACGCCCGGTGCGCCCGCGAAGAGATCTTCGGCCCGGTCCTCACCGTCCTCGAGTTCGATGACGCCGGCCAGGCCCTCGATATCGCGAACGACAGTCCGTACGGCCTGTCCTCCTATGTCTGGACCCGCGACCTCGACACCGCGATGCGGCTGGCCGAGGGCATCCGCGCCGGCCAGGTCTCCGTCAACGCCACCGGCGTGGGCACCGGCGTCGAGCTGCCGTTCGGCGGCTACAAGCACAGCGGCTGGGGCCGGGAGAAGGGCCTGGAAGCCCTGGCCGGCTACACGCAGACGAAGAACGTCTGCATCGGCTTTCCGAGTAAGACATCCGACAATCGCTGAAGCAAGGCGGAACCATGCGAGAGATCGTCACCTTCGACGCCTACGCCACCCTGATCGACTTCGAGCTCGGCCCCACGACCCTGAAGGTCTTGTCCGACCGGCTGGGCCTGGACAACCTGGATGTCGACGAGTTCCTCGACGACTTCCGCGTCATGCGCTTCCAGGCCGTCCTGGAGGACTACCGCCCCTACCACGAGATCCTGCACTCCAGCCTGCGCAACGCCATGCGCCTGCACGGCCTGGAATACCGTGACTCCGACGGCGACGCCCTCGTCGAGGCCGTCCCGGCCTTCGGTCCCTTCCCCGAGGTCCCGGACGCGCTGCGGGCCCTGAAGTCCCGCTACGAGATCGCGATCATCTCCAACTCCGATGACGACCTGATCGCCCGCAACGTCGAGAACATCGGGGTCGAGTTCGACTACGTCATCACCGCCGAGCAGGCCGGCGCGTACAAGCCGGACCGCCAGATCTTCGAGCACGCGTACCAGGTGATGGGCGTCGAGCCCGCCCAAGTCGTCCACACCGCGCAGGGCTGGGAGTACGACCACATCCCGACCCGCGACCTCGGCTTGAAGCGCCGCGTGTGGATCAACCGCTACGGACGTCCCGGCAGTGCCGACTACCAGCCCTACGACGAGCTGCCCGACCTGTCGGGCCTGCCGAAGCTCCTCGGCTGCTGATCGACGGCGCACCGGCGAAACAGTACTGAAGAACGCAGAGGACGCAGACCATGAAGCAGATCCCTTACTGGCTGGACACAGCGCCGGCCCTGCCCGACCGATCCGGAAAGGAACTGCCCGACGAGGCGGACGTGGTGGTGATCGGCGGCGGCCTCACCGGCCTGTCCACCGCCTACCACAGCGCCCGCAAGGGCGCACGGGTCGTCCTCGTCGAGAAGGACAAGGTCGGCTCCGGCGCCTCCGGGCGCAACGGCAGCATGTGCACCCAGGGCCTCACCATCAGCCCCGCCGAGGCCCGCGAGCGCTATGGTCAGGAGCGGGCCCGCGAGCTGTACGACGCGTTTCGCGAGGCGGTCGACGTCGTCGAGAACCTCACGGTCGCAGAGCGGATCGACTGCGACTTCCACCGTTCCGGGCGCCTGGGCTTGATCTGCAAGCCCCAGCATTTCGAGGGCCTGCGGGCCAAGCAGCGCGACCTGGCTGAGAACTTCGGCCACGAGACGGTCGTCCTGAGCAAGAGCGAACTGCGTGCCGAACTCGCCTCGGACTACTACCACGGCGCCCTGCTTGACCCGCTCAGCGCCGGCCTGCACGTCGGCAAGTTCCTCAGCGGCCTGGCAGACGCCGCGGAGCGTTCCGGCGCCGAGATCCACGAACGCAACGCCGCCACCGGCCTCACCCGCCTGCCCGGCGGCGGTTTCCTGGTGGAGACCCTGCATGGCACCATCCGCGCCAAGCAGGTCATGGCGGCCACTGACGCCTACACCGACAAGTCGATGCCGTGGTTCCGCAAGCGGCTGATCAACGTCGGCAGCTTCATCATCGTCACCGAACCGCTGGGGGAGGTGCGCGCCAAGGAGCTCATCCCGAACGGCCGCCTGCTGGTCGCCCACAAGAACGTCGGCCACTACGTCCGCCTCACCCCGGACAACCGCCTCGCCTTCGGTGGCCGGGCCCGATTCGCGCCCTCGAACCCGGCCTCCGACCTCAAGAGCGGCGACATCCTCAAGCGGGAGATGACCGAGATCTTCCCGCAGCTGGCCGGGGTGCGGATCGACTATGTGTGGGGCGGAATGGTCGGTTTCTCCTGGGACCGGATCCCGCATGCCGGCGAAGACAACGGCCTGTACTACTCCATGGGCTACTGCGGCCACGGTGTCCAGATGTCCACCTACATGGGCCGGGCGATCGCCGAGATGATGGACGGCCGCCAGGAGGCCAACCCGCTGCGCGGCTTCGGCTTCCCGAAGGTCCCCGTCCCCTTCTACAACGGCACCGCATGGTTCCTGCCTTTCGGCGGCGCTTACTACAAGGCCAAGGACCGGCTGTTTTGAGCCTGAGAGAAGGCCGGATCACCATGACCGCCGCAGCCATGCGCAGTGAGCACGACCTGCTCGGCGACAGACTTGTGCCCGCCGACGTGTACTGGGGGATTCACACCCTGCGTGCCATCGAGAACTTCCCCATCACCGGCACGCCGATCTCCGCCTACCCGCATCTGATCGACGCCCTGGCGGCCGTCAAGGCCGCCGCCGCTTCGGCGAACGCGGAACTCGGTCTCCTCGAGCCGGAGAAGGCAGCCGCCATCGTCGCCGCCTGCCACGAGATCCGTGCCGGCGGCCTGCACGACCAGTTCCCGGTCGACGTGATCCAGGGCGGGGCAGGCACCTCCACCAACATGAACGCCAACGAAGTCGTCGCGAACCGGGCGCTGGAACTGCTGGGCCACTCCAAAGGCCAGTACGAGCACTTGCACCCCAACGAGGACGTCAATCTCAGCCAGTCGACCAACGACGTCTACCCGACCGCCGTGAAGATCGCGACGGTGGTCGCGGTACACGGCTTGCTCGGCGCCATGGCTCAACTCCAGGACGCGTTCGCGGTCAAGGCCGTCGAGTTCCGCGACGTGCTGAAGATGGGCCGCACCCAGCTCCAGGACGCGGTGCCGATGACGCTGGGGCAGGAGTTCGCGACCTATGCCGTCATGATCGACGAGGACCGCAGCCGGCTCGCCGAGGCTGTGGAGCTCGTCCATGAGATCAACCTCGGCGGAACCGCGATCGGCACCGCTCTCAACGCACCGGCGGGATACGCCGAGTCGGCACGCCGGCACCTCGCCGAGATCACAGGCCTGCCCCTGGTCACCGCCGCCGACCTGATCGAGGCCACGCAGGACTGCGGCGCGTTCGTGCAGGTCTCGGGTGTGCTGAAGCGCATCGCCGTCAAACTGTCCAAGATCTGCAACGACCTGCGGCTGTTGTCCTCCGGCCCCCGCGCCGGCCTCGGCGAGATCAACCTGCCGCCGGTGCAAGCCGGATCGAGCATCATGCCGGGCAAGGTCAACCCGGTGATCCCGGAGGCCGTCAACCAGGTGGCCTTCGACGTGATCGGCAGGGACATCACCATCACCATGGCCGCCGAGGCCGGACAACTCCAGCTCAACGCCTTCGAACCGATCATCCTGCGCTCGCTCTCGGAGAGCATCACGCACTTGCGCAACGCATGTGTGATGCTCGCGGATCGCTGCGTCGTCGGGATCACAGCCAACACTCAAGCCCTGCACGCGACCGTCGAGAAGTCCATCGGCTTGGTCACCGCCCTCAACCCACACATCGGATACACAGCCGCAACCGACATCGCCAAAGAGGCCCTTCTCACCGGTCGGGGAGTAGCCGAACTCGTCCTGGAGAGGGGGCTGTTGAATGTCGAGACGCTCGTCGAGCTGATCCGGCCCGAGACGGTCGCGGGATCGAAGAGAGCCCTGATGTGACAGGCGCGAGCGGACTGTGCCAGGAGCCGGAAGGCGGACTCACAGGAACTTCAGGCTGTCGATGATTGACTGCAGTCCGTCGATCTCCGACGTCGCTTGCGCCTGCTTGCCGTCGCCACCAACGGCGATCACCTGCCAGAACTTCCTACCGCCGATCGGCAGGTACTGTACGGCCGCGAAGAAGTCGATGCCGGGCTTGTACCCGTGCACGTCACCGCCGACGGCGACGCCCTCCCAACCGCCGTTCTTCATCCCCTGCGCGATCCCGCCCAGGACCTCGCCGATTCCTTCGGACGCCTCGGAAAGCTCGTACTCCCGCGACGACCACCACAGAGCGGCCATCCGCTCCACCCCCTGTCTGCTCACCCGCGCAGCCGGCTCGCCGCCGACGCGCGGCTCACCCTGGCGATGCCACCGCCGCGCGATCGCTACACGCGCCGGGCTCGTGGGATGCCATTTCAGGCAGATGGCCTAGGGAACGCGGGCCGCGCTCGGAGATGACGAGGTGCCGGCGGCGGTGTCATGCGACGTGTACGCGGGCAGCCTCAGGTCACATACACCCACCGGCCCGCCCTCGTGGACTGAGCTGGAATGGCGATCACGGCACGGCCGGATCTGCTGACCGCCGTCTGCCCGATCTCCTCGACCCGGCAGAACGCTCCGGGCTGCGCTGTCCGTCGGACTGCGGTCGGCGCGTCCCGCTGCGGAGGAAGGCGTGGCCTTTCCGCCTCGGGTGCCGGTGCCGGTCCAGATCCGGCCCGAACTCGCCGTCCGACGCGTGGCGCCCACCTCATGGTTTCCCTCGATCTCCGCGTCCAGCTGCCGATGCGCTGCTTACAGGTAGAGATCAGTACAACAAGCGGGGAACTGTTATGCCGTGAGGCGGTGACGTACTCATCGATATGTTCACCACAATGCAGTGAAAGTGCGATAGTCGGACGACGGGTCCCGGACGGGCTGAGAAGGGTGCCGCTTCCGCAAAGCAAAAGACCAGAACAGATGATATCTGCCCTGGTCTTCCCATCCGTAGCCCCGACGGGATTCGAACCCGCGCTACTGCCTTGAGAGGGCAGCGTGCTAGGCCGCTACACAACGGGGCCCCTAGCATTACCACCGGCGCCTCGGCGCGATCGGCAGCGCGTCTCATCTTAGGCGATCCGTGGGGTTCGCCCAAATCGTCGGCGCGACGGAGTCCTAGCCCTCGGCCGCCGCCGCGTCGGCCCGCACCAGTCGTACGAACGCCCGGATGCCGCCAAGCAGTTCTCGCTGGTCGGTGAGACCGTCCACGGCTTCGTCGAAGTGGCGGGCCACCGCCGCCACCCGGCGCTCGGCCTGCTCGACGCGGCCGCGCAGTGCGGCGCGGTCGCCGTCGGCGGCCTCCCGCGCCAGGCGCACGTCCGCTTGCCGCCGGGTGTCGGCGGCGCGCAGGTCGGAACGGACGCTGACCAGTTCGCGCAGCGCGTGGTCGTGGGCCTGGGTGGTTTGCTCGCGAAGCGCCTCAACCTCGGCGGTGAGCGTGGCCACCTGCGTGGTGAGCTCGACCACGTCCTCGCGCGGGAACTTGGTCTCCTTCAGCAGGCTCGCGATCCGCGCCCGCACGTGGCCCAGGTACGCCGCCGCGGGCCGGATCGCGCAGCTGAGCAGGTAGAACGCCGCGAAGTAGTAGCCCAGGACGTGTCCGGACGCGTAGGTCACGGCCGCCACCACCGCCGCGGAGATCACGTGCCCGGCCAGCGCCAGCCGCAACAGCCGCCGCTGCCAGCGCCGGACCTCGGCCTCGCGGCCCTGCGGCACCGCGATCCCGCGCTCGCGTGAGACGCCGATCTCGTGCCGCACCTCCCGCGCCCGGAAGTACAGGTTCCACGGCACGGTGGTGATCACCAGGAGCCAGTACAGGCTCACGGCGCCGAGCCCGACGTCCAGCACCGTGCGTCCGGGGATCTTCACGAACGAGGCGATCAGCGCGACGATGCCGGTGAGGACGGCCAGGCCCCAGAAGGCCTCCCAGTACTTCTTCATGTCCCCCAGTCTGCGGCCGGGACGTCGAAGGCGGCAGAGTACGGGTACTCAACTACCGGTGAGTAAAAGCACGAAGAGCGGGTCCCTTAAGGGATCCGCTCTCAAAAGCTGGGGTACCAGGACTCGAACCTAGAACAACTGAACCAGAATCAGCCGTGTTGCCAATTACACCATACCCCAAAAACCACCCGACCTGATCTTGTCGCGCGGCGTTGCGTCGACAACTATACGGGAGCGCCGCCCTCCGGCCAAAACGAGTTCCGGCCTGATGTTCGGCGGCGCTCCCGGCTGAGCTCAGCCACTCAGCGCCGGACCCAGCGCCGCTCCCAACCGCCGCAGCGTCCGCTCGCGTCCCAGCAGCTCGATCGACTCGAACAGCGGCGGCGAGATCCGGCGTCCGGTGAGTGCGACGCGTACTGGCGTGAAAGCGTTCTTCGGCTTCAGCCCCAGCCCCTCGATCAGCGCCTCGCGCAGCGCGGCGTCGATCGCCGGCGTCGACCACTCCGGCAGCGCCTCCAACGCTTTCGCCGCCGCCTCCAGCACCGGCCGGGCGTCCTCGCCGAGGGCCTTCGCGGCGTCGGCGGGGTCGACCGTGAACGCGTGTTCCGGGACGAACAGGAAGCCGATCATGTCCACCGACTCGCGCAGCACCACCATCCGCTCCTGGATCAGCGGCACGGCGGCGGCCAGCGTCGCCGCCTCCTCCGGCAGCGGCGGGTCGGCGATCAGGCCCTGCTCGGCCAGGAACGGCACGATCCGGCGGGCCAGGTCCGAGGGGGCCAGCGCCCGCACGTGGTCGCCGTTGATCGCCTGGCACTTCTTCAGGTCGAAGCGGGCCGCGTTGGCGTTGATGCGGGTGCCGTCGAAGGCCGCGTACATCTCGGCGGGGGAGAAGAACTCCTTGTCGCCGCCGGGGGACCAGCCCAGCAGCGCCAGGTAGTTCAGCAGACCCTCGGGCAGGTAGCCCTCCTTCACATAGAAGGAGAACGACGCCTCCGGGTCCCGCTTGGACAGCTTCTTGTTGCCCTCGCCCATGACGTAGGGCAGGTGCCCGAACACCGGCACCGTCTCCGCCAGCCCCAGCTCGATCAGCGCGGCGTGCAGTGGCAGCTGGCGCGGGGTGGAGGAGAGCAGGTCCTCGCCGCGCAGCACGTGCGTGATCTTCATCAGCGCGTCGTCGACCGGGTTCACCAGCGTGTACAGCGGCGAGCCGTCGGCCCGGACCAGGACGTAGTCCGGCACGTTGGCGGTGTCGAACGAGATCTCGCCGCGGACCAGGTCGGTCCAGGACAGCGTGCCCTCGGGCATCCGGAAGCGCAGGACGCTGCTGCGGCTGGCCGCCTCGTGCGCCGCGATCTGCGACGGCGTCAGGTCCCGGCAGGTTCCGGCGTAGCCCGGCGCCCGCTTCTCGCTCTTGGCCTTCTCGTTGGCCGCGTCCAGCTCCTCCTGCGTGCAGTAGCAGCGGTAGGCGTAGCCGCCGGAGTGGAGCTTGGCGGCGATGTCCGAGTACAGGCCCATGCGCTCGGACTGCCGGTACGGCCCGTACGGCCCGCCGATCTCCGGGCCCTCGTCCCACTCGAAGCCCATCCAGCGCATCGTGCTCAGGAGCGCGTTGTACGACTCCTCGGTGTTGCGCGCGGCGTCGGTGTCCTCGACGCGGAAGACGAACGTGCCGCCGTAGTGGCGGGCGAACGCGTAGTTGAACAGCGCCGAGCGGACCATGCCGACGTGCGGGTCGCCGGTGGGCGACGGGGGGAAGCGGACGCGTACCGGCTTGTCCACGCCGGGTACGGAGTTGGGAACGGAATCAGTCACGAGCCACCACCCGGTTCGTCAAGTTGCCAATGCCTTCGATGCCGACCGTCACCTGCTGCCCCACCACGATGGGCCCGACCCCGGCCGGGGTCCCGGTGAGGATCACGTCGCCGGGCAGCAGGGTCATCGCCTCGGAGACGTAGGAGACCAGGTCGGCGACCGACCGGGTCATCTGCGCGGTGCGCCCGGCCTGCCGCAGCTCGCCGTCGACCGCGCAGGTGATGGCCAGGTCCGCCGGGTCCAGCTCGGTCTGGATCCACGGGCCCAGCGGGCAGAACGTGTCGAAGCCCTTGGCCCGGCCCCACTGGTTCTCCGCGCGCTGCAGGTCGCGCGCGGTGACGTCGTTGGCGCAGGTGTAGCCCAGGACCACCTCGGGAACGCGCTTCTCCGGGACCTGCCGGCACATCCGGCCGATCACCACCGCCAGCTCCGCCTCGTGCTGCACGTCGAAGGACACGCCGATCGGGTACTGGATCGCGTCGGAGGGGCCGACGACCGAGGTGGACGGCTTCAGGAACACCACGGCCGGGTCGTCCTTGCCGGGGGCCGCGTTGCCGAGCTCGGCGGCGTGCTCGGCGTAGTTGCGCCCGATGCCGATCACCTTCGACGGCAGCACCGGCGCCAGCAGCCGCACCCGCGGCACCGGCCACCGGCGTTGGGTGACCTGCACCGGGCCGAACGGATGGCCGACGATCTCGACCACCTCCAGGGCCTCGGGCAGGTCGCCCTCGCCCTCCACGATCCCGAACTTCACCTCGTCGTCGACGGAGAATCTAGCGATGCGCATCCTGTGATTTTAGTGGTCGCGGGAGGCAGGTCCGGTCCAGATCGGCCCGTGGCGGTGATCAAGACCGCTCCAAAGGTCGTCTTCAAGCACCGGCGCGAAGACGTCTGGTGAGCAGGAGCTGTTCCATCCGCTGTTGCTGACCGCCACGCGTGAGGCGTAAGAGCCGGCCCGCCCGCCGTGTGATTCCTCAAGCCGGCGGGCGGCACGGCGGCTTTCAGCTCGAACCACGAACCACGAACCACGAACCACGAACCAAGCGGCCTACTCCTGCGAGTCAGCCCCCGCATTCGCCTGGCCCGAGTCCGAGTGCTGATGCCGCTCGATCTGCCGCCGCACCTCCGCCATGTCCAGCGACCGCGCCTGCCCGATCAGGTCCACCAGCGGCGCCTCCGGCAGCGCACCGGGCTGGCCGTAGACCATGACCCCGTCGCGGAAGATCATCAGCGTCGGGATGGAGCGGATGTCGAAGGCGCCGGCCAGCTCCGGTTCGGACTCGGTGTCGACCTTGGCGAACGTGATGTCCGGATTGGCCTCCGACACCCGGTCGTAGATCGGGGCGAACTGCCGGCACGGCCCGCACCACGCCGCCCAGAAGTCGACCAGCACGATCCCGTCGGCGGTCACGGTTTTCTCGAAGGTGTCCTTGGTCAGCTCCACAGTGCTCATGCCGACAACCCTACGCGTGGGCTGCCCGAAGTGCCCGTTTCAGCCTTGGTGTTTCGGCACCGGGAAGCGCAGCTCGTTGCGCTCCATCTTGTCCGCCAGCGCGGCCAGCACGTCGACCCCGCAAGCGCTCGCCAGCTGTAGTAGGTACGCCAGTACGTCGGCGACTTCGTCCCGCACCCGGAACGCCTTGTCAGGGTCCGACATCACCGCGCCGGACTCCTCCGGCGTCAGCCACTGGAAGATCTCCGCGAGCTCGGAGGCCTCCACCATCAAGGCCATCGCGAGGTTCTTCGGGGTGTGGTACGGCGCCCACCGGCGGGCCGCCGCGAACTCCTCCAGGCGCTGTTGCAACGCTGCGAGGTCGAGATCACTCATGCGATCTCTCTATCATGCGCCCGGCGGGGAACCACGTCACCGCCGCGGCTTCGCCGTGCTCTCCCGCACCGTCAACCGCGGCGTCGCCGCCTTGATGTCGCCCACCGAGCCGGGGTTCTCCACGATCCGCAGCAGCGCCTCGGCGACCTGCACGCCCAGCGCGTGGGTGTCCCGCGACAGCGCCGTGATCGCCGGATGCATCACGCGGGTCAGGACCGAGTCGTCGAACGACACGATCGACAGCTCGCCCGGCACCGGTACGCCCATCTCGGTCGCCACCCCGAGCCCGGCCACCGCCATCAGGTCGCTGTCATACACGATCGCCGTCGGCGCGTCCGGCTGGGACAGCAGCCGCCGGGTCACCGCCGCGCCCTCGCCGTCGCTGAAGTCGGTCGGCAGCGACTGGGTCTCGGCCAGGCCGAGCTGGGTGGCGGCGTCTTTCAGGGCCCTGATGCGGCGCTGGGTGTGCTGGAACGTCGGAGTGCCCGCGACGTGGGCGATCCGGGTGTGGCCGAGCGCGGCCAGGTAGCGCACCGTCTCCAGCATCGCCTCGCGGTCGTCGGCCCACACCGTCGGCAGGTCGCCGTGCCGGCCGTGGCCGCCGAGCACGATGGCCGGCACGCCGAGTGCCTCCACCACGGCGATGCGCGGGTCCCTGGTCTGCGGGTCCACGATCAGCAGGCCGTCCACCCGCTGCTCGCCGGCCCAGCGCCGGTAGACGGCCAGCTCGGCCTCGGTGTCGTCGACGACCTGTAAGAGCAGCGCCACCGAGCGGGCCGAGAGGACCGACTGCATACCGTAGATGAGCTGGGCGTAGAACGGCTCGGCGCCCAGGGTGCGGGTGGGGCGGGCCAGCACCAGGCCGACCGCGCCGGCCGGGGCGCCGCCGAGGGCGCGCGCGGCGCTGTGCGGATGCCAGTTCATCCGTTCGGCGGCTTGAAGGATGCGCGTCCGGGTAGCCTCGCTGACGCCGGGACGTCCGTTGAGCGCGAACGACACCGCGCTCGGCGACACACCCACCTCCCGGGCGATGTCGGCGATGGTGAGCCGGCCCTTGGTCTTCTCCGGACCCGGGGCGGCACCAGGCTTGTTGACGCCGCTACCAGAGGTGGGCATTAATGACTCCCAGCTGCTTTAGCGCTTAAGTGGCTTATTCGGGTGGGATGCGAGGAGGGGCTGTGGCCGTCCAGATCAGGTCCGCCGGGGCGACGGAGCTTTTCGTCGGCACCGAGGCGGAACCGCGTCAAGTCCTCCGGATCGTGCTCCAGCGGGCCGTCACGGACGGTGCGGTGACTGTATCGCTTCTCGGCGACCTGGTGCGAGGGCAGCTGACGGTCGCGGCGGGTGACGGCGAGGTGGTCGCGGAGCTGCCGATGGCCGTCGACGCCGCCGTCGCGCCCGGCGACGTGCTCACCGCCACGCTGCGGTTGATCGGCCCGGACGGCGGGGTCCTGGCCGAGCAGCCGGTCCAGGCCACGGCCGCCGAACCCGGCTGGACCATGTACCTGGTCTCGCACTTCCACTACGACCCGGTCTGGTGGAACACCCAGGCCGGCTACACCCAGGCCTGGGAGTTGCAGGGCGACGACGGCAGCACCCGGCCGGTCTGGGAGAACAACGCGTTCCACCTGGTCAAGGCGCATCTGGACCTGGCCGTCGCCGATCCGGACTACACCTTCGTCCTGGCCGAGGTCGACTACCTGAAGCCGTTCTGGGACGTGTACCCGCAGTACCGCGCCCTGCTGCGGGAGCTGTTGGCGACGGGCCGGGTAGAGGTGGTGGGCGGGACCTACAACGAGCCCAACACCAACCTCACCGGCCTGGAGACCACGATCCGCAACCTGGTCTACGGCATCGGCTACCAGCGCGACATCATGGGCGCCGACCCGCGGACCGCCTGGCAGCTGGACGTCTTCGGCCACGACCCGCAGTTCCCCGGCCTGGTCGCCGAGGCCGGCCTGTCCTCGACGTCGTGGGCGCGCGGGCCGTACCACCAGTGGGGGCCGATGCTGACGAGGTTCGACGACCGGCCCGGCGACGTGGCGAACATGCAGTTCCCCGCCGAGTTCGAGTGGATCTCGCCGTCGGGGCGGGGCGTGGTCACGCACTACATGCCGAACCACTACTCGGCCGGCTGGTGGATGGACTCCTCGGCGACGCTGGCCGAGGCCGAGGAGAAGGTGTACGAGCTCTTCCTCGGGTTGAAGCCGGCCGCGGCGACTCGCAATACCCTGCTTCCGGTCGGCACCGACTACACGCCGCCGAACAAGTGGGTCACCGCGATCCACCGCGACTGGAACGCGCGCTATGTCTGGCCGCGCTTCGTCACCGGGCTGCCGCGCGACTTCTTCGCCGCCGTGGAGGCTGAACTCGCCGAACGCGGTGTTCGGCCCAGCCCGCAGACCCGGGACATGAACCCGGTCTACACCGGCAAGGACGTCTCTTACATCGACACCAAGCAGGCGCAGCGCGCGGCCGAGACGGCGGCTACGGATGCCGAGAAGGTGGCGACGTTCGCTTCTCTTCTCGGCTTCGGCCGCTATCCGAGCGCCGCGCTGGACAAGGTGTGGCGGCAGTTGGCGTATGGAGCGCATCACGACGCCATCACCGGCTCGGAGTCCGATCAGGTGTACATCGACCTGGTCACCGGGTGGCGTGAGGCGCATGATCTGGCGGCGGAAGCGCGGGACGCGGCGCTGGCGGCGATCTTTCGCAATGTGCAGACATACGACGGGCCGCGGGTCGGCGCGGTCGTGGTGTTCAACACGCTGGCGCTCGTGCGGACCGACCTGGTGCGGGTGACGGTGGAGCTGCCCGAGCACGCCACGGCTCTGCGGCTGGTCGACGACGAGGGCCGTGAGGTGCCGTGCGTGGTCGAGGCCAGAAACGGGACGCAGGTGGTGGCGGCGTTCGTGGCCGCCGGTGTGCCGGGGATGGGATGGCGGACTTGGTACGTCGACTTCGCTCCCGTTTCCAGCTCGGTCTCCAGCTCCGTTTCCAGCTCCGGTTTGGAAGAGCTGACGTGGACGGCGGTCTCGGACGCGCCGGCCTCGATCGCCAACGAATACTTCGAGGTCTCCGCCGATCCGGCGCGCGGCGGCGGCCTGGCGAGCATCGTCGAACTCGGCACCGGACGTCAGCTGCTCAAACCGGGGGAGATCGGCAACGAGCTGCGCGTCTGCGAGGAGTATCCGCAGCACCCTGAGTTCGGTGAGGGGCCGTGGCACCTGGTGCCGAACGGCGCGGTCGCCGGCTCGGCGTCGGCTGCCGCTACCTCGGTACGCGTCGAGGAGTCGCCGATCGGTGTTCGCTACGTCGTCACCGGCACGGTCGGCGAAGTCGAGTACGAGCAGCGGATCTCCCTGCTGCACGGACTGAACCGCATCGACTTCCGCACCCGGGTTCTGGACTTCACCGGCGCCGACCGGCTGCTGCGCGTGAAGTTCCCGGTCGACATCCCCGGGGCGCGTCCGGTCGCGGAGGTCGCGGGGGCCGTCATCGGACGTGGATTCGCGCTGCCGGACTCGGATTCGGCGGTGGCGCCCTGGACGCTGGACAACCCGGCCAACACCTTCTTCGGGCTCGGCAGCACCGCGACGCTGGACTTGGGCGTCGGCCGGGTGGCGATGTCCGTCGCCGAGGTCGTGGTCGCAGACCTCGAACAAAGCGGGCCGGAGGTCCGGGAGCTGGTGGTGGCGCTGGCGCGGGTCGGCGTCACGGCTACCACCACGTCGGCCGAGGGCGCGCGGTACGGCTGGCTGCACGTCGACTCGAACCTGCCGGACTTCCGGATCGTGCTCGGCTGCCCGGATTGGAACCCGCTGGCCGCCGAGATCCTCGACCGCTGCGACACCGCTGTCCGGGAGCAGTTCACGCAGGCGCTGAAGGACCACGGTTCGGTGCGGATGTTCGTACCGGCCGAGGTACCGGTGGAGCAGGCCTGGGTCCCGAACGCCGACCTGCGCGGGCCCCGCGCTCTGCCGGTGCTGATCGTCGCGGGCGCCGATGCCGACGCGGTGCGTACGGCGATCACCGAGCTGGCGTCCGAGTTCGCCGCGGGCGGTGCCGTCGCCGTGACCGCCCCCGATCCCGGCAGCACGGTATTGCTCGACGACCACACGGTCGGGCTGGTCAACAACGGGCTGCCGGGGTTCGCCGTCGATCCGTCCGGGGCTCTGCATCTGTCGCTGATGCGGTCGTGCACCGGCTGGCCTTCGGGCGTGTGGCTCGACCCGCCGCTGCGGCGCGCGCCCGACGGCTCGGCGTTCCAGCTCCAGCACTGGACTCACGACTTCGACTACGCGCTGGTCAGCGGGCCGGGGGACTGGCGCGCCGCCGGGCTGGTGGCGTCCGGGGCGGCGTTCTGCGCGCCGATGCTGGCACGGCAGGAGGCACCGCATGCGGGGAAGTTGCAGCCGCTGCACTCGCTGCTGACGGTGACGCCGGAGGGCGCGGCGCAGGTGACGGCGGTCAAGGCGGCCGGGAACCCGGAGTCGGTGGGATCCGCGCTGGACGGCTCGCCGGAGCTGGGGTTCATGGTGCGGCTGGTGGAAGCGAGCGGACTCGGCGCCACGGTCGCGGTGCGCAGTCCGCTCGGGACGCTGTCCAGCGATCGCGCGGATCTGTTGGAGGAGTGCGGGCTGCGGTGCGAGGTGCGGGCGGGGGGTTCGGTGGAGCTGGCCGGATCGCAGATCTCGACGGCGATCATGGTTCCGTATCAGGGTTCTGGATCGCCCGCCACCGCACCGATGCTCGGCCGCGCGCAGGAGCCGGCGCAGCCGGTGTACGCGCGGTACTGGCTGCACAACCGGGGTCCCGCGCCGATGGGCTTCCTGCCGGTGTCGGTGGCCGCGAACCCGGCGGTGCTGAACGGCGGCGGTGAGGTGACCGTCGCGGTCGCGAGCCAGTACACGGATACGGTGTTCGAGGGGCTGCTGACGATCCAGGCCCCTGATCGCTGGCGGGTCGAGCCGGAGACGCGGCCGGTGGCGCTGGAGCCCGGCGGCCACACGGTGTTTCCGCTGACGGTGGTCCCGGATGCCGGAGCCGAGCCGGGGATGCACTTCGTGCGGGTGCAGCTGGGGGTCGGCGAGTCGGTGGTGGAGGACGTCATCAGCGTCTTGATCGACGACGACGAATACGCGCCGCCGGTGCCCGGTACCGAGACCGAGCCGCACGTCCAGACTCAGGGCACCAAGAGCGAAACGGCGCGTGCCACCGGTCTGGAGATCACCTCCATGACCGACGGCCTCACCCTGGCACCCGGCGAGCGCACCACCCTGCGCGTCGGCCTGGCCAATCGCACGCGCGGCCGCATCGACGGCGAGGCGATGCCGGTGAGCCCGTGGGGCACGTGGGACTTCATCGGGCCGTACTCGCTCGGCTTCGGCCTCGATGCGAACGCCGAGACGGAGATCGCCTTCGACGTCGCCATCCCCGCCGACGCCGCTCCCGGCCACTGGTGGGCCATGGTGAAGCTGATGTGGTTCGGCCGTGCGCAATACACGGCGGCGATACCTGTGGTGGTGCGGTGAACGCCGTCGGCTGGGTCGCCGACACCCCGATCCCGCGCGAACGTCTTGATGCGCGGGTGCGCGAGCTGCGTGCCGGACGGTTGGCGGGACGGTTGCCGGCGGTGGGGAGCAAGGAGGATCGGCAGTTCTTACGGTGGACGGCGCAGGTGCTGCTCACGGAAGAGTTGTGCCGAATCGAGCTCGCACGGTTGACAGCGGGCAGACCTGAGAATGATGAGTCGGTCGCTGAGTCGGTCGCTGGGTCGGTCGCTGGGTCGGTCGCTGGGTCGGTCGCTGAGTCGATAGCCGAACCGGTCGTCGCGCCGGTCGCTGAACCGACTGGCATCGCAGGGCCGATCGGCAAGCCGGTGGCTGAGCCGACCGCTGAGCCGATAGCCGAACCGGTCGCCGCGCCGGTCGCTGAACCGACCGCCGCACCGACCGCCGCGCCGCTTGCTGAACCGGCTGGAAAGCCCATCGCCGGGCCGGTCGCGGCGCCGCTGGCTGAGCCGATGGCCGAGCCGGTCGCCGCGCCGCTCGCTGAACTGACTGGAAAGCACATCGCCGGGCCGATCGGCAAGCCGGTGGCTGAGCTGAACGTTGAGCTGATCGCCGAACCGGCTACTGCACCGGCCATAGGTCGGACCCGCGACTCGGCTGCTGTCGCGAATGCCCACGGCGGGCGTGTTGCCGAACCGGCCGCCAGGCCAACAGTGAGCCCCCGCCGCACTCTCACCCAAGCCGAATCCCTATATCTCGGCTCGATAAATGCGGCCGCATGGTCCACCAGCCCGGCGATGTCAGAGCTCTTCGAGCTCATCACCACCGCCTCGGACCCCGGCGAGCCAGCTGCCCGCTACCGCACCTGGTACCGAGTCGTTCATTCGGTCGGCACCACGCCACTCGCCGCCGCCGAAGCCGCCCCGCGCACCCTCGGCTGGACCACGCTCGAAGACCTCCCAGCCGCACTGGGCACTGCGCTGCGTGCCGCATCCGTCGGCTCCCGCGTCGGCCCCATCCGCTCCGGCATCGGCTGGCACTTCGCCACCGTCACCGCGACCCAGCGCCGCCCCGATCCGCAGTCTGCCGGCCAGGACATCGAGCCGACCCGCCTCGCCGCCTTCAACCGCTGGCTCGATCAGCGCCGGCGCGCGCTCGTCACCCACGCTCCCGGCTTCGAGCACCCCGGCGATCCCTCACAGCCGGACAACACCCACCGCCACTAGTCGCGGCTGCTCGGCCTCAGCCGTCGCTGCTCCGCCCACGTCGCGTGCCGTTCAGACTGGCCCGATTCGAGCGTCTGGCGACATCTCCCAGTCGCGCAACGCTCATCGCCGCTGCTTGTCCTCAGGAACGTCTCGGCAGCGCCCACCGTTCTCCTTCACCCCGGCGCCGTCCGTCCTCTGATCCGGTTCCCGCTGCCCTCGACGGACGCTGCTATATCGAGCACGTAAAAAGTACCCTCCGGCGTTGTCACGGCATCACCCAAACGGCCCACGACACCCACGCTCACCAGCGGCTCAGCCGGACAACACCCACCGCCCCTAACCAGCCTCAGCCGTAGCCGCCCGCTCCACCTCCAGCAGCGAAGCCGCATGCCGCTCCGCCTCATACGCCCGCTTCCCGCCCCGCACGCCGAACAGCCGCTTCGTCCACACCAGGTACACCACCAACAGCAGGTTGAGAACGAACGTCCCCAGCTTCAGCGGACTCACCTTGTGTACGAGCTCGTACATCTCCAGCGGCAGGAACATGCCCGTGGCCACGAACGCGAAGTACTCACCCCACCGCTGCAACAGCCACAGCCCGACGCCCTCGACCACCTCGACCGCCGCATACGCGATCAGCGCCACGATGACCCACGTCAGCGTCGTCGGCTTCGCGTCGACCGCCTTCTGAAGCAGTTCCAGCGTCTTCGAATGCTGAAGATCGAAGCCGGCCCGGCCGAACACCTGCTTCACCACTGGCGCCGCCTGGTCGAACGCCTGCCGCAGCTCGTCCTGCCGCCCGGCGAACCGGTGCACGACATACGCCCCCGCCAGCAGCAGCAAGCCGCGTACCCAGCGCTCCACGGCGAAGAAACGCAGCAGCACCGCGTCCCGCATCTGCGCGCCCCGCTTGACCAGCGGCGCGTCCTCGGCCGGGCCCGAAGCCGGCGCCGTTCCGTCCGGCACCGGGACGAAGTCCGCGCACCGCAGGCAGCGCCACGTCGTGCCGACCGGCGTCACCACCGTCAGCCGGTTGCGCAGCGCCGGCTCGTCCGGGGCGTACAGCACGTGGCCGCTGAGTGCGCAGCCCAGCATGCTCCAGTCGAAGCGGTGCCGCTTTTTGTCCATTTCGCCACCATATAGCGAGAGCATCAGCCCGCGTAGTAGCGCCCCAGGTACGCGACCAGCAGCCGCTTGCACTCCTCGATCAGCGCCGCGTCGCCGTCGGGGTCGCGCCGGAAGGCCAGTTGCAGCACCGCGTCGGCGGCCTCCAACGTCACCTGCAACGCCAACTCCACCTGCTCCTCGCCGGTCTTCGACAGGGCCAGGAACGGTGTCAGGGTACGCAGGCGGTGGGCCACCGCCATGTTGTTCTCCACCGAGTCGTCCAGCACATACAGGTCCCGCGGGTCGGTCTCGGACCACTTGCTCCCGGCGCCGAAGTCCAGGACGCCGAAGCCCGGCAGGGTGCGCCGCATGTCCACGAACTCGTCGATCGCGATGTCCACGACGTCGGCCACCGAACCCGGCGGGGTCTCGGCGTAGCGCCGGGCCAGCCGGTCGAGGTAGTTCTGCAGGTTGCGCGCGGCGAGTGCGTGCACCAGCGCGCTCTTGTCGGCGAAGAACTGGTAGACGGTACCGATCGGCACCTCCGCACGCTTGGCGACGGCGGTGGTGGTGAGTCCGGCGAACCCGACCTCGTCCAGCAGTTCGGCGCAGACGGTGAGGATCCGCTCGTAGCGTTCGGCACTGCGCCGCTGCATCGGCCGGCGCCGCAGGCCGGCCGGGCCGCTCGCCGGGCCGCTCGTACCGCCCGCCGGAGTCGCACCCTCGCTCGCGCCGCCCGTCGTGGTCTCCATTCCCCTATTCTCCTCCGCCCACTAACCTGAGGACCACTCATGTTGAGCCGTGCCCCGGAGGTGGACCCGCAGTGACCGCGTACCCCCCGCTCCCGCCGTTCCCCGCCGGTTTCCACTGGGGCACCTCGACCTCCGCCTACCAGATCGAGGGCGCGCCCACTGAGGACGGCAAGGGCGTCTCGATCTGGGACACCTTCGTCCGGCGACCCGGCGTGATCCGCGAGGCCCAGACCGGTGACGTCGCCTGCGACCATTACCACCGCACGGCCGACGACATAGCCCTGATGTCAGACCTCGGAGTCAACGCCTACCGCTTCTCCGTGGCCTGGACCCGCATCCAGCCCGACGGCACCGGCCCGGCCAACCCCGCCGGCCTAGCCTTCTACGACCGGCTCGTGGACGCCTTGCTGGAGAAGGGAATCACGCCGTTCCCGACTCTCTTCCACTGGGACCTGCCGCAAGCCCTGGAGGACCGCGACGGCTGGCTGGCCCGCGACACCGCCCACCGCTTCGCCGACTACGCCGCGCTGCTCGCCGGCCGCCTCGCCGACCGCGTCGAGCACTGGATCACGCTGAACGAGCCCTTCATCCACCTGGCGTACGGCTACGCCTTCGGCGTCCACGCCCCGGGCCGCGCCCTGATGACCGACGCCATCCCGGTCGCGCACCACCAACTCCTCGCGCACGGCCTGGCAGTCAGCGCTCTGCGATCGGCGGGCGCGGCCCGGGTCCTGATCGCCAACAACCTCACGCCGGTCTGGCCCGCCACCGACGCCGCCGAAGACCGCGCGGCCGCCGATGCCTACGACGCCCTGCACAACCGCCTGTTCACCGACCCGATCCTGCTCGGCCGCTACCCCGACCTGTCCGCCTACGGCACCGGCCCGGACCTCGGCGGCGTCGTCCGCGACGGCGACCTGGAGCTGATCGCCGCGCCCCTGGACGGCCTCGGCGTCAACTACTACAACCCGACCCGCGTCGCCGCGCCCGGCCCCGAACACGGCCTGCCGTTCCAGGACGTGCCGATCGACGGCGTCCCACGCAGCGCCTTCGACTGGCCGGTGGTCCCCGACGGCCTTCGAGAACTGCTGGTGAGCCTGGCCGACCGCTATGGCGCCGCGCTGCCGCCGATCCACATCACCGAGAACGGCACCTCGGCCGACGACAAAGTGGTCGCCGGCCGCGTCGCCGACCCCGAGCGCATCGCCTTCCTGGACGGCCATATCAGAGCCCTGGCGCAAGCCATGGCGGCGGGAGTCGACGTGCGCGGTTACCTGACCTGGACCCTGATGGACAACTTCGAGTGGGCCGAGGGCTTCACGCAGCGGTTCGGACTGGTCCACGTGGACCACGAGACGCAGGCGCGCACCCCGAAGGACTCCTACTACTGGCTGCGGGACCGAATCAAAGAGTGGCGAAGCGCGTGAGTACGACGAACCGCCGCTACGCCGCGCGCGCTACCGCGAACACCTGCCGGAACGCCTCGAACGTCGCCCGCCCCGCCGACGTGTCGTAGACCGCGAACACGACGCGCGGGAATCTGCCCTCGAACACGCCGCCGTCGGCCAGGTGCGAGCGGAACGCACTCGCGACGACCGCCGGATCGTTGCGGAACACCCCACAACCCCACGCGCCGAGCACAAGCGTCGAAACGCCATGATGCGCCGCCACGGCCAGCACCCGTCCGGCGCGCTCCGTGATCAGCCCTCCGAGCTCGTCGAGCGCACTCGGCTCGTGCCGGGCCAAGGCGCCGGCGTTCGGAGCCGGAGACGTCAGGAAGGAGACGGAATACGGCTCGTCGAGCAGCCGTGTCTTGTTGTCGCGGTAGACCGGGACGTCGGGGGAGTAGATCACACGATGGCTGTAGCGGGTGTCACGGTCCTGACGGTGCGCGTCGTAATGTTCTCGCGCTTGGAGCAGCGTCGTGTAGAGCGCCGAGCTACGACAGAGGTCTTCTTCCTGCGCCCGCGCGCCGCCGAGATATCCGCCGCCGGGATTGCGGGCCGAGGCGAAGTTCAAGATGGCGACGTTCTTCGCACCTTCGTCCAGCACCAGGCGCTGACCGGCCTGCGTGCTCGTCTCACCGGTGACTTCGAACTCTGTTTCGTACCGCGGCGCGTCGGCCATGTCGTACGCCTGCTGGTTGAACAGCCGCTGAGTCTCGGCCGGCGTGTAGGGCCGCGCACCCCGGCAGGCCTCTGCGACAGAGGCAGCCAGGTCCACGCGATGGCCGCGCTCGTTGATGTAGTGACCGGCGGCGATGATCGCCTCGTTCGCCCGGCTGATCGCTTGGTATTTCCCCATGAAACTCTCTATGTGATCTAAGTGATGAAGGTGAAAAGCTTCTCGCCGCCGGGCAACGGCGCCGGATCGCGCTCCTGCCGGTGCCCGGCGACATACACCGATTCCGGCAGCGCCGGATCGGACTCCCACAGCTTGGCGAAGCCGGCCTCGGCGAACCAGTCGTTGATGGCCGGGACCAGGTTCGGCTCCTTGCGGTGCCGCGTCCAGATCGCCGTTCCGCCGCGCGCGGTCAGCGCAGCCGCGTGCGCGACAGTGTTCGCGATATCGGCGTCGGAGATGTTGCCGAAGATCCCGCACAGCAGGAGCAGGTTCGCCGGACCGAAATCGGCGTAGTGGGACAGGTCGGCGGCGTCGCCGGTGACGACCCGCACCGCATCCGACAGGCCGGCAACGGACGCGGCATGGCGCGCGACGTCGGCGATATCAGGATCGAACTCCACGAGGCGAGCGGTGACGTCGGCACGGCGCGGGTGCGAGGCGACGATGGGAACCAGGTCCCTGCCTTCCCCGGCACACGGATACAGCACCCTGATCGGCCCCGGCGCCGCCTCGTCAAGTGCCCGCCGAATACCGTCGCGGACCACTGCCAACCGGCTGGCCAGCGCCGACGTCGGGTCGTCATACGCCGCGAACCAGGGCTTCCAGTCTCTTAATTCGGTCATGATCCCCTCCCCAGCACCTACTATCGCGTCATGGTTGATCAATACCCTCCGGTGAGCCCGTACGCCAGCGGATTTCTTGACACCGGCGACGGCAACCGCATCTACTACGAGAAGCTCGGCAACCCGGACGGCAAGCCGGCCGTCAACCTGCACGGCGGTCCCGGCTCCGGCTCGCTCCGGGGCCCGACCCGCGCCTGGGATCCCGATGCCTGGCACGTGATCCGCTTCGACCAGCGGGGATGCGGCCGCAGCACCCCGCATGCCAGCGATCCCGCGACCGATATGTCGCTGAACACCACCCACCACCTGATCGGCGACATCGAGCTGCTGCGCGAGCACCTCGGCATCGAGAAGTGGCTGGTCAAAGGCGGTTCGTGGGGTGCCACCCTGGCTCTGGCCTACGCCGAGGCGCACCCCGACCGCGTGACCGGGATGATCATCCCCGCGGTCACCATGACCCGTCCCGAAGAAACGCACTGGCTCTACCACGGCGTCGGCCGCTTCTTCCCGGAAGCATGGGACCGCTTCCGCGACCACGTCCCCGAGGCCGAACGCGACGGCAACCTGGTCCAGGCCTATGCCCGGCTGATGGAGAACCCTGACAGAGCAACCCGCGAGGCAGCCGCCAACGCCTGGGTGACCTGGGAAGACGCCGTCATCTCCCTGGAGTCCAACGGCAGCCCCGGAGCGTACTCCAAGCACGTCGACGACGACCGCATGGCTTTCGTCCGCATCTGTGCCCACTACTTCAGCCACAACGCCTGGCTGGAGGACGGCCAGATCCTGCGCGACATCCACAAACTGCACGGCATCCCCGCCGCGCTGGTACACGGCCGCCACGACCTCGGCGGCCCGGTCTACACCGCATGGCAGCTTGCGCAGGCCTGGCCGGACGCCCGCCTGTACGTCATCGAGGACTCGGGCCACACCGGCAGCCAGGAGATGGGCCGCGTGCTCAACGAGGTGACGGCGGAGTTCGCCAAGCTACGCTGATCACGTGCCGAACAACGCCCTGCCCCGCTCCGTGGCCGAAGGCCGCGACGCCGCCGACCCGCTCGCGGCGCTGCGCACCGAATTCGTCATCCCCGACGACTCCCTCGTCTACCTCGACGGCAACTCGCTGGGCCGGCTGTCCAAGGCCGCGCTCGACCGCGTCACCGAGGTCGTCGCGCAGGAGTGGGGCGACCGGCTGATCCGCTCCTGGAACGAGCGCTGGCAGACGCTGCCGCAGACCGTCGGCGACTTCCTCGGCGAGCAGTTCCTCGGGGCGGCGCCGGGACAGGTCGTGGTGTCCGACTCCACGTCGGTCAACCTCTACAAGCTCGCCTCGGCCGCCCTGGACGCGCGGCCGGGACGCGACGTCATCGTGAGCGACCTCAACAACTTCCCCACTGACCGCTACGTCCTGGAGGGCCTGGCGACCGCGCGCGGCCTGGAGCTGAGGCTGGTCGAGTTCGACGAGTTGCTGGGCCCCACCGCCGAGCAGGTGCGCGCGGTCGTGGACGAGCGCACCGCGCTGGTCTCGCTGTCGCAGGTCGACTACCGGTCGGCGGCGCTGGCCGACCTCGGCGCGGTGAACCGGGGGGTTCACGAGGCCGGCGCGCTGGTGCTGTGGGACCTGTGCCACTCGGCGGGCGCG
>JAEKKI010000161.1 GCA_019510485.1 Catenulisporales bacterium
GAGCGGGCGACGAGAATCGAACTCGCGCTCTGAGCTTGGGAAGCTCATGTTCTACCATTAAACTACGCCCGCGAACCGACGTCCCCAGCGGTCCTGCCGACCGCCGTGCCGTCGTTCGAGCGCCCACTGTACCCGATCGTGCGCGGCTGCGTCACCGAGTGCGGCGGGGGTGGGTGCGGGGGCAGGGTAGCGTTGGGTTTCGTGTTGCTCTCAGATAAGGACATCCGGGCCGAGATCGGGGTCGGGCGGGTTGTTTTGGATCCGTTCGATGATGCGATGGTGCAGCCGTCCAGTGTGGATGTGCGGTTGGACCGGTACTTCCGGGTGTTCGAGAATCATCGGTATCCGTTCATCGATCCCGCTGAGGAGCAGCCGGAGCTGACGCGGGTGGTGGAGCCGGATGGGGACGAGCCGTTCATCCTGCATCCCGGGGAGTTCGTGCTGGCGTCCACGTTCGAGGTGGTGACGTTGCCGGATGACCTGGCCGCGCGGTTGGAGGGCAAGTCGAGTCTGGGGCGGTTGGGCTTGCTGACGCACTCCACCGCGGGGTTCATCGATCCGGGGTTCTCCGGGCATGTGACGTTGGAGCTGTCCAATGTCGCGACGCTGCCCATCAAATTGTGGCCCGGTATGAAGATCGGGCAGATGTGCTTCTTCCAGTTGTCGTCGGCTGCGGAGAATCCGTATGGGTCGGCGGTGAACCAGTCGCGGTATCAGGGGCAGCGGGGGCCGACGCCGTCGCGGAGCTATCTGAATTTCCATCGGACGGACATCGGGAGTGTCGGGCCGGAGGGCTGAGGAAGGTAAGCCGCCGACCGGGTGAATCTGCCCTCGGAGACGAGTAGCGGGGCCCCCGCGCTGAGAAAGTGACGGTGTGGTCGCCTTGTCAGCTCGTTGGCCTTTCTCGCGTACGACGGACCGGCCCGCCCCGCGCCCGGACCGCCTGCTCCGGGACAATCCCGCGCTCCTGCTGTCCGCGCTCCAGGCTCCCGAGACGGTCGCCGGGCTGATCGCGGAGTGGAACCCCACGTCGGCCGCCGGAGCCGCCACGCCGGCGGCAACCGCCGCCCCGACAGCGAACGCGCCGGCAACCGAAATCGCCGAAGGCATCCGCTGGCACGGCCCCATCCGCCTGACCCCCATACTCCGCGCCGACGCCGGCCTGCCGACCGCCGGCCCCGCCTCCTCGCTCGGCCTGGCCTACGTCGCCGAGGTGCGGCGTGAGCGCGCCAAGATCGGTGACAGCCGGCACGCCGACCACCTGCGCCGGCGCTACCCGCACGGCCTGCCCACCGGCGCCGAGGCCGAGGCCTGGCAGCTGGTCCGCGGGCTGGCCAAGCGCCTGCGCGGGGTGGCCCGGCTCCCCGGCGGCCCCGTGCACAGCCCGCACCAGGGCCCGCCGCTGCCCGGCGACACCGACCACGCCGTCTTCAGCCACGAGATGCTCCCGTGGCTCGTGCTGCGCGAGATCCTGCGCCCGATCGCCCCGGACCTGGCCTGCGAAATGGTCCCGGACGGCGGCGGCTACATCCTGCGGCACCGCGAGCTGGTGGGGGTACGGGTCCGGCCGACCGGCCCCGGCACCCGGTTGCCGCACGCCCTGCGGGACCGCGCCGACGACGCGTGGCCGCGCAGTATCTACGAGTTCTGCGATCTGTCGGCGCCGGCCGCCGGCCGGACCGGCGCGGCACCCGCCGTGAAGATCGCAGCAGCGCTGATCGCCGAGGTCACAGGCGGTGTCCTGCTCGATGCGGACGGTTTCCCCCAGGCGACCCGGACCTTCGCCGGCAGCTGACCGATAGCCGCCTGTAATACCCCCGACCCCGGATATGGGGTTACCGAAAACCATGATAGTGAGGTAGGCTAACTTTCCTGCCGAGTGCCGCACGGGCGCCGGGATCGAACGCATTCAGGGGGGCCTGCCCAGCCGTGAAGTCCGCCGTGAAGTCCGCCACCTTCTCCTCGCTGTCGATCCGCAACTACCGTCTCTTCGCCGGCGGCATGGTGGTCTCCAACACCGGCACCTGGATGCAGCGCATAGCGCAGGACTGGCTCGTCGTCTCCCTCACCGGCTCCGGCACCGCCCTCGGCATCGTCACCGCCCTGCAGTTCGGCCCGGCCCTGCTGTTCAGCCTCTGGGGCGGCGCGCTGGCCGACCGCTACCGCAAGAACCGCCTGCTGATGCTCACCGCGACGCTGACGGGACTATGCGCCCTGATGCTGGGCCTGCTCATCGTCTCCGGCGCGGTCCAGCTCTGGCACGTCTACCTCATCGCCTTCGCCGGCGGCACCGTCACCGCCTTCGACAACCCGGCGCGCCAGTCCTTCGTCGTGGAACTCGTGGGCCCCGAAGCGCTGCCGAACGCCGTCGCCCTCAACGCCGCGACCTTCAACCTCGCCCGCATGCTCGGCCCGGCGCTGGCGAGCGTCGCGCTGGCGGTGATGGATGTCGGGTGGGTGTTCATAGCCAACGCCGCGGCCGCGGTCGCGATCATCACCGGCCTGGCGCTGATCCGCGCCGACGAACTGCACGCCCCGATGCCGATCGTGCGCGCCAAGGGCCAGTACCGCGAGGCGTTCGTGTACCTGCGCACTCGCCCCGACCTGCTGGCCGTCCTGTTCTGCATGTTCTTCCTGGCCACTTTCGGCCTGAACTTCCAGATCACCAGCACCCTGATGGCGGTGCAGACCTTCCACCTCGGCAAGGGTACCTTCGGCCTGCTGAACATCCTGCTCGCGCTCGGCGCGCTGTTCGGCGCCCTGGTCACCGCGCGCAAGCGGCGGGTCGGGGTGGCGCTGGTGCTGCTGAGCTCCTGCGGCTTCGGCGCGGCGGCGGCCGTGGTGTCGGTGATGCCGGACGCGGCGCTGTACGGGGCGCTGATGCTGCCGGTCGGCTTCATGATCATCATGGTCACCACCGCGGCCAACGCCACCATGCAGACCGGCGTCGAGCCGGAGATGCGCGGCCGGGTGATGAGCGTCTACATGGTCGTCTTCCTCGGCGGCACCCCGATCGGGTCCCCCCTGGTCGGCTGGATCGGGCAGCAGTTCGGCGCCCGCTACGCGGTCGGCGGCGGCGGGCTGGTGTCGATCCTCGCGGCCGTGATCGCCGCCTACGGACTGGCCCGCGTCAAGGGCCTGTCGCTGCGCGAACGCCTGGTCGCGCACACGCCGCCGCGACTCGCCGAGCGCCTGGCGGCCTGACGGCGCATGCCCGGCGCGCCCGGAGGCGCCGGGCCCGGTGGCAACGGCGAAGAAAAACCGAGTTCGCTTATCGACACCGGGCCGGTCACACGCCGTATTGTGGGTGCCCTCACAAGGTGTGAAGCGCGCTGAGCAGTGCGGGCGTCCGTGTGCCGGTGCCAGGCGTGCTGGGGGAAACCTCAAGGAGACGCATGCGCTTGTTCGTGGCGATCACGCCACCCCGGGCGGTCCTGTTGGAGGTGCGGACCGCGGTGGACGCCCTGAAGCGGGGCAACGCCCCCGGAGTCAACGCCCTGCTGCGCTGGACCCGGCCGGAGACCTGGCACATCACGGTCGCCTTCTACGGCGAGGTGCCCGAGGACAAGGCCGAGGACCTGGCCGAGCGGCTGGGCCGGGTGGCGGCGCGCACCACGCCGATGGAGCTGTCGCTGGCCGGCGCCGGCCGCTTCGGCCCGCGCGCGCTGTGGTTCGGCGTGCAGGGCCAGTGCGACCGGCTGGGCCGGCTGGCCGAGTCGGCCGGCGCCGCGGCGCGCCGCTGCCACATCCGGATGGAGGACCGCCCCTACCGGCCGCACCTGACGCTGGCCCGGGTCAGCGGCGTCCCGCGCGGCGCGACCCAGGACGACCACACCGGCCCGCTGGACCTGGCGCCGCTGGTGGAGCGGCTGCGGGCGTTCCGCTCGCCGGGCTGGCTGGTCGGCGAGGTGGAGCTGTTCACGGTGCTCGACGCGGGGGAGGCCGGCGACGGACTCGGCGGCCACGGCATGCCGGGGTCCAACGGCGCGTCGCCCGCCAAGCGCTATGAACGCGTCGCGCACTGGCCGCTGACCGGGCGCTGATCCACCACCGACCGGCCGCCGACCGGCCACCACATCGACCGCACTACCCTGGAGCGGTGAACACGCGTACCCGCTCCAGGGTCGTCACCCTCATGCTGGTGGCGATCCTCGCCGTCGTGGTGATCGCCTCCCTGCTGCGCTGATCCGGCTCAGCCGAGGCGCTCCACGACGTAGTCGATGCTCGCGGTCAGCTTGTCGACGTCGTCCGGCTCCACCGCCGGGAACATCGCGATCCGCAGCTGGTTGCGGCCGAGCTTGCGGTAGGCGTCGGTGTCGACGATGCCGTTCTCCCGCAGAGTCGCCGAGATCTTGTCCGCGCTGACACCCTCGGCCAGGTCGATGGTGCCCACCACCTGCGAGCGCTGCGCCGGGTCGGCCACGAACGGCGTCGCGTACTCCGAGCGCTCGGCCCACGCGTACAGGCGCGAGGAGCTGTCGGCGGTCCGCGCGGTGGCCCACTCCAGGCCGCCGTTGCCGTTCAGCCAGTCCAGCTGCTCGGCCATCAGGAACAGCGTCGCCACCGCCGGGGTGTTGTAGGTCTGGTTCTTCGAGGAGTTGTCGATCGCGATCGGCAGGCTGAAGAACGGCGGGATGTAGCGGCCCGAACCGGCGATCTCGGCGGCGCGCTCCAGCGCGGCCGGGGAGAACAGGCCGATCCACAGGCCACCGTCGGAAGCGAAGTTCTTCTGCGGAGCGAAGTAGTAGACGTCGGTCTCGGAGACGTCCACCGGCAGCCCGCCGGCCCCCGACGTCGCGTCCACCAGCACCAGCGCGCCCTCGTCAGCACCGGCGGGGCGCTCGATCGGCATCGCGACGCCCGTCGAGGTCTCGTTGTGGGTGAGCGCGTACACGTCGACGCCGGCCTCGGCGACGGCCCGCGGGTGCGTGCCCGGCTCCGAGGCGACGATCGACGGCGCCTCCAGCCACGGCGCGGCCTTGACCGACGAGGCGAACTTCGAGGAGAACTCGCCGAAGCTCAGGTGCTGCGACTTGGCCCGCACCAGCCCGAAGGCGGCGATGTCCCAGAACGCGGTCGACCCGCCATTGCCGAGCACCACCTCGTAGCCTTCCGGCAGCCCGAACAGCTCGCTCACCCCGGCGCGCACCCGGCCGACCAGGTTCTTCACCGGCGCCTGCCGGTGCGAGGTGCCCAGCAGCTTGGCGCCCTCGGAGGCCAGCTTGGCCACGGCCTCGGGCCGCACCTTGGACGGACCGCAGCCGAAGCGGCCGTCGGCGGGGAGCAGTTCTTTGGGGATGGTGATGTCAGCCACGCGGTTCTCCGAGAAGTGAGAGGAAAGGAGAAAACGGTGACCCGGGGCGTCGTTGGCCAGGCCTACACGCATCGTAACGGTCTTGTGTCCGGGATCCGGTGTCCGGTCCGTGAAACGAGACACGTCGGCCCTGGCCTGCGGGATCTCCCGGCCTTCGCCGGAAAAGCGGAAAGGGCTCCCCCGAATGGGGGAACCCTGACACCGGCCGATCGGGACCGACCGGGACCGGACGAGCCGGCCGACCCGGCCGAACCGAGATCAGCCCTTATACGTGTGGAACCCGCTCGGCGGCACCATCGTGTCGAAGCCCTCGACGGTCTCCGGCTTGCGCGTGGCCGGACCGACGTAGCGCGCCGACGGCCGGATCAGCCGGCCGGTCTTCTTCTGCTCCAGGATGTGCGCGCTCCACCCGGCGGTGCGGGCACAGGTGAACATCGAGGTGAACATGTTCGACGGCACCTGCGCGAAGTCCAGCACCACCGCGGCCCAGAACTCGACGTTCGTCTCCAGCACCCGGTCCGGACGGCGCTCGCGCAGCTCAGCCAGCGCGGCCTCCTCCAGGGCGGCGGCCACCTCAAAGCGGGGCGCGTTCAGCTCCTTGGCGGTACGGCGCAGCACGCGGGCGCGCGGGTCCTCGGCGCGGTACACGCGGTGGCCGAAGCCCATCAGGCGCTCGCCCTTGTCCAGCACGCTCTTGACGTACTTGCGCGCGTCGCCGATCTCCTCGACCGCCTCGACCATGTGCAGCACCCGGGCCGGGGCGCCGCCGTGCAGCGGGCCGGACATCGCGCCGACCGCGCCGGACAGCGCCGCGGCGGCGTCGGCGCCGGTGGAGGCGATGACGCGGGCCGTGAAGGTAGAAGCGTTCATGCCGTGCTCGGCGGCCGAGGTCCAGTAGGCGTCGATGGCCTGGACATGCTTGGGGTCCGGCTCACCGCGCCAGCGGATCATGAACCGCTCGACGATGGTCTCGGCCTTGTCGACCTCGCTCTGCGGCACCATGGCCTGGCCCGGGTGCTCGATGGAGCGCGCGGACTGCGCCACGAACGACAGCGCCATCACGGCCGCCCGCGCCAGGTCCTCGCGCGCCTTCTCGTCCGAGGTGTCCAACAGCGGCTGCAGCCCCCACACCGGAGCCAGCATCGCCAGCGCGGACTGCACGTCGACGCGCACGTCGCCGGAGTGCACCGGCACCGGGTACGGCTCCGCCGGCGGCAGGCCCGGGTTGAATTTGCCGTCCACCAGAAGGCCCCACACGTTGCCGAACGTCACACGCCCGACGAGGTCTTCGATGTCGACTCCGCGGTACCGGAGAGCGCCGCCTTCCTTGTCGGGTTCGGCGATTTCGGTCTCGAAGGCGACCACGCCCTCAAGGCCCGGTACGAAGTCGGACATGTGTACTCCCTCTGTATCTTTGTGTGCCGCTCTACGTGCTGTGGCTCGATGCGGCCAGCTGACTTGCCACGGTGTCGCCTTCCCCGGCGCCATCGTGACGACACGGTGGTGTCGTGATTAGTGCGTCTTCTCTATAGTGACTCGCCCCACAGCGTGCTCTGTACCGGGGGCGGTGCTGTGTCTGGAATGTCACACGCGTTACCGTGGCCTCGTGGACTCTGAAGCGCTCGCCGCGCTCCGCCGGGAATACGGCATCGGAACGCTCCGTGAACAGGACGCGGCTTCCGCACCCCACCTCCAATTCGCCACGTGGTTGGAAGACGCCGTCCGGGCCTCATTGCCCGAACCGAACGCCATGGTGGTCTCTACCACCGACCTCGACGGCCAGCCCTCAAGCAGGTCAGTGCTGTTGAAGGGGTTCGACGAAACCGGATTCATCTTCTACACCAACCTCGGCTCCCGCAAGGGCAGGGAACTCGCGGCGAACCCCCGCTGCTCGCTGTTGTTCCCGTGGTACACCCTGCACCGCCAGGTGATCGTCATAGGCTCGGCCTCGAAGCTGGACCGCGAGGCCGACGCCGAGTATTTCGCCACCCGTCCGCACGGCTCACAGATCGGCGCGTGGGCCAGCGAGCAGTCAGCGGTGATCCCGGGCCGGGAGTGGCTGGACAAGCGGGCGGCCGAGCTGGCCGAACAGTGGCCGGAGGGCGCGGCGGTGCCGCTGCCGGATTTCTGGGGCGGCTACCTGGTGCGCGCCGAGACGGTGGAGTTCTGGCAGGGGCGTCCGGACCGGCTGCACGATCGGCTGCGTTATAAGCGTGACAGTCAGAACGTGAACGGGTGGGTGCTGGAGCGGCTCAGTCCGTGACGTCCGCTCCGTCCGGCCGCACCTTGGCCGGGTCGACCGCGATCCACACCGCTTCGGCGCTCGCCACCGGTTTGCCCGACGGGCTGTAGAGCGTCGAGGCGGTGAACGTCTTGCGTCCATCGGTGCGCAGGAGACGTCCGAGTACTACGTGCGGCTCGCCGGGGATCAGTATTGCGTCCTCGTCGAGGACCTCGACGCTCATGCGCCCGAGCACGATCGGCCGGCCCTGGAGGTCGCCCGCCGACCAGCCGCCGGGACAGTCCAGCGCGGCCCACACGAACTCCGGACCGACGGTGTCCGGCGCCGGCGTCCACGGCGCGGCCACGACACCTCGCCGGCCAGGCGCGGGTCCGGGAAAGATGTGCAGCCCGGTGGGGTGCTCCGGTCCGCAGACGAAGCAGGTCGGAAACGGTGTGGCGCTGAACCCCGGATAGTTCTTGGCCGCCGTGACCGCCTCGTCCGGCGACACCGGCTCGACGAGATCCCCGGCCGCCTCCACGAGTTCGGCCTCGGCGATCACTGTCGTACCGTCCAGCAATCGCAGGATCTCCGTCTCCGCCGGTTGGCGCAGCGTGAGCGGCTTCTCCAACGGCGGCGGCTTGCGCAGGGTCACCTCGACCTTCGCGCCGGGAGTCGTGCCGAACTCCTCAAGGAATCGCTGAGCAAGCACTCCGGCGACGTAGCCGCCGTTGCCGGAGTGCGCGGGTCCGTTGAACCGTCGCGCGATGGTCAGCATGATCCCCACGCTCTCAGGCCAGCAGGCGCGTGACCAATTGCAGGTCCGCGACGAGTTCTTTATAAGCGGCTTCCTGATCGTCCGCGCGCAGTACCGCAGAGGGATGTGACGTAGCGACCAACGAGACCGCGCGGCGGCGTGAGGGATCGGACCCGAACCCGGTATCTCCGCTCGGCGGCCACACCATCACCTTGCCCCGGTCCCGCGTCACCCGGAACTGCGGCCCGATCAGCGCCCGCCCGGCCGTCGCGCCCAGCGCCACGATCACCTCGGGGTCCACGACGGCCAGCTCCGCGCGCAGCCACGGCTTGCACGCCTCGATGTGCGTGGCGTCCGGCGTCTTGTGGATCCGGCGGCCGTTGGGCCGGTCCTGGATGAACCGGAAGTGCTTCACACTGTTGGTCACATACGCCTGCCGCGGATCGATCCCCGCCTCGGCCATGGCCCGGTCGAACAGCTGCCCGGCGGGACCGACGAACGGCAAGCCGGCGCGGTCCTCCATGTCCCCGGGCTGTTCCCCGACGAACACCACGCGCGCGGCCGGGTTCCCCTTGGAGAACACCGTCCGGGTCGGACCGCTCAACGAACCCGGCTGGGCTTGGTGCAACTCACATCCCTGACAGGCCAGCGAGGCGGTGCGCAGCGCGTCGATCGAGGCCCCGCGGGGAATCGGTAGCGACATCGTTATCGTTCCTTGATTTCCGGTGGGTGTTGCCCTGCTGAACAAGCGCCCATTATTGCGCGGCGGCACTGACAGAGTCCTCGGGAATGGCTTAGTTCACCTGCCCGCGGTGCAACTCACCGCGGCTGGAGGCGGCGGTCGCGGTCCCGAGGAAGAGTGGAAGGCCGTGGACAGCGAACGGTCTCCACTCCTTATAGAAGCGGGCCGCCGTCTGATCAGATAGAGAAGGGGTGACTGCGGGCTGTCGACCACGATGACGTGGGAGCGAATCCGCGGACGCTTCCCACCGGTCACGGCGGAATGCGCAAGAATGGAGCACCGCTGTGCGTACCGGCTGCGAGGCCCGAGACTGCCAGCACCGAGTATGGCGGCCGTGGGCGCCCGCGGGAAGGGACAACAGAGCGTGAGCAGCGACCTCATCGACACCACAGAGATGTACCTGCGGACCATTTTCGAGCTCGTGGAGGAGGGCATCGTCCCGCTGCGGGCCCGGATCGCCGAGCGCCTGGGGCAGAGCGGGCCGACGGTGAGCCAGACCGTGGCCCGGATGGCGCGCGACGGGCTGCTGACCGTCGAGGGCGACCGGCACCTGGAGCTGACCGAGGCCGGCCGGGAGCAGGCCACGCGTGTGATGCGCAAGCACCGGCTCGCTGAGCGGCTGCTGACCGACGTCATCGGGCTGGAGTGGGAGGACGTCCACGTCGAGGCGTGCCGCTGGGAGCACGTGATCAGCGAGGCGGTGGAGCGGCGGCTGCTGGAGCTGCTGGGGCACCCGACGGAATCGCCGTACGGCAACCCGATCCCGGGGCTCGCGGAGCTGGACGCCTCGGCCGGGGAGCAGGAGGCCTTCCTGGACGAGGACGTGGCGAACCTGCGCGACGTGGTGGAGCGCGGCGGCCGGGCCGGGACCCCGCAGAACCTGGTGGTGCGGCGGCTCGGGGAGCCGTTGCAGACCGATCCGCAGCTGATGCTGCGGCTGCGGCGCGCGGGGGTCCAGCCCGGGCAGACGGTGCGGGCGACGGTATCGCCCGGCGGCGTGCTGTTGGGATCGGTGGGCGAGACGGCGGAGCTGGACCTGGATCTGGCCGGGCACGTCTTCGTGACGGTGCGGGCGGCCTGAGGGTGATCTGAGGGCCGGTGGATACAACCACGTCGGCCATCGAGAGCTTAGCCGGGGTCGCCCCGGACTAGCGGAGAAATTCGATGTCGTATCACCCTTGTGGGTGAATCCACGCTTTGTGATAGTCAGACCGCCCACGGTAAGCAAGAATGGCGAGGCTGTCCGTCCCCATCCGGCCGCGGTCTGGGTCCTGCGGACCCGTGGACCGGGGCTGGGCAGGGACCCAACCTTGGGGGTTCGCCACGATGTCCTCGCTATCCGTACCGGATGCCGACTTAGGCGGGTCGATGCCCACTTCCCGTACACATCGACGTCGGCGTTTCGTCCCACTGGCCGCCGGCGCGGCCGCACTGGTCGCCGCCATGGGCGTGACCATCCCGGCGTATGCCGCCGACTCCTCGGCGGAAACCGGCACGGCCACCGCCATCGCCGGCAAGGTCGATCTCGACCTGCAGCTCCTGAACGGCGTGCTCGCAGCGTTGCACCTCCCGGGCCCGAGCGGGATCGACGTGCCGTTGGCGAACCTGGCGCTGGGCGAGGCGAGCGCGCCGAACGCGAACGGCGACTCGGCGAACTTCACGAACTCCACGCTGCGGGTGCGCGACGACCTCATCAACAAGCTGAAACTTCCGGGGCCGGAGGCGGACCTGCTGAAGGCGGACATCGTCTCCGGCACGGCGCGGGTCATCAAGGGCCCCAACGGGTACGCGCAGGCTTACGCGACGGTCAGCAATCTGAGGGTGTTCCTGCCGTTGTCGACGTTGCCCGGCGCGAGCACCGACAACGGCATCCTGAAGATCGACGCGGTATCGGCGCAGGCCACATGCCAGCCGGGCCGGAAGCCGAGCGTGTCGGCGAAGCTGCCGACGACGATCGTGTTGCTGGGAAAGCCGTACCCCGTGCCGTTGAGCGGCGACGTCCCGGTAACCGTGCCCGGCGTGGCGACGCTTGATCTGCACCTGTCGCCGGTGACGTCCACACAGGCCGGCGGCGCCTCGGCCGCGGTCGAAGCCCAGGTCTCGATCGACGCGGTGGGTCTGGCGAAGGTCAGCGGAACGATCACGCTCGCTTCGGCGGTGTGCACGATGCCGAGCGCGGCGGCGGTGGTCGTGAGCGGCGCGACTTCGGCCGGCGGAGCCACTTCGTCTTCCCCGGCGGGCTCGGCGGGTGGCTCGGTGACCACAGCGGGTGCGGCCACTGCGACGACTTCCGCGACGACTTCCGCGAAGGCGGCCACGTCCAGCGGCAGCCCGGCGGCAGCCAATGCCGACCACTCGCTGGCGGCCACGGGAGCGAACGGCTCCATGCTGCCGATAGCGGGGATCGCAGTGGTGCTGGTGCTCGGCGGAGCCGGGTTGCTGTTCTTCCTGAAGCGCAAGTCAGCCGGCGTGCCACCGCCTCCGCAGGACCCAGGAGACTGACATCCGGGATCCTGACAGCCCGGACGCTGTTCGGTCACGACAAAGCGGCGGCCACCGGTGAAATCCGGTGGCCGCCGCTTTCGGATCAATACCGCTATCTCACGCGCCCTAAGCCAGCGTAGGAATCAGCACGACTATGTGCCCACAATGCGACTGACAGGAGTCTGGTTACGGGTGGGATGTCAACTTATCGCCGTAATGTGCAAGAGGTCTGATATTTCGCCGAGCACATCGGTGTTCGTCTGATTACGCAGGGGTATCACCTGGTCATGGAGCCACCCCCTGCTTCGCGCGAACCCAATCGGAGACTCGCCGAACTGATCGCCGAGGCCGGCTGCTCCAATGCCGGACTGGCCCGCCGGGTCAACCTCGCCGGGGCCGAGATCGGCCTGGATCTGCGCTATGACAAGACTTCCGTGGCGCGTTGGCTGCGCGGGCAGCAGCCGCGCGCCAGCACGCCCGCGCTGATCGCCGAGGCGCTGGGGCGCAAGCTCGGGCGGCCGGTCACCGTCGAGGAGATCGGCATGGTCGACGAGCGGGACGCCAGTTCCTCGCTCGCGTTGGGGCTGGCCGCCGACCCCGCGGAGGCGGTGTCGGTCGCGGCCGGGCTGTGGCGGGCCGACGCCGGCGGACGCGAGCAGCTGCGCGCGGCGTCCTTCGCCGTGGCGGCGATGGTCGGCCCCAGCCGGGACTGGCTCATCATGGCCGAGGATCCGGTGGTGGCGCGGAGCGCGGCCGCCGCCAAGAACGGCCACGCGCCGCTGCGGATCGGGATGGCCGACGTCGCCGCCGTCCGGGCCACCACCGACGCCTTCCGGACGCTGGACCACCGCTTCGGCGGCGGACACGTCCGGGTGCTGGCCGTCCGCTACCTCGACGGCGTCGTGGCGGAGATGCTGCGGGGGACCTATCCGGAGAAGATCGGACGCCAGCTGTTCGCGGCGGCGGCGGCGCTCACGGAACTGGCTGGCTACCTCGCTTGTGACAGCGGGAGGCTGGGACTTGCTCAGCGTTATTACATCCAGGCTCTGCGACTGTCGCAGGCGGCCGACGACCGGGCCCACGGCGGCCACATACTGTCCGCGATGAGCCACCTCGCCAACTCGCTCGGTGCTCCGCGGGAGACCGTGCAACTGGCTCGGTCCGCGGACGAGGGTGCGCGGGGTACGGCCTCGCCGCATGTCCGTGCCGAGTTCTACTGCGCCGAGGCGCGCGGTCACGCCGCGTTGCACGACCGGCGCGCCGCCGAGCAGGCGTTGGGCCGTGCGAGCGACGAACTTGAGCGCAGCGGCGGCGATGCCCCGGTCTGGTCCTCCTACTTCGACCACCACTACATCGCCGATGCCGCGGCGTCCTGCTACCGGGACCTGGAGCAGCCGCGCCAGGCGGCCGAGCAGGCGTCGGCCGCGCTGGCCGGGTTCGGCGCGGACCGGACGCGGCGTCGGGTGCTGAACTTGTTCACGCTGGCCTCGGCACGTGTGCAGGGCGGAGAGGTGGAAGCGGGCTGTGCGGCGGCGACCGAGGCGGTGAAGCTTTCCGGGCGGACGCGTTCGGCCCGGACGGTCGAGGCGTTGCACGACTTCGAACGCCGCCTGGACCACCACGGCGCGGTGGCCGCGGTCCGGGAGTTCCGCAGCCTGCTGGCACTGCGGCGGCCCGGCGAGCCCATCAACGCCTGAATGCTGCCGGTCACAGGTGTGCTACTGATGTGACTCATCGCATCTCCGATCGGGTAGGCTCGGAACCGCCTATGGATGAGACGTTGCACGAGAGCGAGCCCAAGACCGCCGGCGGCGAGCCGCCGTCGGGGGACTCCGCGACCGCCGAGCCGGGATTGCCGCGAACCGCGCATTTCGCTCCCGTCGAGCGACCTGACCAGGGCGTCTCTCCGGCCCAGCCGGTGGACGACGGCCGGCCCGGGGGCGAGATTCCCGAGTCTTCCGGCTTCTCCTGGCGGCTGCCGGGGCAGCAGATTCCCGTGCAGCAGGCGCAGGGCGGCATTCCGAACGAGTTCGACCACCTGTTCCGGGACGCTCCGGAGGACGGTCGGCGTTCGCTGCTGCCGGATCAGGGGCCGATCGGCATTTCCGTTCCCGGGGCTGCGAACTATCGCCAGGGCAATGCCGGGCGTCCGGTGAGTAGCGGACAGGGTGGCCAGGGCGGCTCGGGCAATCAGAGCGGTCCCGGCGCTCAGACCGGTGCCGCTCCGACGCCGGGTCCGACGCCGACTCAGGCTTTGCCGCCGGTCGGCGCGACCGGGCAGCAGCAGCCGGCCTATCAGTCCCCGACCCAGGACCAGGTCGGCTATTCCCAGCAAGGGCCGCCGAGCCGCGCCTACGACTCCACCGGTTACCAAGCTCAGACGCAGGGTTACCAGTCCGATCCCGAGCAGCACACCCAGGCCATACCGCGGGTCTCGGCTCAGCCGTACGGCCCGGGTCCCGGCGGGCCCGATCTGCTGTTGGCCACCGGCCCCGGCAAGCGTCAGTCGAAGACCACGCTGCTCGTCGCGCTCGGGGTGTTCGTGGTTCTGATCGTCGTCGCGGCGGTGGCGTTCTCCGGCGGCGGTGGAAAGCCGAAGGCCGGCAACGCCAAGAAGTCCACGACGACCTCTGACACCCCCGCGCAGAGCACCAGCGTCGCCGCGCCGCCGCCCGGTGTGGACCCCGAGGCCAAGAAGCAGGCTGACGCCATCTGGCTGATCATCGCGCAGAGCCACGAACTGCGCAGCCGGGCCAACACGGCGGTCAGCGCGGTGGAGCAGTGCAGGAACATGGCCGACAACAAGCAGACGTTCGCCGATGTCGCGGCGAAGCGCCAGGCCCAGGCCGATACCGTGAAGGGGCTGGCGGTGGACAAGCTGCCCGGCGGCCCGAAGCTGGCGACCGACCTGATCAACGGCTGGCAGCTGTCGGCGGAGTCGGAGAACGACTACGTCGCCTGGACCGCCGACAACCTCACCTGCACCGGCAAGCCGGGCGCCAACGACAACCGCAACAAGGCGCAGAGCGCCGGCCAGAAAGCCGGCAACGCCAAGAACGAAGCGGTGAAGGACTGGAACGCGTTCGCTTCGAAGTTCGGCGAGCAGACGATAGTGGTCACCGACCTGTAGGCGCCGGGCTTCGGGTTCCCTGCCGGTTTACCGGCTTACTGGCTTACTGGCTTACCGAAGTTCGTCCACGTACTTGTCGGTCCCCGGCAGGGTCGGGATGAAGGGCGCGGCGAACTCCAGCCGCCCCAACCCGGACGCGTCGGCCGCCGCTCCGTCCTCGGTGAACAGGTCCCAGCATTCGGCGGGATCGCGTTCCAGGAAATAGAGCACGGTGATCCGCTTACCGACGCCCTCGACCGGCTTGACGTACGTCGGCGTGGTCCCGGGCAACGGCATCGGCTCGAACACCGTCGCCATCGCGATCGGGGAGCCTTCGAGCTTGCCGGGGACGTGCTTCTCCTTGAGCCAGGCGGTCAGGGACGCCGGGTCTTGGTCGGCGGATGCGTCGTAGACCTCGACGACGAGCCCCGCATAGGGGTGGTTCAGGGCGTGGATATCGCGCGGACCGCTGTCCCCGTCGCGGTAGACCACGCCGAGATAGTTCTGGAACGACGTGAAGACGTGGGTCCGCTCCTGGAAGACCCGGCCATCCGGCAGCAGCCGCCGATTGATCGCCACGGTCCAGTCCATGTGGTCCTGATAGCGGCCCTCGTTGATCCAGTAGACGGTGATGTAGGCGCCGGCGGTGACCGGTTTGGCGACAGCGGAGTCGGACGGATAGCGCAGTAGTTGCAAGGGGCGGGTGGCGACCCAGCGGCGTCCGGCGAACATCCACGGCATGGACATCGCGCCGGAGATGTAGTGGTCGTCCTCGTACCATCTGTGGTAGCTGCGCTCGTGGCCCGGGTGCGGCTCGACCATCGTGATCAGGGCGGACCCGATCCCGGGTCCGTATGGCCCTTCTGAGGCGAGCTTCTTGTAGAGACTCGGTTCTCGCTTCGGGTGCTCTTGCTCCTCGGACACAGCGCCTCCCAGTGCGGTTTCGCGTGAGCTGACGATACGTCAGATCGCGTCCCGTGCCCAGCGTCAGCGCAACGCGACGACGAGCACCACAATCGCCAGCACTCCCGCGAGGAACACCAAGGCGGCCGGCCGTGCGAAGTTGACAGTCCACCCGACGCCGAAGCGCTTCTGGACCCAGACCGCCGGGTCGTCACGGTTGAAGTAGAAGACCCCTGCCTTCCAGAAGCGATCGTCGTCGCGGTTGACTGTGTTCTGTGAGCCGGCGTCTTCGGCGCCTTCGAAGCGGATCCGCGAGCCGCCTTGCCCCAGCCGCACGGCAACGGTGATCAGAACGATCGTCGTCAGCGCGGTCGGTGCCAGCAGCAGTACGGGGAACCACCCGGTGCTGCCAACGACGTCCCATGTGGCGAGGGCCGCGAAGAACAGAGTCAGATTGATCGCGGCGGTCAGGCCGAGCAGGCAGCGGGCCATGGCGGCGATGAAGCGGCGTTGACGTTCGGCTGCGTGCGGGTCCTCGACGTCCAAGTTCGCCTTGCCGCGAAAGGTGATCCGGGTCAGCGTCAGCTGGAGCGCGGTGGCGGCGATCTGGACGCCGACGAGTGCGAACGCCGAGGCGAAGGTCTTGTCGGTGTACGAGGTCGGGTGCCCGGAGCCGTCGTAGCGCCAGACGAGGCGGTCCGGCATGTGCGGATAGCGGATCACGCCGAACAGCGCGGTGCCGAGCACGATCGCGACGGCCGGGAGCGCCCAGGCCCAGGGGAAGGGCTCTGGCCGGGTGCGCAGTGCGGTCTCGGCGACGGAGACCTGCCTGCGTCCCTCGAACCAGCGGCCGGCGTGCTTGGCGGCGGCGACGTGCGACCGCGCCATGAGATAGACGGCGAACGTGCCGACCAGCTCGACCGCCACCCCGGAGAGCCGTGCGGCCGTGCCCGCGGCGACGAAGTAGGCGGTCAGCAACGCCACGGCGGTCACGGCGACGACGCCGATCCGGTACCCGCGCCCCGCGGACGCGACCGCCGCGTCACCGGCGCGCTCGGCGGGGATGCGGACGCCGAACCGCACGGTCTTGGGCGTCAGCGCGGGCGTGAGCAGGTACACGAAGCCGATCAGCAGGATCGGCACCACGGCCGGCAGGGAGGAAGAAGTGTTCATCGGAGTCTTCCGTTCAACGCTTGGTGAACTCGTCCAACAGGACCTGACAACGTTCCAGCACCTCCTGCGGAGGCATTCCTTTCGCGAACGCCTCCGCGAGCAGCGTGCGCGCCCGCGGTTCCCACTCGGCCACGTCCTCGGCGTCCGCCGGCCCGTCAGCGGGCCCCCGGGCCACCACGGCACCGGTCCGGCGCCCGAGTCGCACGAAGCCCTCGCGCCGCAACAGGTCGTACGCCTTGTTCACGGTGTGCATGTTGATCCCGAGATCGGCGGCCAGCTGCCGCGTCGTGGGCAGCGCGTCCCCCGGCACGAGGACCCCGGCGGCGATGGCGACCACGATCTGGTCGCGCAGCTGCTGGTAGATGGGATCGTCGCCGTCCGGCTCCACGGTGAGGAGCATCCTGAGCCTCCTTTGCTCTGTTGCTATAGAACAACTAGAACAATGGAGGCGTCAAGCGGCGCCGCGACCCGCGGGCCGCCCCTGGCCAATTCCCCGCCCGCCGCTTAATCTGACGCACCATCAGATGACTGCGGCGCGTGCCGGATGGAAGGACCCGCGATGTTGCTCGAAGGCAAGACCGTGATCGTGTCAGGGGTCGGAGCAGGGCTGGGACGCGAGGTCGCGCAGGCCGCGTACGCGCAGGGTGCCAACGTGGTGCTCGGAGCGCGGACCGAGGCGAATCTGGCCAAGGCGGCGGGGGAGTTCGACGCGGCGCGGGTTGCTTATGCCGCCACTGATATCACCTCGGAGGAGGCGTGTCAGGGGCTTGTGGACGTCGCCGTGGAGCGGTTCGGAACGGTCGACGGGTTGGTGAACGTCGCCGCGTTGGACCGGGTGTTCGGCGGGGTGGTGGACGCGGATTTCGAGGACTGGCGCCAGACGTACGAGGTCAACGTCATCGGGACGCTCCAACTCTGCAAGGCCGCGATTCCGCATCTGGCGCGGGAGAGCGGCACCAGCGGGATCGTGCACATCCTGTCGCAGTCGATGTGGCTGCCGGCGACCGAGGTGCAGCAGTCGGCGTACGCGGCCTCGAAGGGAGCGCTGCTGTCGGCGACCTTTGGCATGGCCAAGGAGCTGGGGTCGCGACGGATCCGGGTGAACGCGGTCGTTCCGTCGTGGATGTGGGGGCCGATGGTGCAGGGGTACGCGGCCTGGACAGCGGCGACGCAGAAGGTGCCCGAGGAGCAGGCCCTCGCGCCGATCGTCGCGCGGATGGCGTTGCCGGACATGGCGACCGATGGGGATGTGGCCAACGCGGCGGTGTTCATGGTGTCGCCGTACGCCGGAGGGATCACCGGGCAGTCGCTGGCCGTGAACGCCGGGGACTACATGCGCTGATGTGGCCGGGACCGGACATCGGTTCCAAAGCGCACACGGCTGTGGCGATGTTGTGACGGAGGCGGCACGGGGCGGCGGGGCTTCGACCAGGTCAGCGCTCCAAGACGGCGGAGGCGAGCGTGAGGCGTGCTGTAGCGACGCTGTGACCGGCCTCGGATCAGTCGGTCGAACAGCACGGCGAGGATCGCCACTATGTCATCAGCAGCGCGCGCGTCCACGGCCGGCAGTCGGCCCCGCACCGGTCGCGGCCCCGCTCAGCGAACTCGCGCCGATCAGAGCCGGTCAACGAGCTCTCGCGCCCCGCGCTGGCTCCCGGCCGCGGCCCTTGTGCTCGGTCCGGCTCTCGGCGCCCTTCTCGGCAAAGCGATCGGCGGCTACCACGGCCCGGTGTTCGCTCTCCTGACCATTGCCGCTGCCGCCCTCGCCGCGGCAGCGGCCACACCGAGCGGACGCTGGTGGGTCGTCCCGGCGCTGCCGCCGGTCGCGTGGCTGATCGCGGCGGCCGCCGAACTGGCGTGGCACAACCCGCCGTACGCTGATACCAAAGCCAAAGCCGTCGGGCTGGTCCACGCCACCACCCACGTCTTCCCGGTCACGCTGGCCGCGCTCGCCGTCATGGGCCTCGTGATCGCCATCGCCACCGTCCGCAGCCGCCGCCCGCGAGGTCGTCGTGCCTGACCGCCGCCGCATCGTGCGCCGCCGTCCCGCCCCGGCCCTGCTCGCCGGACGCGTGCTAGCGGCCTTCCTCGGGGCCGCTGTCGTCGCCACCACCGGTTTGGTCTGGTACGAGAACAAGCAGCTCACCGACGGCACCCACACCTCCACGGCGATCAAGGGCGTCAAGGCCGGCGACGACGGCTACGTGCCCCCACACCTCGGCAACGACGTCAACCTCCTGCTGATCGGCCTGGACTCCCGCCGGGATATGAACGGCAACGACCTGCCGACGCAGTTCGTCGAGGATGCTCTGCACGCGGGCAGCTCCGGCATCGGCGGCTACAACACCAACGTCCTGATCCTCATGCACATCCCGGCCAACGGTGGCCGCGTCACCGCCTACTCCATCCCCCGTGACGACTATGTCGAGCGCCCCGGCGGCAACGCGGACGTCCCGGGATTGGGCACCATCAAGGTCCCGGACCTGGGCATGGGAAAGATCAAGGAGGCCTACAACGATGCCAAGGCTTACGCCGAGGGCAAGCTGACCGCCGCCGGCGTGAAAGACAAGGCGAAGGTCGAGGCCGAGAGCCGCGAGGTCGGCCGCGAGGCCACGCTGCGCGCCGTGCAGAAGCTCACCGGGGTCCACGTCGACCACCTCGCCGAGGTGAACCTGCTCGGCTTCTACGACGTCGTGAAGGCGATCGGCAGCATCCAGGTCTGCCTCAAGGCCCCGGCGAACGACCCGATCGAGGACGGCGCCGGCACCGGCCTGAAACTCCCGGCCGGCGTGTCCACCATCGACGCCGCCACCGCCCTGCAGTTCGTCCGCCAGCGCTACCACCTTCCCGACAGCGACCTCAGCCGCACGCACCGCCAGCAGGCCTTCCTGTCCTCGGTGACGCACGCTCTGCGCGCCAAGGGTGTCCTGGGCGACATCGGCTCGATGCAGAGTCTGTTCGGCGTGGTGAAGAACGACATCGTGATCGACAACGGCTGGAGCGTCCTGGATTTCGCCCAGCAGGCCTCGAACCTCACCGGCGGCAACGCGACGTTCAGCACGCTGCCGATCAAGGGCTACGCCGATGTCCCCGGCGGCTCGGGCGGCAAGACCTCGGTGAACTTGGTCGACCCGGATCTGATCAAGAAGACCGTCACCACGGCCTTCGGCAACGACGCGGCTGTGGCCCCGCCGCCGACGCCGGTGTCGTCGGCATCAGCACCCTCAACCCCGGCGACGCCAAGCACCGCCGCCACCAAGACCACCATCACGGTGAACAACGGCACGAAGACCGTCGGCCTCGCTCTGAAGATCTCCGGAGTCCTGTTCGACAACGGCATCGCCGTCACCAAAACCGGCAACGGTGGTGACAACGTCGCCCACACCACGATCCGCTACGGAACCGGCGCCGCCGACCTCGCCAAGCAGATCCAGACCAAGCTCGGCACCAAGACCGCCCCGACAGCCGACAAGACGCTGCCGGCGGACAGCATCGTCGTCACCATCGGCCACGACTACAAGCTGCCCCCGGACAAGCCGACCAAGCCGACCAAGCCGACGTCGGCGACCAGCGGCGCGCAGCCGTCCACCGGCGCGGCCTCGACGCCCGGTTCCAACGGCATCAACGGCGGCGATGATGTGGACATGAGCTCGCAGAACGGGATCCCCTGCGTGTACTGACCAGCGCCGAGCGCTGTCAGCCCTTCACGTAGCGCTCGGCGAACCCCGCCAAGGCATCGGTCATCTCCGCCAGCGACGGCCCCGGCGGCGTCATGGCCTTGATATCCGTCATCCACGGCGCGTTGAGCAGATCCGTGACGCCCCACGCCTCCAGCTGCGCGCACATCTCCGGCGTCGGCTCGGCCAGCACCGCCAGCATCGCCCGGAACGGCCGGTTCAGCGTCCCGGCCGCCTCCCGGGCCGTCCGCAAGCGCTCCATGATCGACTTCACCTCGTCGACCGTGTGATAGATCCCGATCCAGCCGTCGTTGCGCGCGGCCCGGTTGATCGCGATGTCCGACACGCCGCCGACATACACCGGGATCGGGTCGTTCGGCGTCGGCGTGATCGAGCACGCCGGCAGGGTGAAGTTCGGTCCGGCGATCTCCACCACCTCACCGGTCCACAGCTGCCGCAGCGCCACCAGCATCTCGTCCAGCCGCGCCCCGCGCTTGGCGAACGCCTGGCCGGTGGCGATGAACTCGTCCTTGCTCCAGCCCGGCCCGACGCCGAGCGCGACCCGGTGGTGCCCCGCCATCGTGCCCTGCGACAGGTATGCGGCGGTGGCGACCTGGTTGGCCACCGTCAGCAGATCGCGCGCCGGCGCCACATAGATGTTCGTCGTGAACCGCAGCCGCTTCGTCACCGCCGCCATCGCCGCGATCGCCACCCACGGCTCGGGCCAGTGCGTGTGGCGCGACCAGTAGCGGGATCCATCGGGCGTGTACGGGTAGGGAGAAGAGAGTTCGACGGGATGAAAGAGGTGATCCGGGATGGCGATCCCCTCATAACCGTGTTCCTCGGCGGCCCGCGCCAGGCCGGTGAAGTGCGCGGTGTCGCAGAACGCCGGTGAGAGCCAGAACTTCATGGGCCTTCTCCCCTTCACTTTTCACTGGGAAGGAATCAATCTGACACCTAGTCAGATGTCAAGGGCGAGAGCTGAGCAGAGGAGACGGCCGATGGGCAAGCTCGACGGGCGGGTGGTGATGATCACCGGCGCCGCGCGCGGTCAGGGCGAGCAGGAGGCGCGGCTGTTCGTCGCCGAGGGCGCGAAGGTGGTGCTGGCCGACGTCTTGGACGATCTCGGCGAAGCGGTGGCCAAAGAGCTCGGCGACGCCGCGCGCTACATCCACCTCGACGTCACGGACGAAGCGCAGTGGAACGCCGCCGCGGACTTCGCCGCCGCCGAGTTCGGCAAGCTCGACGGCCTGATCAACAACGCCGGCATCCTGCGTTTCAACCCGATCGAGCAGACGACGGCCGAGGAATACATGCAGGTGGTGAACGTGAATCAGCTCGGCGTGTTCCTGGGGCTGCGGGTGTGCCTGCCCCGGATCCGTGCGGCCGGCGGCGGCACTGTGGTGAACACCGCGAGCGTCGACGGCTTCGCCGGCATGCCGTGGCTGGCCTCATACGTCTCCACGAAGTTCGCGGTCAGGGGCCTGACTAAGGTCGCCGCGCTGGAAGCCGGCCCGAACATCCGCGTGAACTGCGTCTGCCCCGGTGGCGTGCACACTCCGATGGTGTCCGCGCTGATGCCTCCGGACACCGATCCCGACGCCGGATACCGAGCCATCCCCCTCAAACGCGTCGGCACCGCGCTGGAGGTCGCCAAGGCCGCCCTGTTCCTCACCAGCGACGACTCGTCCTACTGCACCGGCGCCGACTTCGTCGTCGACGGCGGGGCGCTGGCCGGCATCCACTTCGGGTAGTACCCACCATCGGCACGCCAGGAGGCGCCATGGAGTTCGGCATCTTCGTCCAGGGTCACGTCCCGCTCTCGAAGCTGGCCGCCGACCCGGACTTCGAGCACACCTCGCTCCTGAACGACATCGAGATCGCCAAAGCCGCCGACAAGGCCGGCTTCAAATACCTGTGGGCCTCCGAGCACCACTTCCTCGATGAGTACTCCCACCTGGCCAGCAACGACGTCTTCCTCGGCTACCTGGCCGCCGCCACCGAGCGCATCCACCTGGGCTCGGGCATCTTCAACCCGCTGCCGCAGGCCAACCACCCGGTGAAGGTGGCTGAGAAGGCCGCCACCCTGGACCACCTGTCCGGCGGCCGCTTCGAGTTCGGCACCGGCCGGGGCGCCGGCTCGCGGGAGATCCTGGGGCTGGGGCTGCCCGACACCGCGATCACCAAGGAGATCTGGGCAGAGGTGGTGCGCGAGTTCCCCAAGATGTGGACGCAGGACTCGTACTCGCACGACGGCACGTGGTTCTCGATGCCGGAGCGGAACGTGCTGCCCAAGCCGTGGAAGAAGCCGCACCCGCCGATGTGGTACGCCGCGGGCAACGCGCCGTCCTATGAGATGTCCGCACGGATGGGCCTGGGCGTGCTGGGCTTCTCGGTGGGCTCGCCGGCCGAGGCCGAGACCGCCGTCGCCGCCTACAAGAAGGCGATCCCGGCCGCCGAGCCGATCGGGGCGTTCGTCAACGACAACGTGATGGTCACCTCCTCGGCGGTGTGCCTGGCGGACGGCCGCCGGGCGCGCCGGGCCGCCGCGACGATGGGCATGGGGCGGCTGCAGTCGCTGGTGTTCCGGTATCACGACACGTTCCCGCGCCCGAGCTGGGTGCCGGAGTGGCCGGACGTGTTGCCGGAGCCGACACTGGAAGAGGTCGAGTGGCGGCTGCGCAATGGTTATCTGATCTGCGGCGCTCCCGACGAGGTGCTGGAGCAGGTCAAACGGTATGAGGCCGCCGGCATCGACCAGCTGACCTTCGGGTTGCCGATCCAGCTTTCGCTGGCCGACACGCTGGAGACCATCGAGCTGTTCGGGCGGCACATCATCCCCAAACTCGACAAGGATCCGGTGCACCGGACGACGCGCTTCCGTGACGCGGCCGCCGTGCTCGGCGAAGCGGCCGGATAGCTGCCAACCCCAACCTCTCCACAAGGAGCCCGCAGTGCGCATCGGCGTCACAGTCTTCCTGACCGACCAGACCATCGGTCCGGCCGCACTCGGGCGTGCGCTCGCCGAGCGTGGGTTCCAGTCCTACTACGCCCCCGAACACACGCACATCCCGGTTAGCCGGGCAACGCCGGCGCCGCTGGGCGAGCCGCTGCCGGACTACTACTCCCGCACCCTGGACCCGTTCGTCACCCTGGCCACCGTGGCGGCCGCCGCGCCCGGAATCCGCGTGGGAACCGGAATCTGCCTGGTCGCGCAACGCGACCCGCTGCTGCTGGCCAAGGAGAGCGCGACGCTGGACCTGGTCACCGGCGGGAATTTCGACCTCGGCGTCGGCTTCGGCTGGAACAAGGAGGAGATGGCCGACCACGGCGTGGATTTCGCCACCCGGCGGGACCGGGTGCGCGAAGGCGTGCTGGCACTGCGCGAGTTGTGGGCCAAGGACGTGGCCTCCTTCCGGGGCGAGTACGTCCGGTTCGAGCCGTCCTGGTCCTGGCCGAAACCGGCCGCCGGCGCCGTGCCGGTGCTGATCGGCGGGGCCGCCGGGCCCAAGCTGTTCCGCGCCGTGCTCGACTACGCCGACGGCTGGATGCCGATCGGCGGCCGCGGCCTGACCCAGGCTCTGCCGCTGCTGCGAGTGGCCGCCGAGGATCTCGGCCGCGATCCGGACACTTTGCGCGTTGTCCCCTTCGGGACCGAACCCACGCCCGGCAAGCTGGAGCACTACCGGAATCTGGGCATCGAGGAGATCGTGTTCAACGTCCCTTCGGGACCGGCCGACAAGATCTTGCCGGTGCTCGACGACTACGCTCGATACGTCGAACGGGAATAGACCCGCTTCATCGCCGCGTAGGAATGGGAATGACCATGCAGCCCACTGCCAACGCCATGCGCCGCGCCCTGCACCGGGCCGCCGAGGGAGTCGCGCTCTCCGTCGAGGAGGCCGCCGTCCTGCTCGCTGCGCGGGGCGATGATCTGGAGGCGTTGTGCGCCGTGGCGTCGCGGCTGCGGGATCAGGGGCTGGAGGCGGCGGGGCGGCCGGGTGTCGTGACGTACTCGCGCAAGGTCTTCATCCCGCTGACTCGGCTGTGCCGGGATCGGTGTCATTACTGCACGTTTGTGTCGGTTCCCGGGCGGCTGGATTCGTTGTATCTGTCGCCTGATGAAGTGCTCGACATCGCCCGCAAGGGTGCGGCCATGGGTTGCAAGGAAGCGCTGTTCACTCTGGGGGATCGTCCTGAGGATCGGTGGCCGCAGGCCAAGGAGTGGCTGGATGCGCACGGTTACGACTCCACCTTGGACTACGTGCGTGCCATGTCGATCCGGGTGTTGGAGGAGACCGGGCTGCTGCCGCATCTGAATCCGGGTGTGTTGTCGTGGTCTGATTTCCAGCGGCTCAAGCCGGTGGCGCCGTCGATGGGCATGATGCTGGAGACGACCGCGACGCGGTTGTGGTCGGAGCCGGGTGGCCCGCACTACGGCTCGCCGGACAAGGAGCCGGCGGTGCGGTTGCGGGTTTTGGAGGATGCCGGCCGCTCCGGTGTGCCGTTCACCACCGGCATTCTGATCGGTATCGGCGAGACGGTGGCGGAGCGCGCCGACTCGCTGTTCGCGATGCGCAAGGTGGCCCGCACCTATCGCGGGATTCAAGAGATCATCATCCAGAACTTCCGGGCCAAGCCGGACACCGCGATGATGCACGCTCCGGATGCGGAGCTGGCGGAGCTGGCCGCGACGATCGCGGTGGCGCGGGTGGTGATGGGGCCGTCGGTGCGGTTGCAGGCGCCGCCGAACCTGGTGGCGTCGCAGTACGCGCTGATGCTGCGGGCCGGGATCGACGACTGGGGCGGAGTGTCGCCGCTGACTGCCGACCATGTCAATCCCGAGGCGCCGTGGCCGGCGATCGAGGAGTTGGCGGCGCGGTCGGCCGAGGCGGGGTTCATGCTGCGGGAGCGGTTGACGGTGTATCCGGAGTACGTGCTGCGGGGGGAGCCGTGGTTGGATCCGCGGGTGCTGCCGCATGTGCGGGCGTTGGCCGATCCGGATAGCGGGATGGCTGTGGAGGGCCGGATCCCGGTGGGGATTCGGTGGCAGGAGCCGGACGGGGGTTGGGACACCTCCTCGGGGCGTACCGATCTGCATGCGGCGATCGACACTGAGGGCCGTACCGGGGATCGGCGCTCGGACTTCTCGGAGGTGTACGGGGATTGGGAGGAGTTGCGCGAGCATGCTTCGCGTACCTCGATCGACCACTTCGACGGGGCGGACGGGGCTGACGGGGCCGACCGCGCGGCTCCGGAGCGTATTGAGGCCGCGGTGAAGGCTGCGCTGGCCGCCGCCGAGCGTGACCCTGGGAACTTGTCCGAGGCCGATGCACTGGCGCTGATCCATGCCGACGGCCCGGCTTTGGAGGCGTTGACCGGACTGGCCGATGCGCTGCGCCGGGAGGCGGTGGGTGATGAGGTCACCTACGTCGTCAACCGGAACATCAACTTCACCAACGTCTGTTATACCGGCTGCCGGTTCTGCGCCTTCGCACAGCGGCGCACCGATGCCGACGCTTACACGCTGTCGGTCTCCGAGGTCGGTGACCGGGCGGCGGCGGCGTGGGAGGTCGGCGCGACCGAGATCTGTATGCAGGGCGGCATTCACCCGGACCTGCCCGGCACCGCGTACTTCGACCTGGCTGCCGAGATCAAGAGGCGTGCGCCGGGACTGCACCTGCACGCGTACTCGCCGATGGAGGTGCAGAACGGCGTCGCCCGCACCGGGCTGTCGTTGCGGGAGTTCCTGATCGCGGCGAAGGAGGCCGGCGTCGACTCGCTGCCCGGGACCGCCGCGGAGATCTTGGACGACGACGTGCGCTGGGTGCTGACCAAGGGCAAGCTGCCGGCGGCGCAGTGGATCGAGGTGGTCAAGACCGCGCACGAGGTCGGCATCCCGACGACTTCGACGATGATGTACGGGCACGTCGACAACCCGGCGCACTGGGTCGCGCACATCCGGCTGCTGGCCTCGATCCAGGACGAGACCGGAGGCTTCACCGAGTTCGTCCCGCTGCCGTTCGTGCACTCCAACGCTCCGGTCTACCTGGCCGGCCTGGCGCGGCCCGGCCCGACGCTGCGCGACAACCGCGCGGTGCACGCGATGGCTCGGATCATGCTGCACGGCCGGATCCGCAACATCCAGACGTCGTGGGTGAAGCTGGGCGTGGAGAACTCCCGGGCGATGCTCTCCGGCGGTGTGAACGACATGGGCGGCACGCTGATGGAGGAGACCATCTCGCGGATGGCGGGCTCGGAGTACGGCTCGGCGAAGGGGATCGCGGAGCTGGAGGAGCTCGTCGCGCCGCTGGGCCGCCCGACCCGGCAGCGCAGCACGCTGTACGGCGAAGTGCCGGCCGAGCGGATCACGGCGGCGCGGGCGGCGGACGAGCGGGGGCTGCTGCGGACGATGCTGCCGCTGGCATGAGCCTTTTTGGCGCCTATCGGCCATCTCAGCGCGTTGTCCCCAGTGGTGTTCGTCATGACGGCCTTGGTTGGGCGCTGCGAACAGGTTCGAAGTACGGGCCGAGAAGCAGTATCAGCTGGCTGCGGACGTGCTCGGCCGGGCTGCCCTCGCCGGCCATGCCCCAGGTCAGGAGCGCCCCGTTGTACGCGGCGTGAATCGCCCGCGGCAGTTGGCTGAGATCGCCTGGGGCGAGTTCGCCGGCAGCTTGACTGGCAGTCAGGACGTCTGCGATGGCGGCTTCCACCGCGGCGGTGTAGTCGTGGCTGATCTGCTGGAACTGCGGGTCGGACAGGTCCAGCAATAGGAACGCCAGGTGGTTGGCGAACTCCGCGGAGCTGTTTATGGTGCCGGCGATGCCGGTGAGGACGTCGATCAAGGCCGTAGCAGGTGCACTCGCGTCCTGAGCGGCGGACATCTGGAGGGGCAGGGCTTTGGCGCCGTGACGGGCCACTGCCAGCAGGACTCCGCGTTTGGATCCGAAGCGCTGCACCAGCGTGGCCGCGGATAATCCGACCTCACGGCCCACCTCGGCCAGCGTCAACCGTGCGGGGCCCACACGTGCGATCGCACGTGCGGCGCCCGCTAGGACTTGCTCGTCGCTCACCGTACGCGGTCTTCCCATCGTCATGGCTACATAGTAAACGAATAATCGTTTACTATGTAGCTCCGACCACACGGAGGAGACGACCATGACGACCGTGACTCCCAACACCGCCTTTGCCGCCCCTGCTGACGAGGCTGCCGTCGTGGCCGCGGCCGCGGCGTTGCAAGCCCGCGGCTACCACGTCAGCCGCGTGCCGAACGCGGCTGCGGCATGGCAGGCGGCGCTGGACCTGCTGCCCGAGGGCGCCGAGGTGTTCACCGCGTCTTCGGTGACCGCCGACGTGGTCGGCCTGTCCCAGGAGATCAACGAATCCGGCCGCTACACCGCGACCCGACCACAGCTGATGACGATGGACCCCGCTAGCCAGATGAGCGAGATGCGCCGCCTCGGCGCCGCCCCGCAGTGGGTGGTCGGCAGCGTCCATGCGCTCACCCAGGACGGAGACCTCGTCATCGCCTCCGCGAGCGGCAGCCAGCTGGCCTCGATGGCCTACGGTGCCCAGAACGTGCTGCTCGTCATCGGCACCCAGAAGATCGTCCCCGACCTCGACACGGCCATGCGACGCGTCCACGAGTACAGCCTGCCGCTGGAGGACGCCCGCGCCCGCTCGGCCTACGGCATGGGCAGCACCGTCCACAAGGTCCTCACCCTGCACGGCGACGCCGAACAGGGCCGGATCCGCGTGATCCTCATCGACGAGCCGCTCGGCTTCTGACCCCGCCCGCTTCGCGAAGGAGACACCCATGACAGCACCGCTCACCGGACAGGTCGCGCTCGTCGCCGGAGCCACCCGAGGCGCAGGGCGCGGCATCGCCGTCGAGCTCGGTACCGCCGGCGCCACCGTCTACGTCACCGTCCGCTCCACCCGCACCGCCCGCTCCGACCTCAACCGCTCGGAGACGATCGAAGACACCGCCGAGCTGGTCACCGCGGCCGGCGGCACCGGCATCGCAGTCCGCTGCGACCACACCCGCCCCGAGGACGTCACCGCAGTCATCGAACGGATCCGTGCCGATCACGGACGCCTCAACGTGCTGATCAACGACGTGTGGGGCGGCGATCCGCTCACCGAGTGGGGCAGCCCGTTCTGGCAACTCGACCTGGCCAAGATCCAGATGCTGTGGGAACGCGCCGTCCTCACCCACCTGATCACCAGCCAGCACGCG
>JAEKKI010000086.1 GCA_019510485.1 Catenulisporales bacterium
CTTCCTGCAAGGCCTGCGTGAACACCTCGGCCGGCTGGCCGCCGGAGACGCCGAACTTGCGGTCCAGGACGAAGAACGGCACGCCGTTCGCTCCCAGCGCCGCCGCCTCTGCTTCGTCGGCACGCACCGCGTCGGCGTAAGCGGTCTCGTCGGCGAGCACCGCACGCACCTCGGCGGCGTCGAGTCCGGCCTCGGCAGCGAGCTCGACCAGGCGATCGTCGTCGAACAGCGAGCGCTCGTCGGCGAAGTGGTGATGGAACAGGACGCCGACCAGTTCCTTCTGCTTGCCCTTCTCAGCGGCGAAGTGGATCAGGCGGTGCATGTCGAACGTGTTGCCGACGTCGTGGGCGCCCAGGATGTAGTCCAAGCCGCTGTCGTGCGCGTTGGAGGCCACGCGCGCCTCGGCGGCGTGCGCCTGCTCCAGGCTCATGCCGTACTTCTTCGCGAGCATCGGGATCACGTCGGAGACGGTGCCCTTCGGCAGGCTCGGGTCCAGCTCGAAGGAGCGGTACACCACCTCGACCTGGCCCTTGTGCTCGAAGCCGGCCAGCCCCTGTTCGAAGCGGGCCTTCCCGATGTAGCACCAGGGGCAGGCGACGTCACTCCAGATCTCGACGCGCACGGCGGCTCACTTCCTTCGCTGGTTCCAACTGCTCACAAGACAAGCGTGCGGGCCCGGGGGGACGGCCCGCACGCTGTCGTTCAACTGTGAACTATCTCGCGCTATTCCGGTCGCGCCGACGTGACCCGCCGCACAGCCCGAAGCACAGCCTCACACCCGCTCGGCCCGCGGCGCGGGCTCCGCCCCGGCCAACTCGGCACGGCTGCTGACGCCGAAGCGCCGGAACAACCGCGTCAGGTTCCCCTCCACCGCCTTCACCGAGACCTGAAGCGCCGCGGCTATCTGCCGGTTCGTCGCGCCGGAACGAACCAGCTCCACGATCTGCCGTTCGGTCGCGCTCAGCGGTTCGGCCGGCGAGTCCAGGCGCTCAAGACGGGCCTGCACAAAGCGCAGCCACGGTCCGCAGCCGGCCGCCGCGTACGCCTCCGCCGCCGACTCCCACGCCGCGCGCGCCGCGGCTCGGCGGCGTGCGCGGCGTTCCAGCTCTCCGAGGGTCACCTGCGCGCGGGCTATCTCCAGCGGGTAGGCGTGTTCGGTGGGCAGGGCCGCGCGCAGGCGGTCGGCGGCTTCGCGGGCGTCGGCGGCCAGGCCGTGGCGCAGCAGGCGCGCGCGGGTGAGGCCTAATTTGACCACGTCGCGTTCCAGCCGGCGGGCCGCCTCCTGGGCTTCGTCGAGGATGCGGTCGGCGGCGGCGAAGGAGCCGCAGCGGGCCAGGGATTCGGCCAGGTCGGCGTCCACCAGGAAGGTGGCGGGGTCGACCATGCCGACGTTGCGCATCAGGGTTCTGCCGCGGGCGAGGTGGTGGGCGGCCTGGGTGGGGCGGTCCAGCAGGAGTTCGGCGCGGCCGAGGAAGGCGTGGGCGTAGCCGGTGTACTCAGCGTCGCCGGTGGCGGTGCCGGCTTCGACGGCGCGTTGCGCCACGGCGGCCGCGCCCTCGGCGGTGCCGCCGTTGAGTTCGCCGGCGGCCGCCAGGATCAGGGCCTGGACACTGGAGGAGCCGGTCTCGGCGCGCAGCCGGCTGCCCAGCGCCGCCGCCTCGTGGGCCTGGCGGCACAGGCCGGCGCGCTCGTTGACCGAGGCCACCAGGTGCAGCACGTCGCCGAGGTCGCGAAGCCGGCCGGCGCGTTCCACGTCGGCACGCAGGCGCGAGGCGGTGGCCAGGGCGTCGCCGACGTCGCCGCGGCGCAGGAACCAGATGATCAGGGCTTTGCGGACGGCGATCGAGGGCAGCGTCAGGTCCCGGCCGGCGCCGAGCGCCTCGGCCTGTTCCAGCGACTCGATGGCGCGTTCGGGGTCGGCCTGGATCTCGCCCGGGACGCGCAGCGCGATGGATTCGGCGCGCAGGTTGCGGTCCCCGGCGGCGAGCGCGTACGACTCGGCGCGGGACAGGGCGGTGAAGGCCGCGTCGATGTTCCCGGAGCGGTAGGCGTGCTCGGCGCGTTGCAGGCTCACTCGGGCCTGAAGATCGGGGCGGCCGTCGGCGTCGCTCTCGGCCGCTTCCAGCAGCATGGCCTGTGCGGAGACGTCGTCGTCGAGTTCGCACAGCAGCAGGCGTGCGCCGACGCGGGAGGCCGGATCGGGGCCGGCCGCCGCGGCTTGGGCGGCTTCGCGGGCTTGGCGGGGCAGGCCGGCGTCGAAAGCGGCGCGTGCGGATTCCAGAAGACGGCGAGCGGCCAGGACCGGGGCCGGTGTGTCGGATGGAGCCTTGGTCGCGGCGGCGTCGAATGCGGCGGCGGCCGTCAACGGGGCGGCGGCGGCCTCGGCGGGCGTCCGCTCCGCGGCCATCCGGAACAGCTCCGCGGCCGTCCCCGGCGCCCCGCGGTGCACCGCGATCCGCGCGGCCTCCTCCAGCTCCGCGGCCAGTTCCTCGGTGGACTCCGGCGTCGCCAGCGCGTGGTGCCGCGCGCGCTCCAGCGGGTCGTCGTGGGCCTGCGCGAGCTTCGCGTGGCAGGCGCGCCGGGCTTCGATGTCAGCGTCCGCGTATACGATCTCGCGCATCAGCGGGTGTGCGAAGCGCGGTTCCAGATCGCGGCCGCTGACGATGATTCCCGAGGCCAGTGCTTGCGACAGGCCCCATTCGTGCCCGGCCAGCAACTCGCGCGGGGGTCGGGCGGCCGTGGCGATCACCAGCAGCGCTTCGCGCGCGGCCTTGGGCAGCGCATGCAGTCGGTCCGCCAGCAGCCCCCGCAGCCGCTCGGGCACCAGCAGCGGATCGTCGGGCTGGACCACCGTTCCCGAGCGGAGGGCGGAGCGGCCCAGCTCCAAGGCGTAGAAGGGGTTCCCGCCGCTGGCGTCGCGTATTCGCTGCGACAGCTTGTCGGTGGGCCGCAGTCCCAGCCGGGTGCGCAGCAGTTCGGAGACCACCGGCCCTGGCAGATTGCTGAGCGTCACCTCGACCGCGCCCTCCGGCAGCAGGCCCCACCAGGTCGGCTCCTGCCCTTCGGACAGGCGCTCGGCGGCCAGCACCCGGACGCGGGTGCCCTGCCGGCGCCGGACCGCGAAGGCGAGTACCTCGGCGGTGGCCGAGTCCAGGCAGTTCACGTCGTCCAGGATCAGCAGCACCGGCCGCTCGGCGGACAGCGCGCGCAGCGCCTCCACCACCGCGACCCGGATCGCGAGTTGGTCGGTGGCCGCGCCGTCCAGGGCCGAGCGCAGCAGTACGCCGTCGAACGCCGGCCGCAGATGGTAGGGGACCACTTCGGGGCGGGTGGCGACGGCGTCGGAGAACAGGTCGTACAGGCCCAGGTAGGGCAGCCATGATTCGGCGGCCGATGACGCGCTGCGCAGTACCAGTTGCCCGGCGTCCGCGCACGCCGAGCCGATCGCGTCCAGCAGCGCGGACTTGCCGATGCCGGACGGACCGGTCACCAGGACGCCTCCGCCGGCGGCCAGTGCCGCCATGCACTTCTCCAGCGTCTGCTGGCGGCCGAGTATCGCTGGTGCTTCCTTCACGCATCGAAGTGTCCTCCCGCACGCCGCCTTCTGGCGAGTCCGGGGTACAGGCTCGTTCACAGAGCGTCCCTGAAGCGCGACATCAGCCCGTATGTCCGGTTCACCCCACTCAGTTCCCTCATAAATCAATTACTGGATATAGAAGGCGCAGCTACGCACCGCGTTGTTATCTATTCGTGATCTGATCAGCGTGCATTTCCCCAGGTTCGGGCGCTACGGTCACAGATCAGTCGCGTCGGCTCCAGACCCGAACAATCGGGTCACCGGCGCCCGCTGAATCCCCAAAGCGTGCGAAACGCCGGACGGGAACCGGGGACCCACGTCCCAATGGGGTGAATCCGCTTCCGAGTGGTAGAGCAGCCTCTTTTGCTCGAACCCGTCAGCTAACCCGGTAAGCGGTCAAAGAGGAAGAACACGCACACATGCGCATACCCCTGGCGTTCGGCCGCCGGTCTCGCGGCCTGACCCTTACCGCCGCCGCTCTCGGCGCGGTCGCCGTCCCCACGGTCGCCTCGGCGCTGAGCCCGTCCCCCGCCTCGGCGCCGAAGGCGGCTCCGGCGAGCGCTCCGGCTCTGGTCGCGGCTCCGGATTCGGCGATCGCCGCCGCGGTCGCGGAGGCGGCCGCTCAGGCGCCGCAGGCTGCTGCGGCTGCGGCTCCGGCTGCTGCTCCGGCTGCTGCTCCGGCCGCCGCGCCGAAGCCCGCCACCCCGCAGCAGGCGACCTACAGGGTCCATCCCGGCGACACTCTGTCCGGCATAGCCCAGGCCACTCTCGGCAATGGCGACCGCTATCCGGAGATCTTCAAGCTCAACGCCGGCAAGGCCCAGGCCGGCGGCCGCAGCCTGCAGGACCCGAACCTGATCCTGATCGGCTGGGTGCTGACACTGCCGAACGGGCAGGCTCCGGCCGCGGCCTCGAACCAGCCGGTCATCCAGTCGCATGTGCAGCAGTCGCATGTGCCGCAGCCGCATATGCAGCAGGCACATGTGCCGCAGGCGCCGGTGAAGGCCCCCAGCCAACACCCGACGAAGCCCTCGACGACGGCGAAGCCCTCGGCGACGGCCCGGTCCGCAACGGCAGCGCAGACCACCACCCAGAGTTCGGGCGCCTATGCCAACAACCTGGACGGCTGGATCAAGCAGGCCATCTCGATCCTGAACGCCCACGGCTACTACGTCTCCTACAACGCGATCTATCAGACGGTGATGCACGAGTCGGCGGGTAACCCCCGTGCCACCAACGGCTGGGACTCCAACGCCGCTGCCGGCCACCCGTCGATCGGCCTGATGCAGACGATCGCCCCGACGTTCAACGCCTATGCGTTGGCGGGCCACACCAACATCTACAACCCGGTGGACAACATCATCGCCGGCGTTCGTTACGCCGCTGTGCGTTACGGCTCGCTTGACTCCGTGGTCGCGGCCCGCTGTGGCGGCTCGTGCTGGTACGGGTACTGATCCCCGTACTGATCCCCGCCTTGGATCGCAGTGTGTGAAACGGCGCCCCCGAGCCCGCACTCGGGGGCGCCACCCTGTCTGGACAACCGGGTCAGAATCCTTCGCCGGTCCAGCCGTACCGCTTGTGCAGATGCGCGATGACGTTGTCGTAGTCCCCGCGGTCCAACTCGTGCCCCTCGCGCCGGATCCCCTCCGGGTGCACGCGCACCACGCGGTCGATCACCGCCCAGGACTCGCGGGCGTCGCGGTCCCAGCCCCCGGTGCCGATGCTGACCCAGTTCTCGGCGTCGGCGTGCCACTTGCTGGTCAGCTTGATTCCCAGCAGCATCCCGGTGTGCCTGCCCCGCGCCACCAGCAGCACCGGCCGGTCCTTGCCGCGGCCGTCGTGCTCCTCGTAGGGCACCCAGGTCCACACGATCTCGCCGGGGTCCGGGAGGCCGTCGTGCCGGGGCGCGTAGACGGTGTGCACCGGGCCGATGTCGTGCGGGTCGATCTCCACCGTCTCGTGCGGCGGGAACCTGCCGGGGGATTCGCCCCACTCGTCATACTCATGCTCTGCCATGGCGCTCGACTATGCCAAAAGAGTGAAGGACGCCGCCAACCGGCCCTGCGACGCCGGCTCGGGGAACGCAGCCGCCGAGAATCCTGTGTGACGCACTCCCTGCCGCTTTGGTGACGGAGGCCGCATAGCCGGGGCCGGGATAGTTACGATGATCCGACATGCGCTGCCTGAGCGCGTCGGCGACAACCGATCTCGCGCCCACTCTCGTGTCAATGTCAGAGAGCAAACGAGCCCAAATCAACCACGGAGGGTGTGCCGATGCCGAAGGTAGTGCTGGCCGGGCTGCGCGCCGACGCGGTGCGCCTGGCCTTGACCTGCCTGTCCATCGTGCTGGGCATCGCCTTCGTCACCGGGACGTTCCTGCTGACCGGCTCCATCGACCGGGCCTTCAACTACGGCTACGCGCGCGCCGCGCAGAACGTCGACGTCGCCGTGCAGCAGACCGGCTTGGCCGTCTACGCCAACACCACCCCGCCGCCGACGCCGCCGAGCGCCCTGACCCCGGCGGTGGCCGACCGGATCCAGGCCGGCCTCGGCGCCGACGCCGTGGTCGCGGGCCAGGTCAAGGGCTCGGCGCCGCTGTTGGACAGCAACGGCCAGGCGATGCGCACCGACGGCAGGACCGGCAACGCCGTCGCCTTCCCGGCCGACCCGGCGCTGTTCCCCGGGACGATCGTGTCCGGCACCGGTCCGACCGGGCCCGGCGACGCGGTCGTCGACAAGGACACCGCGGCCGAGCACAAACTGCGAGTCGGGCAGCCGATCAGCGTGGTCGATCACGCTCTGACGGTGCGCACGTTCCGGCTCGCCGGCATCGCCGAATACGGCGTCGACAACCGCGCGAACGGCTGGACCCTGGTCGGGTTGCTGCCGCCGGTGGCGCTGGACGTCACCGGCAAGGCCGCCTACGACCAGATCAACCTGCACGCCCGCGGCGGCGCCTCGCAGCAGCACCTGGCCTCCGAGGTGAGCGCGACCCTGGGCAGCGCGCCGGAGTTCACGGTTCTCACCGGCACGCAGTACACGAAGGCGGTGCTGGAGCACCGCGCGCCGGCCGCCGGGCACGTCACGCAGATCCTGGAGGTCTTCGGCGCGGTGGCGCTGCTGGTCGCGGCGTTCGTCATCTACAACACCTTCACCATCCTGGTGGCGCAGCGGATCCGGCAGGTGGCTCTACTGCGCTGCATCGGCGCGCATCGAGGCCAGATCTTCGCCGCGACGGTGGCCGAGGCGGCGCTGGTCGGGCTGCTCGGCTCGGCACTCGGCGTGGTCGCCGGGATCGGCGTGGCGCGCGCGCTGCACGCCCTGGTCGGGGCGCTGACCACGACCAAGCTGCCGCCGGGCGGGATCGTGGTGTCCGGCGGCGTGGTGCTGCTGGGCATGGCCGTCGGGTTCGTGGTCACCGTCATCTCGGCTCTGCTGCCGGCCCGGGCCGCGACGAACGTGCCGCCGGTGGAGGCGCTGCGGACCCAGCAGGAGGTGAAGACCACGCACGGCCGCATCGGCCGGGCCCGGATCGTGGTCGCGGCCGTGCTCGGCGTCACCGGGATCGTGCTCGCGGTGCTGGGCACCGGACGCCGCGAGCTGATCAGCGGGGTGCAGGTGATCGGCATCGGCGGCGGGCTGGTCTTCGTGGCGCTGATGGTGGCCGGCCCGTTGATCGTCGGACCGATGATCTGGGCCCTGGGCTGGCTCCCGGGCCGGTTCTTCGGCACGCCGACCAGGCTCGCCGGCTCCAACGCCCGCCGCAACCCCGGCCGGGTCGCGGCCACCACCGCGGCGTTGACCATCGGCTTGACGCTGATGTCACTGTTCACGGTGACGCAGGACTCGGTCCACGTGACGCAGTCGCAGTGGATCGAGGAGCACAATCCGTACGACTACTCCGTGGACCCGCCGGACGGCCAGACGGTCCCGTTCCAGATCGCCGACCAACTGCGCGGCAAGCCACAACTGGCACACGTGGCCGCGGTGGACGGCACCAGGGCGACGCTGGCGGGAACGCCGATCGACCTCGGCGCGGTGGAGTCCTCGGCCTACGGCACGCTGTTCAAACCGGTGGTGAAGTCCGGCTCGCTGGCCGAATTCGGCCCGGGCACCGTCGCGCTGTCGAATGAGACGGCCGACACCAAACACGTGAAGCTCGGCGACCCGATCACGGTCGACACACCGTCCGGCCCGGCCAGGGCCCGCGTGGCATTGATCTACCAGGTGTACACCGGCAACGGCATCGACTGGTTCGACATGCTCATGCCGCGCGAGCAGTTCCTGGCGGCGTTCAAGCCCGACGGCGACACCCAGATCCGGATCCTGTCCGCCTCGGGCGTGAGCACGGTGGACTCGCGCACGGCGGTGGACTCGGTGGTGTCGCAATACTCGTTCCTGCACACCGGCAGCCTGGCGGAGAAGAAGGACTCACTGGCCGGCTCGGCGGACGCGACACTGTCTCTGTTCACGGCGATGCTCGGCCTGGCGGTGGTGATCGCGGTCCTGGGCATCGCCAACACCCTGTCGCTGTCGGTGGTGGAACGCACGCGCGAATCGGCACTGCTGCGCGCACTCGGCCTGTCCCGCGGCCAGATGCGCCGCATGCTGTCGGTCGAGGCCGTCCTGATGTCGGCGGTCGGCGCCCTGATGGGGGTGACGCTCGGCGTCGGCGTTGCATGGGCGCTGGAGGAGCTGATCGGCAACGTCGAGGGCAGCGCGGTGTTGTCGGTGCCGATCATGACGCTGGTCGAATACGTGGTGGTGGCCTCGGTCGCCGGCCTGCTGGCAGCGGCGCTGCCGGGGCGGCGGGCGGCTTCGGTGTCGATCGTGGCGGCTATCGCGGACGCTTGATTGCGCGCTCGGTGTGATGCGGTCAGCGATTCGGGTGCGATGCGATGCGGGCTCGACTCGACGCGCGCACGGACGGCGAGCGAGGCAGGCGCGACGCGATGCTACGCGACGCGATCTGCGGCCTGGCGCGCGCTGCCCGTGCGTGCGATGCGATGCGGGCTCGACGCGATGCGATGCGATGCGATGCGATGCGATGCGATGCGATG
>JAEKKI010000087.1 GCA_019510485.1 Catenulisporales bacterium
GCGCCGATGACCTGCGCCTCGACCTTCCACTCCCGCATCGCGATGCCGCGCAGCGAGACGCCGGTCCACAACGCCACGGCCTGCCACACCAGGAACAGGTTGACGGCGAAGTAGGCGACACCGGCCAGCAGGATCGCCGCCAGGTACGTCACGCTCGGGGCCCAGGTCCGGCCCGGAGTCGGAGCTATGTCGAACAGGCGCAACACCAAGCTCGCCGCGCCGAGCGACAACGTGAACTGCGAGACGTTGAACAGCGTGCGCCACCAGGTCTTGCGGCCGGCCGCGCCGCCCACCACCGAGGCCGCGGCCTGCACCATCGCCGCCAGCGGCCAGCCGGCCAGCATCAGCAGCGCGATGGTGAACACCGTCGTGGTGGCGGCCTCGCGGTTGGTGTGCTGCAGGCGCATCAGGGGCCGCAGCTCGCCGAGGAAGACCAGACACGTGGTCATCAACAAGGCCGGCAGCGACTGGCTGGTCGGTCCAGAACCACGCCAGTTCAGGGCCAACAGCGCGGCCAGGATCGTGATCCCGGCCGCGCTGACGACTGCGACGAAGGCGTACAGGCGTCCGGGATCGGCCTTCGGGCCGTAGTCCGGCTCGAACGGTCGGTGCATGGAGCGGACCCTCCTGTACCGGTTTCGTCGGTGCACGCGTGGAGCGAGCAGGCTGACGCAGCAATATTGCCGTATCAGAACGTCGCCGACCAGAGACGGACCGTAAAGGTTTCGCCTGGCGCCGGACGCCTCACCCGACCAGCGGTGTCAGGCCCCTGCTTCCGCCACTGTAGCGGCAGCGGCGTCCGGTCCGGATTCCAGCAAGACCTTGAATCCGGCCTCGTCCAGGACCTTGACCCCGAGAGTCAAGGCCTTGTCGTACTTGGTGCCGGGATTCTCACCGACGACCACGAAGGAGGTCTTCTTCGACACCGAGCCGCTGACTTTGGCCCCGCGCCGGGTGAGTTCCTCGGCGGCGCCGTCCCGGGTGAATGCGGCCAATGTGCCCGTTACGACCACACTCAAGCCCTCAAGGGGCCTCGGCCCCTCCGGCAGGGATTCCACGACCGGCACCACGCCGGCGGCCTGCCACTTGCCGATGATCTCCCGGTGCCAGTCCACGGCGAACCACTCGACGATCGCGGTGGCGATGGTCGGGCCGATGCCCTCGGCGGCCTTGAGCTCCTCCTCGGAGGCCTGCGCCAGCGCGTCGAAGGACGGGAACTCCCGGGCCAGCACCCGGGCCGCGGTCGGGCCGACGTGCCGGATCGACAGCGAGACCAGGAAGCGCCACAGCGGCCGGTCGGTCTTGACCAGTTCCAGCTGCTGCATGAGCAGCTCGGTGGTGGCGGTCGGCACGCTGGGCTTCTTCGGCGTGCCCTTGGTGTAGAAGTACGGCACCAGCTCGGTCTCGCCGGGCTGGGCGTCGGCGCCGCGCTTGGCCTGGCGCATCTTGAGCTCGGCGAGATCCGCCACCTTCAGGCTCAGCAGGTCGCCCTCGTCGTGGACCGGGGCGGTGCCGGCGTCCGGCTGGGTCAGCGCCACCGCCGCCTCGTAGCCCAGGGCCTCGATGTCCAGCGCGTTGCGGCCGCCCATGAAGTTGATGCGCTCGCGGATCTGCCCCAGGCAGTCCTTGGAGTTCGGGCAGCGCAGGTCGATGTCGCCCTCCTTCTGCGGGGCGAGCCCGGTACCGCAGTCGGGGCAGTTCTCGGGCATCACGAAGTCGCGCTCGGAGCCGTCGCGCAGGTCCTGGACCGCGCTGACGATCTCCGGGATCACGTCGCCGGCCTTGCGCAGCACGACGGTGTCGCCGATCTTCAGGCCCTTCTTGACCACGATCTCCTGGTTGTGGAGGGTGGCGAACTCGACCGTGGAGCCGGCGACGGTGACCGGCTCCATCACCGCGTACGGCGTCACCCGGCCGGTGCGGCCGACCTGCACCCGGATGTCCAGCAGTTTGGTGGTGACCTCCTCCGGCGGGTACTTGAAGGCGATGGCCCAGCGCGGCGCCCGGGAGGTGGAGCCCAGGCGGCCCTGGGTGCCGAAGTCGTCGATCTTCACCACCACTCCGTCGATCTCGTGCTCGACGTCGTGGCGGTGCTTGCCGTAGTAGTCGATGTACTTCTCGACGTCCTTCAGGGTCTTGACGACCTTGACCCGGTCGGAGGTGGGCAGGCCCCAGGCCTTCAGCGCCGCGTACATCTGCGACTGCGACTTCAGCGTCAAGCCGTCCTCGCGCTTGCCGATGCCGTGCACCACCATCGACAGCGGCCGCCGGGCGGTGACCTTCGGGTCCTTCTGGCGCAGCGAGCCGGCGGCGGCGTTGCGCGGGTTGGCGTAGGAGCGGCCGGTCTCGGCGAGGATCTTCTCGTTCCACTCGTCGAAGGCGCCGGTCGCGAAGTAGACCTCGCCGCGGACCTCGACGAGTTCGGGGACCGGGAACTCCTCGGTGCCGGCCAGGGTGTGCGGGATGGACGCGATGGTGCGGGCGTTCGGGGTGATGTCCTCGCCGGTGCGGCCGTCGCCGCGGGTCAGGGCCCGGACCAGTTTGCCCTTCTGATAGAGCAGGTTGATGGCCAGCCCGTCGACCTTCAGCTCGCACAGCAGCGGCGGGAGCTTGCCGAGGTCCTTCTCCACGCGGTCGGCCCAGGCCTTGAGCTCGTCGAGGGTGAAGGCGTTGTCCAGCGAGAGCATGCGCTCCAGGTGCGGGACCGAGGTGAACTCGGTCTCGTAGTTGCCGGCGACCTTCTGGGTCGGGGAGTCCGGGGTGCGCAGCTCGGGATACTCGTTCTCCAGGGCTTCCAGCTGCCGCAGTTTCACGTCGAACTCGGCGTCGCTGATCGTCGGCGCGTCCAGGACGTAGTAGCGGTAGCGGGCGTCCTCGATCTCCTCGGCCAGGGCAGCGTGCTGCTGGGCCGCCGGAGCCTTGTCGTCCGGGGTCGCGATGGCGGTCTCGCTGGTCTCATCCTTGCCGGACAACGCGTCACCTCGCTGGTCGGGAGCCTTCTGACAAGGTAAATCTAGCGCCCGGCACTGACAGTCCCGCAGTTCAGGAAGCTTTGTCGGCCAGCGCGTCGGCGGTGCGGCGGGCCAGGACCAGGGCCTGGCGGGCCCAGGGCGGGGTGGCGCCGGCCAGGCCGCAGGTCGGGGTGATGGTGATCGCCTCGGCCAGCTGCTTCGGGGAGAAGCCGAGGCGGGTCAGGGACAGGACCTTGTCCAGGAGCTGGTTGACACCGGGCGCGCGAGGCGGTTCCAGGGCCGGGACGACGCCGAGCATGAGCCCGGTGCCGGACTCGATCGCCTCGCCGAGGTGTTCGTCGCGCGGGGATTCGGTGTCCAGGGCGGCGCCCGCGGCGGTCGCGTCGAAGGAGACGTAGTCGGCGCCGGCCGTGCGGAGGAGGTCGATGGGGACGTCGGAGGCGCAGCAGTGGACGGCTACCGGAGCGGCGGCGGCGTCGGTGGCGGTGGCGTGCACGGCCTGGATCACTTTGGCCAGCAGCTCCCGGGCCACCGGCTCGTCGACCGCGCGCAGCCGGCCGAAGCCGCTGGCGGTGGGGACCGTGCCCGACAGGGCGCCGGGCAGGGCCGGCTCGTCGAGTTGGAGCAGTACCTGCCCGGCGCGCGGCGCCCGCTTCCGGATCTCGGCGAGGTGGAGCTTGAGGCCCTCGGTCAGGGACTCGGCGAGTTCGCGGACGGCGCCGAGGTCGGAGAGCATGCGGTCGCCGTGCCGCAGTTCCAGGGTGGCGGCCAGGGTCCAGGGGCCGACGGCCTGGACCTTGAGGGTGCCGGTGAAGTCCTGGGCGTTCTCCTCCAGGGAGTCCAGATCCTGACGGAGGAACGCCGCGGCGCGGCGGGCGTCGCGGCCGGGCCGGTCGGCCAGCCGCCAGCCGCTGGGCTGGACCTCGGCGTAGAAGTCGACGAGCAGCGCGGTGCCGCGGCCGGCCATGTCGGCGCCGACGCCCCGGGCCGGCAGCTCCGGCAGGAAGGGGAGGTCGGGGAGTTCGTCGAAGACCAGGCGGTGCGCCGCGCCGACGTCGGTGCCGGGGAGGGAGCCGATGCCGGTGGCGCGCGGGGTTCGCTGCATGGCTCCGACCCTAACGAACCGCACGGATCGACATCACCCGGTGGGGTGGTGAATGCGCGAGCCACCGGGGCCGACCGCCGATATTGTGACCAGCACAACCCCTGTTCAACGCCGCTACTGGAGCCCGCCCGTGCCGACCGTGTTCTTCGCCGCGCGCCCTGACGAACTGGCGATGGTGGCCGCCACCCACGCGGACTCGACGGCCATGCTGGCCGTGTTGGACACGGTCGCGGCGGGGGATCTGGACCCGGCTCAGCTGATCGACCTGGATCTGCTGGTCACCCGCAATGATCCCGCCGAGGTTCGCGAGGCGGTGCTGACGCCGGCCCATGAGGGGCCTGACGACGGCGGGACTGTCCTGCTGCCGGTGCGTCCGGCACTGGGATCCCGGCTGGCGCACTTGAGCGATCACGACGTCGATGCCCTGGCCGAGCGCTGGGCGGCGGCCGACGGCGCGGCCGACGGCGGATGGGACGCGTATCGGTGCGGGCAGCTGATCCGGTCGCTGTCGCTGCTGGCGCTGTTGGCGTGCGCCGACGGGCGCGAGTTGTTCGTACGGTTCGACAGCTGAGAGGGCGGATTGCCACAATCCGCCCTCTGAAGCGGTGAGGCACGCCGGCGGTCAGCCGCGGGACCGACCGCCGGCGACGTCACTCAGCTGAGGCCGGCGCCCTTCATCATCGCGGCGATCGCCGGCCCGGCCGCCGAGTTGCCGAACCCGGCGTTCAGGGCCAGGGCGGCGACCGCGAGGTCGTGGTCGGGGTCCATGGCGATCATCCAGGAGTCGGTCCTGTCGTGGTTGTTCGGCTCGGCCGAACCGGTCTTGGCACCCAGCGACGGCGAGATGTTCTGCAGCGCCGTGGCGGTGCCGCTGGTGACGACGCCGCGCATCATGGCCTGCAGGTCGTTCTTGACGTTCGGGGGCAGCGGCTGGCTCTTGGCCGGGCCCTGGAAGCCGGGGATCAGGATCGGCTGGTGGAACTGGCCGGTGGCCACGGTGGCCGCGATCGAGGCCATCGTCAGCGGCGACATGGTGATCCGGCCCTGGCCGAACGTCTCGGCGGCGAACAGGTCGCGGCCGTCGGCCGCCGGGACCTGCTGCTGGCCGGGGGTGCCGTAGGTGGCCAGGCCGGTGCCCATGTCCCAGGGCTGGTTCATGCCGTAGTAGTCGTGGGCTGTCTTGCTCAGGGTGTCCAGGGGGAGGTTGTGGCTCAGGGCCGCGTTGACGAACGAGGTGTTGCACGACATCTCGTACGCGGTGAGCAGCGTGGCGCCGGGGAAGCCGTTCGCCAGGCCCTCGTCGTTGTGGTACAGCTGCGAGCCCACCTGGACGTTCTTGGTGCAGTCCGCCGGATCGCTCAGCTTCATCCCGCTGATCAGCAGCGCGGTGGAGGTGACGGTCTTGAACGTCGAGCCCGGCGCCCGGGTGGCCATGGTGGCCAGCTTCGGGTTGTCCTTGGCGTTGGAGGCGATGGCCAGGACCTCGCCGGTGGACGGCTTGATCACCACCATGCCGGAGTTGGGAAAGGGCGCCAGCGCCTTCTCGGCCTCGGTCTGGATCTTGTCGTCGAGGGACGACGCCAGCTGCAGCCCGCCGGTGGCGTTGGCCTGGCCGAGCTGGATCGGGTTGCTGCCCGGTATCTGGTTGCCGGTGTTGTTGTCCACGAACTCGATCTGCAGCGAGGCCGCGGTGCCGTTGTTCTGCTGCTTGGCGATCGCCAGCTTGGCCAGGATGCTGGCCAGGCTCGGATGCGCCTGCGCGGTCAGCAGCACGCCGTAGCGGTCGGCGACCGGGACCGAGGGCGGCACCGCCTTCAGGTTCGCCGCCGCGCTCAGCTGCGGGTTGATCACCGCCGAGGAGAAGTGCACCAGCGGCGGGGTGTTCCCGCCGGCCGGCAGCACCGCCATGACCGAGGTGTACTGCCACTTCAGGTCGCCGTCGAAGGTGTCGGTGACGCTGAAGTCGAAGTGCACCGCGCTGTCCAGCGGGTTCGGGGTCGCCGGCGTGCTCGGGGCGGCCGGGGTGGCGCCGGCGGCGGAGCCGGACGCGGCCGAGCCGGAGGCCGAGGAGGATTTCGCCTGCGGGGACGGCGCGTTGACCTGCGAGCCCAGCTTCAGCTCGATGCTCTTGGGCGCCAGCGACGTCATCACGGCCTTGAGCCGCGGCGCGGCCTTGTCCGGGATGTCGGTGAACGACGCCGCCTTCGTGAAGTCGCCGGCCTGCCACGCCGCCAGGAACGCCGCGGCCACCGACTGCGGCGTCGGCCCGTTGTCGGCGGCAGCCGCCGGCCCCGAGGACCCGTTCGCCGTCGGCTTCGGCTTCGAGCCGCCGCCGGAGCAGCCCGCGGTGACCACGGCGAGCGACGTGGCGATCGCGGCGATCGCCAACAGCACGCGTCGAGAACCCATGAGGTCCCTCCCCAGTTCTTTCGGATCGGGTGGTTAGCGCCTACGACCCTAACTGACGCACATGATGGCCAGTCGGTTGACGAACACACGGTGAAACGGGCCACAGTTCGAGGCGGCGGTCATCGCGACGTGCCCGCGACCGTCGCCGAGCCGATGACCCGCGTCCCGTCGTACAGCACCGCCGCCTGTCCCGGCGCCAGACCGCGGACCGCCTCGTGCAGCACCACTTCGATGGTGTCCGCGCCGGTGCGCTCGGCGGTCGCCGGCACCGGTTCACCGTGTGCCCGCAGCTGCGCGTGGCAGGCGACGCGTCCGGTGAATTCCGGACCGCACCAGCGCAGCTTGATCCCGGTCAGCCCGGTGACGTCCAGCTCCTCGGCGGTGCCGACGGTCACGGTGTTGGTGACCGGCGAGATGTCCAGGACGTAGCGCGGGCGGCCGTCGCCCGCCGGGTCGCCGATCCGCAGGCCGCGGCGCTGGCCGATGGTGTAGCCCCAGGCGCCGTCGTGCTCGCCGACCCGGCGGCCGGCGCTGTCGACGATCGGCCCGGAGCTGGTGCCCAGGGTCTTGGCCAGATAGGCCTTCGTGTCGCCGTCCGGGATGAAGCACACGTCGTGGCTGTCCGGCTTCTTCGCGACGTACAGGCCGCGATCGGCGGCCTCGGCGCGCACCGCGGTCTTGGTGTCGTCGCCGAGCGGGAACAGCGAATGCGCCAGCTGGTCGGTGTCCAGGACGCCGAGGACATAGGACTGGTCCTTGGCCGGGTCGGCGGCGCGGTGCAGCTCGGGGCCGTGCGGGCCGTCGAGCAGGCGCGCGTAGTGGCCGGTGGCCACCGCGTCGAAGCCCAGGGCCCGGGCCTTGTCCAGCACCGCGGCGAACTTGATCTTCTCGTTGCAGCGCAGGCACGGGTTCGGAGTGCGGCCGGCCCGGTACTCGGCCACGAAGTCGTCGATCACGTCCTCGTGGAAGCGGTCGGACATGTCCCAGATGTAGAAGGGGATGCCGAGCATGTCGGCGGCGCGGCGGGCGTCGTGCGAGTCCTCGATGGTGCAGCAGCCGCGGGCGCCGTCGCGCAGCGCTTGGCGGTTGCGGGACAGCGCGAGATGGACGCCGGTCACGTCGTGACCCGCGTCCCGGATCCGGGCGGCGGCCACCGCCGAATCGACACCACCGGACATCGCCGCCAAGACACGCATGTCTTAAGGGTACGTGCAATGGTTGACTGTGAAGTACGTCATATCGGGCGAGACAGCCAGGACGGCTACCGGGAGCGGAGGACGCCATGAGCGCTGACAGCACTGAGACCGCGGGCGGCATGGTCATCGTCGGAGCGAGCCTCGCGGGCGCCAAGACGGCGCAGGCGCTGCGGGAGGACGGCTGGAACGGCCCGATCGAGCTGATCGGCAGCGAGCCGGCCCTGCCCTACGAGCGGCCACCGCTGTCCAAGGGCTATCTGCTCGGCAAGGAGGGCCGCGACAAGGTCTTCGTCCACGAATCCGGCTCGTGGTACGTGGAGAACCGGGTCGGGTTGCGCCTGGGCCGCACGGCGGTGGCGCTGGACCGGGACCGCCACGTGGTGCGCCTGGACGACGGCGGGGAAGTCCCGTACGGCAAGCTGCTGCTGGCCACCGGGTCGAGCCCGAAGCGGCTCCCGGTGCCCGGCGGGGACGCGCCGAACCTGGCGTACTTCCGCACGCTGGAGGACAGCGAGCGGACCAAGTCGCAGCTGATTCCCGGTTCCCGTCTGGTGATCATCGGCGCCGGGTGGATCGGGCTGGAGGTCGCGGCGGCGGCCCGGGCGCAGGACGTCGAGGTGGTCGTCCTGGAGGCGGCCGAGCAGCCGCTGGTGCGGGCGCTGGGTCCGGAGGCCGGCGCGCACTTCGCCGACCTGCACCGGCAGCACGGCGTGGACCTGCGCCTGGGCGTCGGCGTGGACTCGTTCACCTTGCAGGAAGTGGACGGCGTCGAGACGGCGAGCCGGGTCCGGTTGGCGGACGGCACCGAGATCGAGGCCGATCACTTCCTGGTGGCGGTGGGCATCGCGCCGAACACCGGGAACGCGCTGAACCAGCCGAAGGTGGCGGCGGCGGCGATGATGGGCGTCTCAGACCTGGAATACGACCGGCTGCCGTACTTCTTCAGCGACCAGTACGACCTCGGGATGGAGTTCGTCGGGTACCTGCCGAGCAGCGGGTACGACCAGGTCGTCTTCCGCGGGGACCCGGATTCCGGGGCGTATGTGGCGTTCTGGCTGACCAAGGACCGGCGGGTGCTGGCCGGGATGAACGTCAACGTGTGGGACGTCATCGACGAAGTACGCGCCCTGATCCTCGGCCGGGCCGAGATCGATGTGGCCCGGCTCAGGGATCCGGGGGTGCCGCTCGCGGACGTGGCGGCCACTTGATGGAAATCGGCACGGCATAGAAATCGGCACAGCGCGGAAACGACACAGCGCGCCGCGGGAGCGTCAGTATTCGAGGTCGTTCTCGTTGATGCAGACGTTCAGGTACGTGATGTTGGTGGTGCTGAGGTTGGACAGGAAGCCGTACGGGCCCATCTTCCACTGCTCGCCGCGCACGCCCAGCCGGGACCAGACGCCCTCGGACCACCAGCCGTTCTCGCTGTCGGCCGCGCGGATCTGGTTGGCCAGACCGTAGTTGCGCAGGTCCAGCAGGTCGTTGGCGTGCTCCCACGGGCACCACAGCGAGCCGGTGCTCAGGCGCACGCCGGCAGCGGTGGGGTACGAGGTCGTGTACAGGCACACGTAGCCGTTGCCGCATCCGCCATAGTCGGCCGGCACAACGCCACCGGGAGCCGTCGCCGGCTTGTAGGTGAGGGTGACGTCTTCCTGGGTGTAGTGGATCGAGTCGCCGTCGACCACGCCGCCGGGCTTGCGTCGCAGCTGCTGCTCGATGGAATCCCGGACCCACTGCCGGCCCGGGTCCGCGGCGGCGCCGGCGGGTGCGGCGGCCAGTGCGGTGAACGCGAGCGGGAGCGCGGTGACGGCGGCCAGGAGCAGGGACAGACGGCGGGTCACGCGTCGGCCGGCGGCGCGGGCGGGATGACTGCGAGGCATGATTCCCCCATGGGCGTTGCCGAAAGTTTCCCGGAGGAATCAGCGTCCTGTCCCGGTCGGCGCGGTGTCAATGGGCTGGCGGAAAACCGTTGTGGCGGCCCGAGAGGGCGGATTGTGACGATTCGCGGCGCGAAACGGCCTATGAGCGGCGCCTGGCGTCGCCGGACGGCCTTTGCGGCCAACCAGGATGCGGCAGGCCGTCCGTCTAGCTCTAGCCATGCTTGCTCCTAGGCCGTTTCGCTCGTTCTCGAGGCCGGCTGCGGTTCCGTACTCCGCAAATTGTCACAATCCGCCCTCTGACGCCGTCAGCTCAGGCCGGCGGCCCGCGCCCGGGCCACCACTGGACCTATCGCCTCGGCCAGGGCGTCGACATCGGCCTTGGTCGAGGTGTGCCCCAGAGAGAACCGCAGCGACCCGCGCGCCAGCTCGCCCGACAGGCCCATGGCGAGCAGCACGTGGCTGGG
>JAEKKI010000162.1 GCA_019510485.1 Catenulisporales bacterium
ACCCCGATCACCGCCGCGTCGTAGACCGCCGGGTGCTCGCGCAGCACGTCCTCGACCTCTGAGGGGTAGATCGAGAAGCCCGAGGCGATCACCACGTCCCGCTTGCGGTCGATGAGCGTCACGAACCCGTCCGGGGACATCACCCCGATGTCGCCGGTGTAGAGCCACCCGTTGCGCAGCGCCTCCCGCGTCTCGTCCTCCTGGTTCCAGTAGCCCTGGAACAGCTGCGGCCCGAACACCACCAGCTCGCCGGCCGCGCCGATCGGCAGCACCCGGTCCTGGCGGAACTCGTCCACGATCTTCACGTGCGTGTTCGGGAACGGCAGCCCGATGGTGCCGGGGCGGGAGTTGGCGTTCAGCGGATTGGCCAGCGTCACCGGCGAGGACTCGGTCATGCCGTAGCCCTCCACCAGCCGGCCGCCGGTCGCGGCCTGGAAGGCGTCGATGGTGTCCATCGGCAGCCGCATCGCCCCGGAGATGCAGGTGCGGATGGAGCGCAGATCGTATTTGCCGATCTTGGGATGCTCCAGCAGCTTGCTGTAGATCGGCGGCACACCGGGGAACACCGTGGGCCGCTCGTGCTTGACCGCGTCCAGCACCAACTCCGGATCGAACGTCGGCAGCAGCACCAGCGTCCCGGCCAGCAGCACGCCGGTGACCACGCACAGCATCAGGCCATAGACATGGAACAGCGGCAGCACGCACAGCACCGACTCCTTGCCGGGCCGGGCGTTCGGGTCCCAGGCCCGCACCTGGTGCGCGTTGGCGACCAGATTGCGGTGCGTCAGCATCGCCCCCTTGGGCCGGCCGGTGGTGCCGCCGGTGTACTGCAGTACCGCCAGGTCGCGCGCCGGATCCACCGTCACCTGCTCCACCGGACCGGGCGAGGTGGCCAGCAGCTCCGTATACGGGATCGCGCGCGCCCCCGGCGGCAGCGGCGTGATGAGCCGCTCCCGCTTCTCCCGCGCCGCGCCGACCGGCAGGTCCAGCAGCTTGCGCTTGAGCGCCGGCAGGAAATCGGCCAGACACACCGAGACGACGTGCTCCAGCGCGGTGCCCGGCCGCGCCGCGTCCAGCGTGGCGTAGGCGCCGTCGAAGACGATCGCGACCTTGGCGCCCGAATCCGTCAGCTGGTGCCGCAGCTCGGAGTCCGTGTAGAGGGGGTTGCACGCGACCACGATGGCGCCCAGGCGCAGGATGGCGAAGAACGCGGTGACCGCGGCCGGGCAGTTCGGCAGCACCAGCGCCACCCGGTCGCCCCGGGCCACCCCCATCGCCCGCAATGCCCCGGCTAAGCGGTCCACATCGTGGAGCAGCTCCCGGTAGGTGGTCTTGCGCCCGAAGAAAACCAGTGCGGTCCGGCCGCCGAAGTTCTCGGCCGCGTCGTCTAGCAGGCTGCTGACAGGGACCGAAGGGATCGTCACGTCTGTGGGCACTCCGGCGGCGTAGAACTTCAACCACGGCCGGTCCGCGTATGGATCCGGACTGAGTGGTGATGGTGTCGGATCGCTCACAACGGGAGTCAAACACGTATCGGTTTTCTTGTCAGTAGATGAGCCGGACACAAGATCGCAAAATCGCCGTTCTCCGGATCTTTGAGAGCTCTTCACACAGCGGCCATCCCCGCTACAGTCCGAAGAATGCGCTACATCATCATCGGCGCCGGCGCGGTCGGCGGCAGCATCGGCGGGCGGCTGGCCCAGGCCGGGCACGAAGTGGTCCTGGTCGCGCGCGGCGCTCACCTGGACACGCTGAAGCGGGACGGCCTGCGGCTGCTCACCCCGGACGGCGAACACCGGCTCGCGATCCCGGCCGTCGCCGGCCCGGCCGAACTCGGCGAGCTGCGCCCCGACGACGTCCTCGTGCTCTGCGTCAAGTCCCAGGACACCGCCGACGTGCTGCGGCAGTGGGCCGGCGTCCCGGTGGCCGGCGCAAACGCTTCCGCCTCGGAGCTGATCCCGGTGGTCTGCGCGCAGAACGGCGTGGAGAACGAGCGCGCGGCGCTGCGCCTGTTCCAGCACGTCTACGGGCTCTGCGTCTGGCTGCCGTCGCAGCACCTGGAACCCGGCGTCGTCGCCGCGCACTGCACACCGAGGTCCGGCATCCTCACCGTCGGCCGCTTCCCCGACGGCATCGACGACTGCGTCAAGCAGATCGGCCAGGACCTGGCGGAGAGCAGCTTCGACGCCCCGGTGGTCGACGACGTGATGCGCTGGAAGTACGGCAAGCTGCTGAACAACCTCGGCAACGCCTTCGAGGTGGTGTCGGACCTGACGGCCGACGAGGACCTCGCCGAACGCCTCGTCGAGGCCGCCCAGGACGAAGGCCGCCGCGCTCTCAACGCCGCCGGCATCCCCTTCGTCGGACCGGCCGAGCGCCGTGCCGTGCAGGGCGGCCGCATGGACTTCGCCGAGATCCCCGGCGCGCCCCGCGGCGGCGGCTCCAGCTGGCAGAGCCTGGCCCGCGGCACCGGCTCGGTCGAGACCGACTACCTGTCCGGGGAGATCGTGCTCATCGGCCGCGCCCGAGGCGTGCCGACCCCGGTCAATGCCCTGATGCAGCGGCTGAGCGCGCAGTTCGTCGCCGAGGGACGCCCGCCGGGGAGCCTGCCGCTCACGGAGCTGGCCGAACTGGTGGAGCGCGCCCAGCAGGCCGGCTAAGCGCGCCCGACCACCACGGCCGCCCCGTGCCCGAACAACCCCTGGTTCACCGCGACGCCGACGCGCGCCCCTTGCACCTGGCGCGCGCCGGCGTCGCCGCGCAGCTGCCAGGTCAGCTCGCAGACCTGCGCGATCGCCTGCGCGGGGACGGCCTCGCCGAAGGAGCTCAGGCCGCCGCTGGGGTTGACCGGGACGCGGCCGCCGAGGGCGGTGACGCCGTCGTGCAGCAGCTTCTCGGCCTCGCCGGCCGCGCACAGGCCGATCTCCTCGTACCAGTCCAGCTCCATCGCGGTGGTCAGGTCGTAGACCTCTGCGACGTCCACGTCCTCGGGACCGACGCCGGCCGCTTCGTAGGCGGTGTGCGCGAGCGACTCCCGGAACGTGCGCCCGCCCGGCACGGTCAAGGCCGCAGAATCCGAAGCCAAATACGGGAAATCCGGAATAGTTCTCGGATACTCCGGTGTGAGCGTCGAAATCGCGCGGACACGGACCGCGTCCTTGTTCATCCGGCGCGCGAATTCCTCCGACGCCAGAACCACCGCCGCCGCGCCGTCACTGGTCGCGCAGATCTGCAACAAGCGCAGCGGATCACTCACCATCGGCGAGTTGAGGACGGTCTCGGCGTCCACCGCGGTCCGGAAACGCGCGTATGTATTCAGCGAACCGGCACGCGCGTTCTTTACCTTCACCGCCGCGAAATCCGCCTCTGTCGACCCCCGCAACGCCATCCGCCGCCGCGCGTAGAGGCCGAAATACGCCGGGTTCGTGGCCCCGAGCAGCCGGAACCGCAGCCAGTCCGGGTCGTCGGGGCGGTCGCCGCCCACCGGTGCGAAGAATCCCTTAGCGGTGGTATCGGCGCCGACAACCAAAACCACGTCCGCCAGCCCGGCCAAAATGTGCGCGCGAGCCGTGGCAAGCGCCTGGGCACCGGTCGCGCACGCCGCATAGCAACTCGCCACCGGCGCGCCCTGCCAGCCCAGCGCCTGCGAAAGCGCCGCGCCGGCGACGAAGCCGGGATAGCCGTTGCGGATCGTCTCCCCGCCGACCACCAGCTGAACCTCCCGCCAGCCGACACCGGCATCGGCCAGGGCGGCGCGGGCGGCGACCGAGGCGTATTCGAGGAATGATCTGCCCTCGGCGCCCCAGGGATGCATGCCGACGCCCAGGACGGCGACGGAGTCCGGCAGGCTCATGCGTGCACCGCAGCCGAGCCGGAGGTGGCGGTGGGCCGCCAATTCCAGACCCGTTCCCGTTCGCCCGTGGCGGAGACGAGGATTCCGGGCACCAGTTCCATGGCCATCCCGACCCGCAGATCGGACGTCTCGACATCCGGGGCCACCTGGCCGAGCACGATCATCCGCTCGGCTGCGCATAGGGGGAGAACTCGGTATCCGGCGGCCGCGGATACGGCGGAGGAGGGACGTAGCGGGCGTCGGTGTAGGACCAGAGCGTCCCGGTCGTGGACAGCGGGTGCGGGCGCTGCTCCAGCCCCTCGCAGTCCGGATCCGGGCAGCCGGGGAAGGCGAGCGGGGGGAAACTCAGGGCGCCGCACGTCGTGCAGCGGCCGGCCAGCAGGACGAAGCCCTCCGGACCGGAACGGAACCAGGTGCGGATCCCCGGAGCAGCCGGTACGCCGTCAGTCATGGATCTGACGGTATATCAGATAATCCGCTCCGGGGAACGCTGTCCGCGTTCTCTATAGCGAAAGAAGGTGGCATCATTCGCGATGCCTCACCACCGGCGATCAGCGCCTGCCGGTGCCGTGATCGGCGGCTGTGTGAAGCCTGTTGCCTTGATCGGGTGGCGCTGTGCTCTCCTGCCCCGGGATGGAGTGGGGCTCCCTCCCGCCCGAGAGGCGAGGCGGTCCCAGCCGCGCCAGCGGCTAGTCCTCGACGCGACGGCGGCTGCCGCGCTGGTCGTCGAGCCGGCCGAGCACGCCCGGCAGCCGTTCCAGCAGGCCGACGAGCTGGTCGAACTCCTCGTCGGTGTAGGAGCGGCGCAGCGAGCGGTCCAGGGCCCGCACCCGGCGCTTGGCGGCCTCGTAGGCCTCCTTGCCCCGTGCGGTCACCTCCGCGTCGATGACGCGGCCGGCGCCCCGGCCGAACTCGCGGGTGATGTAGCCCTTGCGCTCCAAGGCCGCCACCAGCCCCACCATGGCCTGCGGTGTCACCGAGACCGAGCGGGCCAGCGTCGCCGAGGAGGCACGGCGCAGATGGACCAGCGCCTGCAGGACGCCGTACTGGGCTTCGGTGAGGTCCAGTTCGGCCAGCAGGCGCGTCATGTGCCGGGCGAGTTCACGGTCGCACATCGTGAGCAGCCACGGCAGGTAGCCCGTGGAGGGCCGGTACCGGACCGGGCGATGACCGCGGCCGGCGAGTGAACCGCCGACGGCCGGGACCAGCTCCTGGTCGTCTTCGTCCTGGAGCTCGGCGGTCTGTGCAGATGTGTGTTCTGACACGGCGGGTGTTCCCCCCTTGCGTGTTGGTGCCATTCCGTGCCGCGTTCCCGCCAACGCGGTGACAGCGCTCATGTTGCGCGTCGAGTGGAATGGACTTGTTCAAGCCCATCATATTCACGGAATGGGGAGGAGGACAGCGGGTCAGCGCTGTAGATCTGTGTACGCAGATTTACGGATGTTGAGTTCCGGGCCGCCGCGCTATGCGGGCGCGAGGGAACGACCCACGGCCCGGCCTGCACGGCCGGGCGCGTCGCGACAGTGTCCTGCGGCACTGGGCAGCGCAGGAAGGGGGGAGGAAGGTGTCGCGCGGGGGGTGTGAGGTTGTACGGTCGAGCAAGCGGGGGGACGAGCGGGTGCAGAAGCTGAGCGCTCCACCCGCGCTGCCGGATCACCTGGGGGGAGAGGGAGACAGGGCGCGGGTGGAGCGGTTTCGTACTCGGCGACACCGTGCGGGCTGGTGCGGTGGGTCGGCCGGTCCTGCATCACTGAGGCTACCGCTTGGACACGCTGAGTTGATGATCATGGGCCAGTTCTTGAACCAGACTTTGCCCTTTCTTGGTGAAACCCCCCTGGCCCGTGCCGCCTGCCTGGGCCGGTGAGCTGATCGCCTATGGTTCTCTCGTGACACGGAGCAGGGCGGGCGGCTACGACGACGGGGACGACGCCTACGACGAGTCGTACGGGTACCGGTATCCGTCCCCCGACGACGACGCCACGATCGACGTGCGCTCCCTGGGCGGAGGCGGATACGAAGAGTACGACGACGGTTACGGCGGGGCTGACTACGACGACACCGAGTACGCCGACGAGTACCAGGCCGAATACGACGACGAGTACGAAGCCGAATACGAGCCCGGGTATGAGAACGGGGACGAGACCGAGCTGACCGAGGACGGCCTGCCGGTCTCCAACCGCATCTTCACCGTCCCGAACCTGATCAGCATGGCCCGGCTGGCCGGCGTGCCGCTGTTCCTGGCCCTGATCCTGTCTCCGTACTACGGCGGCCCCAAGTACGACGTGCAGGCCCTGGTGATCCTGGCGCTGTCCGGCTTCTCCGACTGGCTCGACGGCAAGCTGGCCCGGCGCTGGAACCAGATGAGCAGGTTCGGCGCGATGATCGACCCGCTGGCCGACCGGCTCTACATCCTGGCCACCCTGGTCGGGCTGACGATGCGGCACATCATCCCGCTGTGGCTGCCGGCCGTGCTGATCGGCCGCGACCTGGCGATGCTGGTGTTCATCACGCCGCGGCTGCGCAAGGCCGGCTACGGCGTGGCGCTGCCGGTGCACTTCCTGGGCAAGGCCGCGACCTTCAACCTGCTGTACGCCTTCCCGCTGCTGCTGCTCGGGCAGCTCGGCGAGAAGCACAGCCACCTGACGGACATCGGCAACATCTTCGGCTGGGCGTTCGTCGGCTGGGGCACGGCGCTGTATCTGCTGGCCGGCGGGATGTACTTCGTGCAGGCTCGGCAGGTGACGCGCGGTACCGGGCGCTGAAGACATCGTCAATGCGGTTCCATGCCAGGATGTCCCCCATGCCGCCCACGCCGCCAGCCGCAGCGAAAGGCCCGCAGCGTCCCCCTAACGGTCAGCGCCGCGACGCGTCCATGTCGCTGCTGACCGGTCTGCTGAGCCAGACCCTGGACCCCGGCTACGCCGAGGCCGCCGCGCGGCGTGCGGCGCGGGGCGAGGTGACCGAGCACGGGCACTGGACCCGGCGCGTGTCGCCGACCGTGCTGCTCGGCGTGGCGGCGGTCGCGCTGGTGCTGGTGGTCGCCGCGATCCAGACCCGGCGGGAGGCGCCGCAGGTGGAGCGGGAGCGCAAACAGCTGATCTCCCGGGTGCAGAGCGTGGAGCGCAAGAACTCCGTCGACGAGGATCAGATCGCGGACGTGCGCGCGCAGTTGCAGGCCGCGCAGGCCGCGGCGCTGGGGCCGTCCACGGAGCAGGGCAAGGCGTTCGCGGCGCTGTCGGTGTCCACCGGCGCGGTGCCGGTGACCGGCCCGGGGCTGGAGGTGGTGCTCGGCGACGCCGCCGGGGCCGACAACGCCGCCGGCGGCGACCCGCGCCAGCAGGGCGGCAGCGACCTGAGCCGAGTACAGGACCTGGACCTGCAACACGCGGTGAACGGACTCTGGGTCGCCGGCGCCGAGGCGGTGGCGATCAACGGACAGCGGCTCACCTCGCTGTCGGCGATCCGGACCGCGGGCTCGGCGATCCTCGTGGACTTCCGGCCGCTGTCGCCGCCGTACACGCTGCTGGCGATCGGCGATCCCAAGTCCCTGGCGGCGAAATTCGCCGACAGCGCGGAGGGCAAGTACCTGTTCGGGGTGAAGTCGCAGTGGGGCATCCGGTTCGACACCAGCACCAAGGACCATCTGACGCTGCCGGCGGCGGCGCAGCTGTCGGTCACGGCGGCGGTGCCGGTGCCATGAGGGCCATTGAGGGTTCGGTACGGTGGCCCCAGCACTTAAGAGGAATCAGGTCACGAGGTGACCTGTCGGGCTACGAGATGATCTGGAGGACGTCGTGATCGCGGCGGTCGGACTGGTGCTCGGCGTGATCGCGGGGCTGGTGTTCCACCCCACGGTGCCCGACGGACTGGCGCCCTATCTCCCGATCGCGGTGGTGGCGGCCCTGGACGCGGTCTTCGGCGGCCACGCCTGAGAAGGAGCACTCGGTGCAGACGCGGCCCGGGAGCGGGGCGGAGCCGGAGAAGGCCAAGGCCGAGGCCGAGGAGACAGCCGACGGCGCGGGGGAACCCGAGGAGCGAGACCCCTTCACGCCCAAGGTGCGGCCCGAGGGTGAGGGCTCCGCGGCCGCCGACGAAGTGCCGGCGGAGGATGAGAGCGCGGCTGAGGACCGCCCGGAGCCGGATGAGCAGGCCGAGAGCGAGCCGCGGTCCGAGCGTGCGGACTCTGGTGAGCCGAGCGAGGACGTCGACAGCGAGGCCGGCGGGCAGGCAGCCGCCGATGAGGCTGTCTCCGACGCTGCCGAGGCGCCCGCTCTTCGCCGCCGCTCGGCCCCGGGCGGCCAGCCCCAGCCCACGCCGCGCGCCGCGAAGCGCCGTATCGAGCCGCAGCGTCCCCACGGCCGCCCGCCGGCCGCGCACGCCGCCTCGGACCTGGGTCCCCGGCGGCGGCCGGCGTCCGGTCCCGCCGCGCACGCCGCCGAACCCAAGCGCCGGCCGCCGTCCGAACCGAAGCCGGCTGCGGCGCCGCAGCACCCCGGACACGCCGCCGTCGCCCCCACCCCCACCCCCGCTCCCGTCTCCCTGGGCCGCAGGCGCCTGTTCGCCGCCCTCTGGCCGCCGCGCATGTCACGCAACCAGGTGGTCGTCGGCGTGCTCCTGGCGGCGCTCGGAGCGGCGCTCGCCATCCAGGTCCACGCCACCAATACCTCCGACCAGTTCCTGCGCGCGGCGCGCAGTGACGACCTGGTGCACATCCTCGACGACGTGACCGCGCGCGGTCAGCGCCTGGACGCCGAACTGCGCGACCTGCAAACCCAGAACGCGGCGATCCAGAACAGCGCGGACAAGGCCCAGGCCGCTCTGTCGCAGGCCCAGCAGAAGGCCAGGGACCTGCAGATCCTGGCCGGCACCGTCAAGGCCAAGGGCCCGGGCATCACCATGACCATCAACGACCCGCAGAGCCAGCTCAAAGCCGCCACCCTGCTCAACGCCCTGGAGGAACTGCGCGCGGCCGGGGCCGAGGTGATCCAGGTCGACGACGTGCGGGTGGTGGTGTCCTCGGCGTTCGTCGACACCGGGGACGGCGGGATCCTGCTGGACGGCCGCCGGCTGTCCCTGCCGTACGTCTTCAAGGTCATCGGCGACCCCAACACGCTCGCGCCGGCCATGCAGATCCCCGGCGGCGTGGTGGCGAACGTGAAGCAGGTGCCCGGGGCGTCCGCGTCGATCACCCCGGGCCAGGTGCTGGTGGACGCCGTCGCCGCGCAGCCGAGTCCGGACTACGCCAAGGCCGGCTGATCCGCCTCGCGCGAGACGCGTCCGCGCCCCGGCTCGGACCCGGTACGACCGAACCCCCCGCATGGTCCAGAATATGAGCGCGGGCCCGCCGGTCCGCGGCGGCTCGCGCGGGCCGTCGACCGCGCGTGAGGAAAGGGCGGCAAGGAAGCCGATGACCCCCGAAGAGCTGAAGTACACCGCCGAGCACGAGTGGGTCCGCTCCGGCGACGCCGACAGCGTCCGGGTCGGGATCACCGACTACGCCCAGGAGCAGTTGGGGGACATCGTCTTCGTGCAGCTGCCCGAGGTCGGCGCCCGGATCACCGCCGGCGAGCCGTGCGGCGAGCTGGAGTCCACCAAGAGCGTCAGCGACCTGTACGCGCCGCTGACCGGCACCGTCACCGCCGTCAACGAAACCCTGGACGCCCAGCCCGACCTGGTGAACTCCGACCCGTACGGCGAGGGCTGGATCTTCGACGTGCTGCCGGACGACGCCGCCGAGATCGACGCGCTGCTGGACTCGAAGGGCTACGAGGCCACGCTCGAAGGCTGAGCCGGGCCTAAGAAAAGCGCGAACGAGTCCGGGACCGGCGACGTCCGGTCCCGGACTCCCTTTTCGAGGTCTGAGACGTCGTAGGCTGGACGGGGAGATGAACAACCCGCACCGCCGCATCGGCGCGTTCCGGTTGACCTCGATGAGAGGCGCCCCATAAGTTGCGACCAACGCAGGCGGCCACCACCGCCGCCAAGCCGAATACTCCGGGAGGCCCACGACATGCCGTTCTGCACCAGGTGCGGGAACGCCAACCAAGCGGGGAGCCGCTTCTGCTCGCACTGCGGCACCGCCCTGGCCGAGCCCCCGCTGCCGGGTGACCCCCTGGCCGCAGAGGGGGCCGCGGAGCGGACCTCGACCATGTCGCTGTCCGGCGTGGACCTGGCCGAGCCCGAGGCGAGCACGGTCGGTGAGGACACCGAGCGGCTCAGCCTGGCCCCGGCCGACCGCGAGGCCCTGGCGGCGCTGCCGGCGGGCTCGGCGCTGCTGGTGGTGCGGCGCGGCCCCAACGCCGGCAGCCGGTTCCTGCTGGACGCCGACGTGACCACGGTGGGCCGCAGCCCCGACAGCGACATCTTCCTGGACGACGTGACCGTCTCGCGCCGGCACGCCGAGTTCGCGCGCACCGCGCAGGGCTTCCTGGTGCGCGACGTCGGCAGCCTCAACGGCACCTATGTCGACCGCAACCTGATCCAGGAGGCGCTGCTGCGCGACGGCGACGAGGTCCAGGTCGGGAAGTACCGCCTGGTGTTCCACGCGGGCTGACGGGTCCGCGGCGCGGGAGACCGGGGTAGATCGGGGCAGACCAGGCGAGGCGGACGAGGGGGCCTGAAGGAAGGCAGGGACGACCGGCGTGTCCGGCGAGGCGCTCACCATCGGCGAAGTCATCGGCCGCCTGGCCGCCGACTTCCCGGACCTGACCGTTTCCAAGATCCGATACCTGGAGAGCGGCGGCCTGATCAGCCCCGGGCGCACCCCGGCCGGCTACCGGCGGTTCAGCGAGGAAGACGTCGAGAAGCTGCGCTGGGTGCTGGCCGCGCAGCGCGACCAGTACCTGCCGCTGAAGGTGATCCGGCAGCACCTGGCCGCCGGCGGGCCGCGCGGAGCGGACGGCGACGCCGAGGAGATCGTGGCGGCGCTGACGTCGGGCGCTGATCTGGGCGCCGAGTTCGCCGCCGATCCGGACGACGGCGAACCGCACACGGCGTCGACGGCTCTGCCCGCCGCGTCCGCCCTGAAACCGCCGCTCGCCCCACTCCCGCGGCCCCGCTCCCGGGCCGTCACCGTGGCCGACCCGGAGTTCTACGAGAGCACCCGCGCCGACGTCGGCGAGCTGTATCTGGGCCGCGAAGGGCTGGCGCGCACCGCGGGTGTGTCCGGGTCCTTCGTCGCCGAGCTGGTCTCCTTCGGCCTGCTGCCGCACGCCGAGTCCTACGGCGGCGACGCGGTGTTCATCGTGCGCGCCGCCGCGGCGCTGACCGAATTCGGGCTCGAAGCCCGCCACCTGCGCCCGCTGCTGACCGGCGCGCGCAACACCGCCGGACTGCTCGGCGGCCTGCTGCCCACGCGCCGCCACGACGGCGTGGCGGGCTCCGGTCGCCAGGCCGCCGCGACCCGTGTGGCCGCCCGGTCCGCCGAGGCCTCCGCGGCGGCGGTGAAGCTCTACGCGGCCCTGCTGCGCGCCGAACTCGCCCCGCGGGGACCGCAGGGCTCTCCGAATTCTGCAATGCCGGCAAGCCCTCCGACCTCCGCGCCGGGCGCATCCCACGAATCTTCCTCCAGCCCCGGAATGCCCGGCGGGCCCGTAGCGCGATAGGGTGGACACTGTGAACGAACTCGACGTCGTCGGCGTCCGCGTCGAGATGCCGTCCAATCAGACGATCGTCCTGCTGCGCGAGGTCAGCGGCGAGCGGTACCTGCCGATCTGGATCGGGGCGAACGAGGCCTCGGCGATCGCGCTGGCCCAGCAGGGCGTCACCCCCCCGCGTCCGCTGACCCACGACCTGTTCCGGGATGTGCTGGCCGCCTTCGGCCGGCAGCTGGTCGAGGTCCGGATCACCGCGATGCGCGACATGGTGTTCTACGCCGAGCTGGTCTTCGACGGCGGGTTGCAGGTCAGCGCCCGGCCCTCGGACGCCATCGCGCTGGCGCTGCGCACCGGGGCCACCATCTACGGGGCCGAGGAGGTGCTCGCCGAGAGCAGCATCCTGATCCCGGACGAGCAGGAGGACGAGGTGGAAGTGGAGCGGTTCCGCGAATTCCTCGACCAGGTCTCGCCCGAGGACTTCGGGGCCTGACACGCTCGGCCGGCCGCGTAGGCCTCGCCGATTCTGCCGCGCGCCACGCGGCGATGTGTCGCGCGGCGTGCGGTGCGAAGGGTGCGGTGTTCGTCGTCCCGATCGTCCGATTCGCGAAGACACGCCCGATGCCTCCCCGGCGATGTCGTTGACCGGCGCCGGGTACCGCGCATACGGTCGAAGACAGCTACCAGGCGGGGTTTGCGGAGGCTGATCGAAGCCAAGGAATCCGTGCGAGGAGATCTTTCCTCCACGACGGCGGATCGGCGCGGGTCCAACACCTGGGCTCTTCAAGCGGAAGGCCAAGCACATGACCGGGACGGGCGCTGCGGGCGGGAGCGGGTTCCCGCGCGCGGTCGGACCGGGCGACCTGCCGACCGCCGCCGCGCGGCGCGGGGACGCCCCGGCCCCGCCGCTGGGCTACCGCGGGCCGACGGCCTGCGCCGCGGCCGGCATCACCTACCGCCAGCTGGACTACTGGGCCCGCACCGGCCTGGTCGAGCCGTCGATCCGGTCCGCCACGGGCTCCGGGTCGCAGCGGCTGTACAGCTTCCGCGACATCATCGCGCTGAAGATCGTCAAACGGCTGCTGGACACCGGCGTGTCGCTGCAGAACATCCGGATCGCGGTCGGCTACCTGCGCGCCCGCGGCGAGGCCGACCTGGCCGGCGTCACCCTGATGAGTGACGGTGCGAGCGTGTACGAGTGCACGTCCCCGACCGAGGTCTTCGACCTGGTGCAGGGCGGCCAGGGCGTGTTCGGCATCGCGGTGGACGCGGTGTGCCGCGAGGTCGAGGGGACGCTGCGGCAGTTCCCGGGGTACGCGGACGGGGAGGGTGGCGGCGCGGGCCCGGCCGGTTCCGCCTCCGCTTCGGGCGAGGAGCCGGCGGCCGGAGTCGGCGGGGACCCCGACGGCATGGACGAGCTGGCGCGGCGACGGCGGATACGGGCGGTCTGAGGCTGTTTTGACGGCTTGGCCGGCCGCTAGTCGGCCGCTTGTCGGCCGTGGTGGCTTTTCGGCCGCAGCCGCTCCTGGAACCCGCCCCCGGTGCCACGCGTCTTGTCGGATGTGACCCGAATGCCGCTGCTCCGAACCCGAAAGGCCCAGCGCCGGCTGTACCAGGCCGCCGTGCTGGCCGTGCTGGTGTTCTTCGCACCGGTGACCGCCGTCCGCGCCTACGCCTCCTCCTATCAGCGCGGTACGGCTTCGGTGCCATACGAACCGGTGGCGGTCGTCTTCGGCGCGGCCGCGCCCAACGGGCATCCGTCGCCGTATCTGGCCCGCCGCCTCGACGTGGCGCTGAACTTGTACCGGCACGGCAAGGTCACGGTGATCCTGGTGACCGGCGCGACCGCGCCGTATTACGACGAGCCGACAGCGATGCGCGACTATCTGGTCGCTCGCGGCGTGCCGGCGTCGCGGATCGTCCGGGACTTCGCAGGCTTCGATACCTGGGAATCCTGCGTGCGCGCCAAGAAGATCTTCGGGGTCGACCGCGCGACGCTGGTGACTCAGGACTTCCACCTACCTCGCGCCCTGATGCTCTGCCACGCCGCCGGGGTCTCCGCCTACGGCGTCGCCGACACCGGTGCCGGCGCGGCCGGTGAATCCGAGCTCGTACACGACTCCGCGCGCGAGGTCCTCGCGGGTTTCAAGGCGCTCGGACAGGCGGTGTTCCAGCCTGACCCGAAATACCTCGGCCAGAAGGAGACCGCCGTCGCCGACGCGCTCGCGGCCGCCGGCACCGGCCGCTGACTCCCATACGGTGGCAGCCGCCGCGCCCGGCGGCCACCGAGCGTCTCAGGGCTCATAGAAGGCCGCTCAGCCCCGCTTCTCCTTCAACCCGCGCCGGATCTCCTCCACGATCCCCGGCGCCGCGCGCTCGATCAGCTCCAGGACATGCTCGAAGGCATCGTCGTCCTCGTAATAGGGATCCGGCACGTCCAGATCCGGCCCCGCCGCCGGATCGAACGACCGCAGCAGCCGGATCTTCGCCCGGTCGCGGTCATCGCGGGCCAGCGCGCGCAGCTCGCGCAGATGCGTGGCGTCCAAGGCGATGATCAAGTCGTACTCGTCGAACCAGCCGCGCTGGAACTTGCGCGCCGTGTGGTCGCTGCTGAAGCCGCCGCGGCGCAGCGTGCGGACCGTGCGATGGTCCGCCGGGTCCCCGACGTGCCAGCCGCCGGTGCCGGAGCTGTCGATCACCGCGGGCAGGCCCTCGTCGGCCACGTACTTGCGCAGCACGTGCTCGGCCATGGGGGAGCGGCAGATGTTGCCGGTGCAGACGAAGGTCACCCGGTAGGGGCGGCGCGCGGCGGCGTCGGTGGGGATAGCGGCGTCGGACATGTGATCGATTGTCCCCCGGACCCGCCCCGCGCGGGGAATCGGCAGGTCGCTCCCGGCGCCGGCCGCCGAACCTGGCAGACTGTGCCACCGTGGACCAACCGGGTACGAAGACAGAGGGCGCCGTGCTGCTGCTCGGCGGCCGCAGCGAGATCGGGCTGAAAGTGGCCGAGCGGCTGGCCGCGGGCCGCACGGTCCTGCTAGCCGCACGACGCAGCGCCGACCTGGCGGCCGAGGAGGCGCGGATCCGCGCGGCCGGCGCCAGGGAGGTCCACCGTGTCGAGTTCGACGCCGACGACGTCACCTCGCACCAGCAGCTGCTCCCAGACCTGTTCGCCACCCACGGCCCGATCGCCGTCGTCGTGGTCGCCTTCGGCATCCTCGGCGACCAGGCCCGGGCCGAGCAGGACCCGGCACACGCCGTCGCGGTGGTCCACACCGACTACGTCGCCCAGATCAGCGTCCTGACGGTACTGGCGAACCTCCTGCGCTCCCAGGGCAGCGGCGACCTCGTGATCTTCTCCTCCGTCGCCGGCCTGCGCGTACGCCGCGCCAACTACGTCTACGGCTCGGCCAAGGCGGGCCTGGACGGCTTCGCCAGCGGCCTCGGCGACGCCCTGCACGGCAGCGGTGTGCACCTGCTGCTGGTGCGGTCCGGCTTCGTCATCGGCCGGATGACCGAGGGCATGACCCCGGCCCCGCTGTCCAGCACCCCGGACCAGGTGGCCGACGCGGTGGTCAAGGCTCTGCGAAAGCGGCGCATCAGGGTATGGGTGCCGTGGGCGCTGCGGCCGGCGTACTTCGTGGCGCGGTTGGTGCCGCAGGGGGTGTGGCGGCGGATGCCGCGGTAGCCGGCGCTATCGCAGTACGTCGAACACGTTCTTCTGAATCCCGTTCCGGTAAACCTCGAACTCGACCAACTCCAGCTTCTGTGCGTCCTTGTCCGCCGCGCTGAACAGCCGCTTGCCGGCGCCGAGCAGCAGCGGGAAGACCAGCAGGTGGTAGCGGTCGATGAGACCGGCGTCGGACAGTGCGTGGTTCAAGGTGGCGCTGCCGTGGACGATGATCGGGCCGCCGTCGGTCTGCTTCAGGGCGGCGACGTCGTCGATCGAGCGCAGGATCGTGGTGTCACCCCAGCCGGGGACCAGCTTGTCCTCGGTGAGGGTGGTGGAAACGACGTACTTCGGCATGACCTTGTAGTCGGCGAACTCTGGCATGTTCGGCCACACCGGGCTGAAGGCTTCGTAGCTGACGCGGCCGAGGAGCATCGCGGTGGCTTCTTTTTGCTCTCGGCCTTTGATCTCGTAGGCCTCGGGGACGAATTCGATGTTCTTGAATGTCCATCCGGAGTTGCGGTAGCCGGGTTCGCCGCCCGGGGCTTCTACGACGCCGTCGGCGGAGATGAAGGCGGTGCTGATGAGGGTGCGCATGGGAGGGATTCCTTGGTTCGGTGTTTTGGATGTTTCGGTTCAGCGAAGGAGTATGGCAGTCGCTTCTGACGGGATGCCGGTAGTTGTGGTGGTCGGCGGGTCGGGGTTTGGGTCGTTCCGTTGCTTGTTCGATTGTTTGTTCACTGAACCGCTACCTCCCGCCTTAACAAACCACCGCTAGCACCAAAAAACCACCATCAACCCAATCAGCAGCCCCCTACCGCTCAACCTCCATAGGCAACCCACACATCCCCACCAACTCCGCCGTCCGAAAAGCCGAAACCTTCGCGATCCGATCCCCCCGGAACGTAATCACCTGCAACGACTCGGCGATCAGCCGCCCGTCATCGCCATCCGCGACCGAATACACCGCGAACGCCCGCTGCCCGTTCGCCGAAGTCGCCACCATCCGCCGATACCGCCCGTGCTGCCGCATCCGGAACCCCAGCAACCGACGCAGCATGGCAGCCCCCTGGAACCACATCGGCTGCGGCGGCATCTCCCAGATCGCGTCGTCCGTCAGCAGCTCCATCAGTGCCTCAACGTCGGCGTTCACGAACGCCCGGGCCCAGCGGTCCAGGATCACGCGCTGCTCCGCCTCGGTCGGCTCCGCCACCTCCTCGACGTCCGGCGCCACCTCCGCCAGCCGGGTCCGCGCGCGCTTCAGCAAGCTGGCGACCGCGGCCGCCGTCAGGCCGAGCAAGTCGGCGACCTCAGCCGCGCGCCACCCCAGCACGTCACGCAGGATCAGCACGGCACGCTGCCGCGGTGGCAGGTACTGGAGTGCGGCGACCAGGGCCAGGCGTAAGCCTGCGCGCGCGGCCACCACCGACGCCGGGTCGGCGGCGAACGTCGCGGTACCAGCGACAGCCCCGGCGGAGCGGTCGAACGCCAGTAACGCGTCCGGCAGCGGTTGCAGCCACGTGATCTCCGGCGGAATCGCGCTGAGGTCGCCCTCGGGATCGGTGCTCGGCGCGCCGATCCCCACCGGCAGCGGACGGCGTGCGCGGTGCTCCAGTGCGGTCAGGCAGGCGTTGGTGGCGATCCGGTACAGCCACGTCCGTAACGAGGCGCGGCCCTCGAAACCCTCGTACGACCGCCAGGCCCGCAAATACGTCTCCTGCACCAAGTCCTCGGCATCATGGATCGACCCGAGCATCCGGTAGCAGTGCGCGAGGATCTCCGGGCGGAACGGGTCGGCGAGGCGGATGAAGTCCTCCTGGATCCGCATCTGGCCTCCCGCCGCCGAAGCCGCCGTCGCTCCCTGCTCCACGATCGTCATGTCCTCGCCCTTCCGAGCCCTCAAGACTGGCACGAACGTGCCCTCGGTGCTACCGACTCGGCCGGCCGCCGAAAGTGGTCGCGGATCCGGCGACTGATTTCCGCGCGGGGCGTGGTCATAACGAACATGAGTACCGCTGTGGCGGCCAGGCCGCCGATGACCGTCGCGCAACGCTGGGTCTTGACGCTGACTTCGCTGGCCGCGTTCATGATCGCCCTGGACGGGACGATCGTGACCACGGCCCTGACCACCATCCAGAAATCCCTGCACTCCTCGGTCGAATCGCTGGAGTGGACGATCAGCGCCTACATCCTCACCTTCGCCGTGCTGATGCTGACCGGCTCCGCGCTCGGCGACCGCTACGGCCGCCGCAAGGTGTTCGTCGCCGGCCTCACGCTGTTCACCGCGGCCTCGGCCGCCTGCGGGCTGTCGACGACGACCGCCGAGCTGATCACCGCCCGGGCCGTGCAGGGCGCCGGCGCCGCCGTCATCATGCCGCTGGCCGTGGCCCAGCTCGGCGCCGCCTTCCCGCCCCAGGCCCGGGGCCGGGCCATGGGCCTGTCCGCGGGCATCATCGGGCTGGCCACGGCCGGCGGTCCCTTCGTCGGCGGCGTCGTCGCCCAGGGCCTGGCCTGGCAGTGGCTGTTCTGGGTGAACGTCCCGGTGGGCCTGCTCGTGATCGTCAGCGCCCTGCTGTTCATCACCGAGACCCACGGCCCGCAGGCGCGCCTGGACTTCCCGGGCGTGGTGCTCACCACCGGCGGCGTGTTCGGCCTGGTGTGGGCCCTGGTCCGGGGCAACGACGTGGGCTGGACGTCCCCGGAGACGCTGGGATCCCTGGTCGGCGGGGCCGTGGTGATCGCCGCGTTCGTCTGGTGGGAGCAGCGCGCGAAGGCCCCGATGGTCCCGATGCGCTTCTTCGCCAACCGCGCCTTCTCCGCCGCCAACTTCGCCTCCTTCACGCTGACGGCGGCGATGTACGGCCTGCTGTTCTTCCTGGCGCAGTACTACCAGCGGGTCCTGGGCTACGGCCCGTTCGGCGCCGGCATCCGGATGATGCCGTTCTCGGCGACCCTGCTCGTCTTCGGCCCGCTGTCCGGCCGGCTCGCCGACCGCCTCGGCGAGCGCCGCCTGATCAGCGGCGGCCTGGCGGCCACGGCGCTGGGTCTGGCCGCGATCAGCGTGCTCGCCGGACCGGACGCCTCCTACCCGGCGATGGTCCCGGCGCTGGTCCTCACCGGCACGGGCATCTCCACGGTGATACCGCCGGTGCAGAAGGCGGTGGTCGGGGCGGTGCGCCCGCAGGAGATCGGCCAGGCCTCCGGCGTCTTCAGCATGCTGCGACAGTTCGGCGGCCTGTTCGGGACCACCGTGGCGGTCGCGGTCTTCGCCGGCTCCGGCAGCTACGCGACCGTGACGACGTTCTCGGACGGCTTCGCCACGGCCATGGCGGTCGCGGCCGCGTTCGCCACCGCCGGGGCGCTCGTCGCCCTGCTGCTGCCGGCTCGCCGCCGCACCGGAGCCGGAGCCGGAGCTGGAGCCGAAGCCGAAGCCGGAGCTGGAGCCGAAGCCGGTTCCGGAACGACGCCGCAACCGGACCTCGCAGTGTCGGCAGCAGTGGGCGCGGCGCCGTCTGGTGAATGACGCATCAGGAGGCGAACACGACAGGGCCGCGGCCGGCCGGGTCACATCCGGCGGCCGGCCGCGGCCCGGTGCCGGCTCTTAGTGCCCGCCCCGCGAGATGTTGTTGAACAGCCGCTCTTCGCGGTCGTAGCGCTGAGTCAGGCCATTGCCGTAGCGGTGCCAGAAGGTGTCGGTCTGCCCGTTCTGGTGGGTGATGGTGTTGCCGTAGACGGTCTGGTCGTAGCTCAGGCGGGCGTCGCGGAACTGCTGCTGGAACTGCTCCGGGGTCAGCTGCTGCAACGCCGTCATGTTGTCGGGGGAGACCGACCTGGCCGAGGTGTGGATGTCCCCGGTGACCATCGAGTTCAAGATGGCGCGGGTGCCGCTGACGCCGCGCATGTGGGCGCTGGAGGCGATGGCCGCGCGGATGCCCGGGTCGGTGAAGTCCCCGGCCCCGGCCTGCTCGGCGTGCCGGGTCAGCAGGTCCGCGACGACCTGGTGCTCCTGGGGGCTGCCCTGGCCGTACTGGGCCCGGGCGGCCATGATCTCGTCGAAGCCGTTGTGCGAGCTCTGGCGGAAGCCGTAGACCTCGTCCACGTGGCCCTGCCGGCCGGTAGCGCCCTCGCTGGCCATGATGGAGTTCACCACGCGGTCGTCGATCAGCGGATGGTTCTGCGCGGGGTGGGCGGTTTGCGCGGGCTGTGTCGCCGTGGTCTGTGTCGCGGGGGTCTGTGCCGGCGCCTGGGTCCGCGTCGGCGACGCCGCGGTCGATCCCGGCGTCTGCGGCTTGCCGTTCATCCCCAGCGCCGCGAACACGTCGGCCACATCCTTGTCCAGCTGCTGGTAATCGTGCAGCACGGTCTGCACGGCGCCGCCGAGCGTCTCCACGAACGACACCACCTTCCCCAGCCCGCCGACCAGCTGGCCGTGCAGGCTCTCGCTGGCCGAGCCGACGGTCGCGCCGATGCCGGCGAAGCTCATCACGTCCAGCACCAGCGTCTCGACCGAGCTGACGACCGACGAGGCGGAGCCGGTCACGGCCCGGAACTCGCCCAGGGCCGCCTGGACGCCGCCGGAGAAGATCTCGAACGCCGAGTCGGTGCCGGTGATCGGTGTGGTCGTCGCCATGCTCGTTCCCTTCGGGGCTGCTGGAAGAGGTCAGTGGGGTTCTAGAGGTCGCCGCCGATGAGGCCGGGGGAGACCGGGGAGGACGCGCCCCAGACGTCCTCGGTCTCCACCAGCCACGGCGGGATCCGGCGGCTGCTCGCGTCGCCCATCCCGGCGCCGCCCATACCGCCCATCGGCATCATCGGCATCATCCCGCCGCGTCCGGCGGCCGCGGCCGCGGTCTGCGCCGCCATCGCCCCGCCGCTGAAGTCGTTCATCGCGGAGGCCTCCGCCGCGGTCAGGCCCTTCGCCGCGTCCGCCGCCGCCTTGGCCGCCCCGGGATCGACGCCGGTTCCGGCGCCCGTCGCGCCACCGGTCGGGCCGCCGCCGCCCATCTTGCCGAGCTTGTTTCCCAGGAACCGCGAACCCAGAACGCTCGCGGCGTCCACGGCGGCGTGCTTGTCCGCCGAGTCGCCCTTCTTGGCCTTATCAGCGTTCAGATTCGCGCCCGCCATGATGGCCGGGTTGAGGTTCGCCACCGGTTGCAGCGGCGAGAGCGACCCCACGGAAGCCGAGGCCGAGCCGACGAACTTCCCACCCGCGGCCGCCGCCGCGGCCGCCAGCCCGACGGTGAACAGGTCGCCGAACAACGGGTTCACCGTGTTCTGCCCGCCCGGACCGGACGCGACCGGCTGCCCGGGCAGCGGCCCCGCCACCGGCGCGGTGATCTTGGGCACGCCCGGTCCCGACACCAGCGGCGGGACCGCCGGCCCGGTGCCGCCGCCGGCCGGCGGGGGTCCGCCCGGCGTGGCCGGCGCGGCATCGGGCGCCGGCGGGAAGTTGGTCTGGGCGACCACGTAGCTGTCGGCGAGCGTCCGCATCACCTGCACGGCCTGCGCGTGGGCGGCCGTGGCGGCCCCGATCGCCTCCTGCTGCGCCTGCACCGCGGCCACCGCCTTGGCCTGCTCGGTCTGCATCTGCGCCACCACCGGCGCCGGCGTCGTGGCGTCGACCGGCAACGGCGTGGTCGCCAGCGCCAGCGTGGCCGGGGCCACCGTCGGGACGTCGACCGGCGGCGGCATCGCGGCGCGCGCCTTGGTCAGCGAGTCCACGGCGTCATAGGTCAGGTCCCGCATCCGCAGCGAGGTGTCCGCGACCTTGCGCATGCCGCTGATCAGATCGGAGATCATGCGCTTGTACTCGTCCGAGGCGGTGCCGCGCCATTCCCCGTCGAAGTTCCGCAGCCGCCCCTCCAGGTTCGAGGCCTGCTCGTGCAGCAGCTTGCCGGTGGCGTCCCAGGTCTGCGCGGTCTTGGTGCCGGTGGCGGGATCGCTGTCGTACAGCATGTGCGTCAGTTGCGCGAGGCTGTACTGCGAGAAGTCGGTGGAGCCGGGAGTCCCGGACGCGGTCACGGTCACACACCTCCCTGCGGGAAGCCCTGGAAGTAATCAGTCCACGACGGTTCCGGTCCCGGCGGAGCGGCCTGCTCCGGCGGCGGCGTCCACACCGAGGGCGGCCCGCCGGCCACCTGCACGCCGAGCGCGTCATTGGCGTTGGCGAGCGGCTGGGGCACCCAGGAGCCCGGATCCGGCGCGCCCGATGTGGGCGATCCCGAACCCGGGAACAGGATCTGCGAGCCGGTCACGTGCGTGAACTGCCAGCCGTTGTCCGGCTTGTCGTCCTGGCCGGACCGGTCGCTGACCGGGTGACCGGTCTCATGCGAATGCGACCCGGTCGGCGCCGGACCGCCGGTCGGCGCCGGACCCCCCAGCGCCGAGGCGATGTTCTCGTCAGCGCGCCGATAGCCGTCGGCCACCGTCCCGGTGACGTCCCCGGCGAACGCGATCGCCTGTTTCACCTGCCCGAGTAGGCTGTACATCTCCTCGATCGCGGCCTGCTCCCCGGCGCCCAGCGACCACGCCTCGGCGAACGCGCCGTACTGCGGCGGGCTCGCGGACATGGTGGCCAGATGGTCCATCGGAGCCTTGATGCTCTCGATCTGCGTCTTGAACTCGCCGGCGAAATCCAGCAGCGAGTTCAGGTGGATGGAGAAGGACTGCTCAGGCGTGGGCAGGTCGGACATCGCTCACAGCTCCTGTACGGGGTCGGGTCATGGACCGCCGATGCGGCACGGACGAATCGCCAAGCCGCGGGCACGGCCCACGGGTCGGGGGTACCCGTCGATTCATTCGGGGGCCGGCCGTGCCCGACGGCGGTCCTCGTCAGGCGAAGTAGTTCGTGTTCTGCTGCTCCAGCGAGTACTGCAGGTCGTGCGCCTCGCTGACCTTCGCCGAGAACTGGGTGATGGTCGCGATGATGTCGGAGGCGGCCGCCCGCAGCTTGGTCTCGGCCGCGTCGGCCGCGACACCGGCCGAGGAGCCGGACTCCACCCACGTCTGCTTCAGCGGCTGCAGGCTGCGCAGCAGCTCCTCCAGGTGCGCGGTCAACGCCTGCGCCCTGGTCGACAACGCCCCGGCGCTGGTCTGCAGCGCCCCGAAATTGACGCTGATCTGGTCCGCGGTCATGCTCGGATCCCTTCTGGAAGTCTGTCAGTGAAAGCCTGGGAGAATCGCCGCGCCGGCGGGTCAGACGCCGCCGAGGCGCGACAGCACGCTGTTCGTCGACCCGGCGTTCCCGGCCAGCGTCCGCAGGGTGTCCGACACCTGCGTGTCCCCGGCCCCGTAGTTCTGGAAGCTCTTGTTCACCAGATCCGACATGACGTCGATCTCCCGCGAGGCGACCGTCATCTGCTCCTGCAGCTCCGTGTGCAGGTTCCAGAAGGCGATGGCCTGGTTGCCCTGGTACTGACTCAGCGTCGACGTCAGCTCGTTCTCCAGGTCGTTCATGGTCTTCTTCGCGTTCACCGCGCACTCCTGAAAGCCCTGGATCGCCTGCGCCATCGCAGCGGCATCACTCAGGAAACCGGGACCGGCCACGTGGGCCACCTCCTTCTCGTCTGGGAAACCCGCGCTAGCGGACTCACCGGAGCGGCTCTCCGGCTCATAGCGGATACGGTAGGGAATCCGTGCCCTACCACCACACGGCACAACTGCCGGTCGCGGCGACGGCAGAAGTACCCACGCGGGCGGGATTCTCGTCAGGGTTCTGATTGATGCGGCGGCTCAGTGCGCCGCCGGGGTCCAGGCGACCTGCGCCTGCACCGGTGCGGTCCGCCGGTGCACGAGCACGCCCCGCCCCGGCGGCTGCGGCCCGGGCTTCACCGAGCCCAGCAGCGCGCCCTCGTCCTTGCTCCCCGACATGATCAGCCCCGGCGAGCCCAGCTCCCGCATCCGCTGCAGCACCGGCTCGAACAGCCCGCGCCCGGCGCCTCCGCTCCCGCGCGCGATCACCAGGTGCAGGCCGATGTCCCGGGCCTGCGCCAGGAAATCCAGCAGCGGCACCAGCGGATTGCGGCCGGGCACCGCCACGAGCTCGTAGTCGTCGACGACCACGAACAACTCGGGGCCCTTCCACCAGCTCCGCTCGCGCAGCTGCTCCGGTGTGACCTCCGGCCCCGGCAGCCGGCGCCGCATGGCCTCGGCGAGGTCGCCCACCAGCTCCACCACCGCCGGTTCGCTTCCGGCATAGCTCAGCAGGTGCTCGCCGGTCACCGCGTCGAGCAGCGCCCGCCGGTAGTCCACGACGGCGATCGCCGCCTCCTGGGGCGAGTACTCGGCCATGATCCCGGCCGCGATCGTCCGCAGCAGGCCGCTCTTGCCGCTCTCCACGTCGCCGAAGGCGATGAAATGCGGGTCCGCGTCGAACTCGACGAACACCGGCTGCAGATCGGCCTCCGACAGCCCGAACGGGACCGCGCGGCCCGTCCCCCGCGGCTCCGGAAGCAGGGCCCTGACCTCGGCCGGGGACACCTCCTGCGGCAGCATCCGCACCTTGGGCGCGTCCTGGCCCGGCCATGCCGTGCCGATCTTCTCGACCAGGTCCGCCGTGCCGGCGCCGAGTGTGTCAGCCTTCGTACCGCCGTCGATGCGGGGCAGCGCACCGAGAAAGTGCAGCTTGTCCGGTGTCAGCCCGCGCCCGGGCGCCGACGCCGGGACGCCTGCGGCCACCCGGCGATCCACCAGCGACTCGCCGGGGTCGCCGAGCCGCAGCTCCAACCGGGTACCCACGGTATCGCGCAGCGCCGGGCGCACCGTCATGATCCGGTTCGTCGTGAGCACCACGTGGATGCCGAACCCCAACCCGCGCGCGGCCAGCGCCGTGATCGGATCCTCCAGTTGCTCGTACTCCTGCCGCAGCGTGGTCCAGTCGTCGACGACCAGGAACACGTCGCCGAAGTGCCGGCCGTCCGCGCTCAGCCCGGCCAGCTCGGCGCGCCGGGCCCGGAACGCGGCCGCGGAGTCCACGCCGGCCTTCGCGAACAGCTGCTCCCGCTCGGCCAGCAGCGTCGTCAGCTCGCCGACGACGCGCCGCACGCGCTCCCCGTCACGCCGGGTGGCGTAGCCGCTGACGTGCGGCAGCCCGGAGACCGCGCCGAGCGCTCCGCCGCCGGTGTCCAGGATGAAGAACTGCACTTCCCGCGGGGTGTGCGTGAGCGCCAGGACGCTGATCAGCGTCCTGATGAGCGTGCTCTTGCCGCTCTGCGGACCGCCGATCACCATGACGTGTCCAGCCGCCCCGGACAGGTCCGCCCACAGCAAGTCCCGGCGCTGCTCGAACGGCTTGTCCACCAACGCCAGCGGCACCGTCAACCGCCCCAGCCCGCCCCAGCCCACCGGGCACAAGCCGCGCTCCGCGTCCACCCCGAGCGGCGGCAGGATCGCCGACAGGGCGACCGGTTCGTCCAGCGGCGGCAGCCAGATCTGGTGCGCGGCCGGTCCCGCCCCTTCCAGCCGGGCCACCATCGCGTCCATGATGCTCGGCCCGGCCCCCGCCGCCGGGGCCAGCAGGTCCGCCGGATCCGGCTCGGCCTCGACCGGCGGCGCCATGGCGTCGACCACCGGGTCCAGTGTGAACGGCAGGACGCGCTGCCGGGATCCGCCGTCGGCGGCCCGGCTGCGCGCCGGCATCGGCCCGGAGACGTAGGCGGCCTTGAACCGCAGCAGCGTCTCGGTGTCGGTCTTCAGGTACGCCGACCCCGGTACCGAAGGAAGCTGATACGCGTCCGGTACGCCGAGCACCGCCCGGCTCTCCGCCGCCGAGAACGTGCGCAGCCCGATCCGGTACGACAGGTGCGCGTCGAGCCCTCGCAGCCGCCCCTCCTCAAGCCGCTGCGACGCGAGGAGCAGGTGGATCGCCAGGCTGCGGCCGACGCGGCCGATCATCACGAACAGGTCGATCAGCTCGGGCCGGTTCGACAGCAGCTCGCTGAACTCGTCGATGATCACCAACAGCGCCGGCAGCGGCTTCAGGTCCGCACCGCGGTCGCGGGCCCGCTCGTAGTCGCGCACGGAGGCGAAGTTCCCGGCCGCGCGCAGCATCTCCTGCCGCCGCAGCACCTCGCCGTTGATCGCGTCCGCCATGCGGTCGACGAGCGTCAGCTCCTCGGACAGGTTGGTGATCACCGCGCACACGTGCGGCAGCCCCGACATCCCGGCGAACGTCGCACCGCCCTTGAAGTCCACGAGCGCCAGGTTCAGCGTCTCCGAGGAATGCGTCGCCACCAGGCCGGCGACCAGGGTCCGCAGCAGCTCGCTCTTGCCGGAACCGGTCGCGCCGATCACCAAGCCGTGCGGCCCCATCCCGTCCTCGGCCGCCTCCTTCAGGTCCAGCGCCAGCGGCCGGCCTTCCGGATCCACGCCGATCGGGATCCGCAGCCGGTCCCGCGGCGCGCGCGGCTGCCAGGTGCGCGCTGGATCCAGCCGCTCCGGGTCGCCGATGCCGAGCAGGTCCGGCAGCCCGAAGCTGGCCGCCATCGGCGAGGCCGACGCCGTCGGCGCACCCTGATACACCCCGGCCAGCCGGCGGGCCAGCGCCTCGGCGGTGGCGGCGTCCAACCCGTCCGGCTGCCCGAGGAACTCCAGGTGCCGGTCCTTGCCCTCGCCGACGACCAGGCCCATGCGGTCGCCGATGACGTGCAGCCGGCCCCGGTGCGGTCGCGCGATGGGGTCCGGTTCCATCTCCGCCAGCTCGACCACCGTCACGCCGTGCCGGCCCGACGCCGGGGCCAGCGCGGTGTCGCCGAGCACGCGGCCGCCGTCCAGGATGACGAGCAGGTGCGGGTCCTGATATCCGACGGCCCGGCCGCCGCCGAACGCCGGCCGCCGGCTCAGGTCCTCCCCGAGCAGCTCGGCGAGCCGCTCCAGGTTGTCGGCGACCAGCCGGGCCGGGCCGACGGCGTCCTGGACGCCGCCCTCGGCCTGCGCGTGCGGCAGCCACTTCAGCCAGTCCCACTCCGCCCGCCGCTCATCGCCGGCGCACAGCGCCACCCGCAGATCCTCCGGCGCGTGGAACGTGACGAGCTGCGCCACCAGCGCCCGCACCAGCGGCAGCGTCGTCTCCCGTCCCCCGCTGATCGCCACCGAGGCGAATGACCGCAGCGACAGCGCCACCGGCAGATCCGCCACCGTGCTGTAGGTCCGGATGAACTGCCGCAGCGCGGCCGACGACACCGGGTCCAGATCCTCCAGCGGCGCGGTCTGCGGCGCGCGGAGCGGGGTGGCGAGCCGCTGCGGTCCCCGCCCGACTCGCGCGTGCCCGAAGTCGTCGTCGGTGCGCCGCCGCTCCCAATGCCGCCCCTGCGCCACCCGGAGCCACAGGTCCGCCGGCTCCGGCCGCATCATCGACAGCGCCGTGCGCTGCGCCGCTGCCACGTCCCGCACCTGCTGGCGCAGCCCCGACAGGTACCGGTGGTAGTCCCGCCGCTCGTTGTTGATCTGCGCCTTCTTCTGCGCGCCGCCGCGGGTGAGCGACATCAGGATCATGCCGATCATGGTGCTGCCGTACAGCCCGGCGAAGACGTAGGTCATCGCCCCGCCCTTGTCGCCCATGTAGAAGAACGACATCGCGCCCATGCCGATCATCATCGGCAGCATGAACATCAGTTGGTTGAGACCCTGGCCGGAGCCCTTGGCCAGCACCGGCGGCGCCTGCAGCTGGATCTCCGCACCACCGAGACCGCCTCCGCCGCCGACGCCGGAACCGGGCCCCCGGGTCCGGGCGGCGTCACGGGGCGGGGTCAGAGTCGTCGGCAACACCGCGGGTTTCTCCGTATCTCTTGGCTCGCGGGCGATGCGTGCGGGCCCATTTTGACGCGGCGCTCAATGTACGGCCAGGGGCGTGCCGCACAGGTGGGTACTTTTGCCGTCTGGCCGCCGCCCCCGGCCGCAATAGCCTGAGTTCCGATCATCGAAGACCCCTGTCACCCACCCACTCACTCCTCAGGCGGTGCCGACATGTTCGTGATCCCGAACTCCAGCGCGATGGACGCCACCGCGTACGGCGGCGGCCCCGGCACGTTCGTGTCCCAGATCGCCACCGGGTCGCCGGAGCGGATCGCGCAGCTGGTGGAGCATCGGTTGAAGCAGGCCGAGCAGTTCCTGTCGCTGATCAACCAGGGGCGCTCGGCGGTGCAGACGCTGGAGAAGGCGTGGTCGGGGCAGGCCGGGCAGACGGCGGCGAAGAAGTTCACCGACACCCTCGACTCCTTCGAGAAGATCGTCAAGGTCATCGAGGCGACCTCGGAGCTGCTGGGGACCTCCGGGACGCTGATCAAGGCCGCGCAGACCGCTTACACCACCGTCGTCTCGGCCGTGAACCCGGTGGTGGCCTCGCTGGCGTCGAACTGGTGGACCTACTGGGCCGCGGTGTCGCTGTCCACCACGGCCAGCGCGGGCCTGCGCGCGTTCATCTCGGGCATCGAGGCGGTGCTGAGCGCGCTCGGCGGCGGTGAGCTGGCGCAGGAGATCGCGATGCTGGTGAAGATCATCGGAGACGTGGAGAAGCTGATCGGCAGCGGTTCGCACGGTACGAGCGTCCCGCCGTCCGGGGCGTTCGCCCGGCCTTCGGCCGGCGGGCTGTCGTTGCAGGCCGCGCTGCACGCGCCGCCGCAGATCGCCAGCGCCAGCGGTCAGCAGGTGGCGGCGAGCGGCGGGAACGATCCGTCGGTCGCCGCGACGCTGGGCCAGTACTCGCATCCGAACGTCAGCGTGCCGAGTGATCCGTACAACAACGCTTCGGCTCAGGTTCCTTACACCGGGTCCCCCTCGACGACGCCGCAGTACCCGAACACCGGCCAGTATCCGAACGTCGGCCCGGTGCCGAATGCCGGTCAGTACGCGAACGTCCAGTACCCGAACGTCCAGTACCCGAACACCGCCGGCAGCGTCGACGACAGCGGCTTCATCCCCGTCGACCCGCCGATGCGCGGCGCGGACACGCCGGTCATCGCCCAGCCGATCACGCCGGCGCCCGCACCCACCGCGCCGGCTACCCCTGCGGTGCCCGCGACGCCCGCGGCGCCCCCCGCACCGGCGACGCCTCCTGGCGACGTCACCGTCACCACCACCTACGACGGTGTCAGCACCACCGTGACAATGCCGGTCGGAACCCAGACGGATGTCACCCTGGTCGATCCGAAGAATGGCAGCACGGTGACCGAGCACATCATGGCGAGCGCTTCGTAGAAATAGGTCGGAGTAAATGGAAAGCATTGACGTCGCCAGCAACGTGAATGCGCTCATGGAGCGTATTCGCAGCCAGCAGGCGGATATCGAGCGCATCCAACGCGAGCTGGAGGCCACCGAGGTCGTCGGCGCCAGCCGCGAGGACGAGGTGCGGGTCACCGTGCGCGGCAACGGCCAGGTGGTCGGCGTCGACATCGACGCCGACGCGCTGCGCCACAACGACGCGCACGAACTCGGCGAGCTGGTCAAGGAGGCCGTGAACGAGGCGCTGCACAAGGTCGCCGAAGCCGGCAGCGCACGCTTCCAGCCGGTGATCCAGGCCGCCGGCCCCGGCGCGGGAATCTGAGGTGGCCGCGGCACCGACCGGCTTGGCCGACATGACCTCGGTCATGACCTCGACCGCTCCCGACCCGTCCGCCCCGAGCCGCATGTCCTGGGCCCGCCGGGCCACCGTCGTCAGCCCGCGGGCCCGGGTCGACGTGGCGCTCCCGGTGGCCAGTACCGTCGCCGAACTCGTCCCCGAACTCGTCCGTCTCTCCGACGCCCAGCGCCACGCCGCCCCCGGCCACGCGGGCTGGGTGCTGACCCGGCTCGGCGGCGCGCCGCTGCCGCCGGACCTGAGCGTCGCGGCGGCCGGCGTGCGCGACGGCGACGTGCTCTACCTCGTCCCGCGCGAGCGGCAGGGCGCCCCGTTGCTGTTCGACGACGTCGTGGACGCCATCGCCAGCGCTTCGGAGAACTCCGGCGGCGCCTGGCGCCCGGCCGTGGCGCACGGCGTCGGCGCGGCCGGGGGAGCGGTCGCGCTGGCCGGCGCCGGCCTGCTGCTGTTCGCGCTGCTGTCCGGCGAGGTCGCAGCGCCCTTGGTCACCGGGGCCGCCCTGCTGGTGCTGCTGGCGGCCGCCGGCGCGCTGAGCCGAGTCCTGCACGACACGCGCGCCGCCACGGCCTGCGCGGCGGCCGGCATGCCGATCGCGGTGACCACCGGCCTGTCGGCGCTGCCGCCGCACCACCTGTGGCCGGTCCACGGCGGCGCGGCGGCCCTGGGCCTGGGTGTCACCGGCGGCTACAGCGTGCTCGCCATGGTCGCGGTGAAACGCTGGTCGGCATGGTTCGGCGCCCTGGCCCTGGGCTGCGCGCTGGGCGCCGCGACCGCCGCCGTGGTCGGCCTGGCCGGGGTCACGGCAGCGCACGCCGGCGTGGTGCTGGCCGTGCTCGCCACCGCGCTGGCCGCCGGCGCGCCGATGGTCGCGATGCGCCTGAGCCGGCTGCCGCTGCCGCGCGTGCCCTCGGACATCACCGCGTTCCGCGAGAACGAGGAGCCGACCCTCGGCCCCGACATCCTCGGCCGGACCACGGCCGCGCAACGGATGCTGACCGGCCTGCTCGCCGCGCTCGGGCTGTCGGTGGTCGCAGGCTCGGTAGCGACGCTGCGCACCGCGGGCGCCTGGCCGGTGGTGTTGGTCAGCCTGCTGAGCGGGGTGTGGATGCTGCGTTCGCGTTCGTACTCGGACACGGTGCAGCGGGTGGTGCAGGTCGGTACGGGGTTGTCGGCGTCGGGGTGGCTCGCCGGGTCACTGGTGGTGCGGCAGGAGAAGATGCTGCTGTTGGCGGCGGTGATCGTGCTGGCGCTGGCCGGACTCGCGTGTTTCGTTTACGCGCGGCACGCCGGGCAGGGGCGGCGTTCGCCGTATTGGACGCGGCTGCTGGATCTGAGTGAGTTCCTCGGGGTGGTGGCGCTGTTGCCGATCGCCGGGGTGGTGCTCGGGGTGTACGAGCATCTGGGGCATATCAAGAACTGAGCTTCAGCACACTGCCAGTGGCAGCGTCCGCAGCACGAACTCCTGCTGCCGCCCGCTCGCCCGCACCGCCGGTACCGGGGGTTCGAGCCCTGCGACGTCCTTACCGGCGATCCGCAGAGCGGACTCGCTCCGTACCCGCCCGCGCGGCGTCCGGCTCAGCGTGTACGAAGCGCAGCTGAACGCCGCGCCGGGGGTCCAGCGGCTCAGCAGCTCGGCCGGATCCAGCGAGCGCCGCGGCAGGTAGCAGACCTGATGCAGGCGACCGGTGGACCAGTCGCGCCAGGTCTGGCGCACCTTGGCCGGCGCCGGATCGCCGGCGTTCAGCGCGACCAGCAGTTCCTGGCCGAATTCGACCTGATCCAGCGCGTCGGCCGGATAACCGGCGGCGTCCAGGCTTGCCACCAGGTTAAGTGCGGCACTGGCGGCGGCCCGGGCGGCACCCAGTTCGCCGCCGCCGCGCGCGAGTGCCGCGTGCGGGGCCTGACGTGGGCGGTAGCGCAGAGCGAGCCAGTACACGCGCATCGGGCCGGTTGGCGGTGGCGGTGTCGGCGGCGTTGCCGGCGGGGGAGTCTCGGGTTCGGGCCGGAGGATGGGCAGTGTCACGGTCTCGGACAGATCCGGCATCAGCGCCGAGACGGTCACGGTGGTGGCCAGGTCCTGGGTGAAGGCGGGCAGGGACACGGTCTTGCTCAGATCGGGCGTTTCAGTGGAGTTCGATGCCTCGGCCCCGTTCAGCGCTGCGGTTCCGTTCGACGTCGCGCTCGGGTCTGTGCTTGCGTCTGTGCTGGTGTCCGTGCTCGCGTCCGTCTCGGTCTCCACCCCGCCCGGCCCCGCCGCCGTCCACACCACCAACTGCGCACAGGCCAGCGGAATCGTCGTCCCCTCGAACGCCTCCCGCAGCACCCCGATCAGTGCCCTGACGTCCGGCTCGGCGGTCGGCCCGAGCCGCACCGCGGCCACCCACCCGCCGTCCGAGGCCGCCAGCCCCACACGGTTGCCGGCGGGATCGACGTACTGACCCAGGCCCAGGTCGGGAAGCAGCGCGCCCAGCGGCTCCACGCCCGCACCCTCCTCGGCCTTATCGCGGCGCCGGGCGGCCAGGCGGTGGAAGCGATAGCGGGCCTGCGTATCGGCCCACTGCGCCAGACAACGTCCGTGGACGCGCAGCGACGTCATACCGAACAGCGCGCCGGCGCCGGCGTATGCCGCGGTCTCGATCGGAACCGTACGGCCGTACCCGGCGGCCACCGCCAGCGAAGCGGCCTCCCAGGCCACGGTCTGCCAGGTCCGGACCGGCGCGATCCAGTCCAGGGCGGCGGCGCCGCGGGAGAGCGTCGGCGCGGGCGCCGTCATCTCGGCCGCCGGTGCGGCGTGAGCGGTCGCGGTCATCGCGGTCACCATTTTTCTTTCCACCGGCGAAAACCGGTCCCCGCATATCCTTTTGGCGCCCGCTAATCATACGTATACTGACTCCGGTTCGTACAGCGCCGGCGAGGGATCCGCATTCACGGAAAATGGCCCGGCCGCCGGGCCGTGATGAGCTTGCCGGACGAAGAGAAATCCCGGGGCGCGGAGTGTGGACTGAGCGGGACCAGATCCAGGCGTACCAGTTCCTGCGGCGGCGGCTGGTGTCCGCGCTGACCGTGGCCGACGCCAACCACCCGGTGGCCCCGAACCGCCGGCTGGTCTTCGGCGTGGTGCTCGGCGGCGTGGCGACGCTGCTGACCGCCGCCGGGTTCGGGATCTCCGGCGTCATGCAGCCCTCGCCGCCGCCGGACTGGAAGCACACCGGGCTGGTGATCGTGGACAAGGACGGCGGCGGGCGCTTCGTCCTGGACAAGGACGGCGTCCTGCACCCGGTGGCGAACCTCGCCTCGGCGCGGCTGCTGGCGAACGGCACCAAGACGGTGTCGGTGGCCGCCGCCCTGCTCCGCGACGCCCCGCGCGGCGCCACCCTCGGCATCCCCGCCGCCCCCGACAGCCTGCCGAACGCCGCCGGCCTGGTCGCCGATCCGGTCCCGGTGGCCTGCTCGCGCGCCACCTCCGACCTGCCGAAGGTGACCGGTCCGGTATCCGCGCTCCTGCTGGCGCACGACGGCGACGTCACCGCGACCCTGGCGGGCCTGGCGCCGGTCCCGGACGGCCGCGGGCTGCTGGCGCAGGACCCGAAGGGCGATCGCTTCCTGATCACCGGCGGCGTGCGGTACAAGCTGGGCGACCGCGCGGCGCTGATCGCGTTCGGATATCAGAACGCTCCCACCCTGCCGGCCGCCCCGGCCTGGCTCGCCACCCTGCCGGCCGGGCGCGATCTGAACCTGGTCGCCGTCCCGGGGGCCGGCGGCGCGGGCCCCCGGGTCGGGGCCCTGCACACCAAGGTCGGCCAGATCCTGGCCGCCGACAACCCGGTGGCCGGCCGCTCGGGCTACTACCTGGTCCGGGCCAACGGCCTGGAACCGGTGTCCCAGGCCCAAGCCGCGCTGATCCTCGCCGCCGCCGCCAACGCCCCGGCCTACGCCGGCGACGGCCTGCCCGCCACCAAGCCGGTATCAGTGGCCGATGTCGCCGCCGCGCCGTCCGTGCCGTCCGGTGATGACGCCGTCGGCTATCCGGCCGGCATGCCCGCGCCGGTCGCCGTCGGCGGAGACGCGACAGTCGTCTGCTCCACAGGCGACGGTAAGGACCCTTCGCAAATCGCCCTCGGCACAGCGCTGCCCCTGCCCTCCGGCGCCCGCGCCGTCCCCACCGGCGCGCCCCAGGGCGGCACCGTGGCCGACGAGGCCTACCTCCCGCCGGGCACCGCCGCGCTCGTGACCGTGAAGACCGCCCCGGGCGCCGCAGCCGACAAGGCCGACAAGGGCGACAAGGCCGAGAAGTGGTACCTCGTGACCGACGCCGGCATCAAGTACGCCCTCGGCGATTCCCAGGCCCGCGGCGCCCTCGGCTACGGCAACAACGGCCCCGCGCAACTGCCGCCGTCCGCGCTCGGCATGCTCCCGGCGGGCCCGGCGCTGGACCCCGCGGATGCGCAGAAGCCGATCGCGGTGCCGAACGGCGGGTGAACCTCAGAACCCTTTCGGGGCGCCTACGCGCCATCCGGCTCAACCGGCGCCCACAATGTCACCGAAGTCCCGTGCCCCGGCCGCGAATCGATGCCGGCGCTCCCGCCGACCTCGGTCATGCGGGCCACGATCGACTCGCTCAACCCGAATCCGGGGCGGTGCGCCGCCGGATCGAAGCCGGCGCCGAAGTCCCGGATGGCCACCGTGAGGCCACCGGGGCCGTCGTCGATCCGGATCAGAGCCTCGGTGACGCCGGAGTGTTTCAGGACGTTGCGAAGTGCCTCGCGAGTGGCGGCGAGCAGCGCGGCGCGGCGCCGGGGAAGCAGGCCGTCGTACTCGCCCTCGGCCACGTCGAAACGCACCCGCAAGCCGTCGCGGGCCATCTCGGAGACCAATCCGACCAAGCCCGCCACCAACCCGGGCGCCGATCCCGACGGCCGCGCCAATTCCCGCCGCAGCGCCAGCGCCTCGGCGTGCGCCACCGCCCGCACCTCGCGCAGCCGGTGCGACGCCTGCTCGGCGTCGCCCGGCAGGGTCAGCGCGATCGCCTCCAGCGTCTGCAACACCGTGTCGTGCAGCGAGCGCCGCAGATCCGTGCGCACGCGCTCGGCGGTGCGAACCGTCAGCACCGAGAATCCGGCCGCCACGGACACCGCCAGCAGCAGCAGCGCCGTATCGCCGAGCCCTGATATCGCCGCCGAGCCCGCCGTGTGCACCCGGCCCGCCGTCGCGAACATCGCCAACCGCAACGGGATCCCGCACGCGGCCGCCACCAGGCCGACCGCCGGGCCCCGGGCCAGCGTCCACAACGCCACGCATCCCGCGAAGTACTGCCACGACACCTGGACCGCGTGGTCCGACGGCAACGACGTCGCGCTCAGCGCCAGGTTGCCCGCCACCGCCAGCGCCGTGTCGGCGACCAGCACGGCCGCCGTCGACAAGCCGCGCACAACGCCTATGCCCAGCGCCACCGTCGCGGCCGTCAACGCCGCGCACAGCACCAACACCGGCCGGCTGCTCGGGCCGCCGTAGCCGCCGACATAGACGAGCGAGGCGGCCGGCACCACCCCGGCCTGGAACGCCAACGGCAGCAGCAGCGCCGGCAGCGGGCCCTCGCCCCGCGGGCGCACCGCGCGCGCCGGACTCAGCACGCCGCCGATTCGGCGAGCACGCCGAGCTCGATCGCGGCCCGCGTCATGTCGGCCCGGCGGCGCGCTCCGATCTTGTCGCGGATCCGGTCCAGGTACGAGCGCACCGTCCGAACGCTGATTCCCATCTCCATCGCGATGTCTCGGTCCCGTTCGCCGGCCGCCACCAGCGCCAGCACCTGCTTCTCCTGCCCGGACAGCTCCAGGCGCGGCCCGGCCTGCCGGTTCTGCTCGGTGGTGAGCACGATCGAGGCCAGCGTCGGCGACACGTAGCTGTTCCCCGCCGCGATCTCCCGGACCGCGCGCAGTATCTCAGAACCCTCAGATTCCTTCGACAGGAACCCGCGGGCCCCGGCCGAGATCGCCCCCAGCACATCGGCCTTCGCCGCCTCGGCCGAGACCACCAGCACCCGGTTGCCCATGCCGTTGATCTGCAGCACCGCCGCCGCGCCCTTGACCCCGGGCAGCGTCAGATCCAGCACCACGATCCCGTCCCGGCGCGGCCGGCAGGCCACGAACTTGCCCACCGAGCCGGCCACCACATCCACCTCGAACTCCCCGGACTCCTCGAACAGCCGGGTCAGCGCATCGCGGTACAGGGGGTGGTCCTCCACCACGCTGACGGGGATGCGAGCCGGCTCCTGCCCGGTGCGGACGGCGGTGGCAGTCGCAGTGGCCTCCATGGGCGCCTTCCTTCGGTTGCCGCTGTGAAGTTCCTGCACCTAGTGTCATGAGCCGGAAACGGCGCGTCGTCGGTAAAACTACGTAACCGGCTACTACCTCTTACGCGGCCGCACCGCCGGCGCCGTGAGGTGCTGCGGTGCGAACGGGTCCACGTAAGCTGCGAATCAAGAGAATGAAAGCCCTCGTCCACCAGAGCTGAGTACAGTTCATCGATATCTGTCAGAAGCGATGACTACTGTCCATCGCCAGCGTCAGGGATCGACAACCTTCGGGGAGGTGCGCGTGCTCGCGACGGGTTCGCCACAGTCCGGGCAGGCACTGGTCGGGCGGGAAGCTCAGATCAACCGCTTGGCGGTCGCGGTCGAGGCGCTGGGATCGGGCCGGGGCGCGGTGCTGGAGGTCGCCGGGGATCCGGGCCTGGGTAAGACCCGCCTGCTGGGGTTGCTGGCCGAGATGGCCGAACGCTCCGGGAAGCGGATCGCCCGCTCCAAGGCGTTGCGCGGGACCACCACGCCGCGTCAGCTGTTCCGCGACGCCTGGGCCGACGTGCCGGCTCCGGATCTCGCCGACTCCGACGAGGAGGCGGTGTTTCGTACTGTTCGCACGGGGTTGGCCGGGTGGGCTGTCAGTACGAATACCGACAGCGATACCGGTTCTGATTCCGGCGCAGCGGGCGGCGTCGTCATCTTCGACGACGTCCACCTCGCCGACGAAGCCTCCACCCGGCTGCTGGCCCGCCTGGTCCGCACCCCCGTCCCGGGCCCGCTGCTGCTGGCGATCGGCCACTGCCCGCGCCGCACCGGCTCGGTGCTGCTGGAAGCCCTCGACGACGGCGCGCGGACCGGCCGGCTGGTGCGGATCGATCTGGAACCGCTGGACGCAACTCCTCACCGCCTGGACCGGTCCGGCCGCACCCGAGGCGTCCTACGTCGAGCAGATCCGCGCCGCCGCCGACGGCAACCCGCGCCATCTGCGGATCCTCACCGCCGCCGGCTGGCGTCCCGAGGCGTGGCCGGACAGCCCCGGCGAGGACACCGGCGCCCTGCTGCGCGAGGCCGCCGCCATGGGCGTCGAACTGGACGCGCTCACCGCCGAGCAGACCGCCGTGGTCGGCGCCGCCGCGGTGCTGGCCGGCGCCTTCCGGCCCGAGGACGCGGCCCGCATATCAGGGCTCGGACTCCCCGGCACCCTGGACGCCCTGGACGAACTGGTGCGCGCCGACGTCATCCGGCACGCCGCCCCCGGCGCCCGCTTCGCCTTCCGGCACCCGCTGCTCGGCCACGTCGCCCACGAGCGCACCCCGCTGCCCACCCTGCTGGCCGCCCACCAGCGCGCCCTGGACCTGCTGGCCGCCCGCGGCGCCGGCCCGGCCGACCTGGCCCGGCACGCCGAACACCTGGTCGGCACCGACGCGGCGGCCGCCGCGCCGCTGCTGGCCCGCGGCGCGGCCGAGATCCTGCCCGACGCTCCGGCCACCGCCGCCCGCTGGCTCGGCCTGGCCCTCCAGACCCCGCTCGGGGAACGTCCGGGCGCCGAGCGCGCCGCCCTGATGCTCGAATGCTGCCGGGCGCTGTCCGCCGCCGGCCGCTTCGAGCAGGCCCGGGCGCTGGCGCACGACGTGCTGCGCGACGACACCCACCTGACCGGCCCGCTGCGGCTGCGCGCCTCGGCGATGCGCGTCGCCGCCGAACGCCAGCTCGGGCGCTACGACGAGGCCGAGGCGGTGGCGCGGGCGGCGCTGGACGCTCTGGCGCGGCCGCTCACCGCCGGGACCGCGGAACTCGCGTTCGAGTTCGGTGTGATGCACATGTACCGGGGGACGTACGCGCAGGCGCGGGCCGTGGTGCAGGAGGTGGCCACGGCGATCAGGGCGGCGGCCGGCGCCGGGGTGCTCGGCGGTGGCGGAGCTTCGAGCTTTGATGAGGTGAGCCCCGGTGTCGCGGCCGACGCCGGACCGGGCCCCGCCGACCGTGACTCCCTCGCCGCGATCCTGCGCATCCATCCCGCCTCGCCGCCCGACGACCGCGCAGCCGCGGCGGTCCGCGTCCTGGCCGCCTTCGGCGACGCCTATCTCGGCCGCAGCGCCGACGCCATCCCGGCGCTCGTGGAATGCGCTCGCCTGGTCGACAGCCTGCCGGACGCCACCGCCGCGCGTACCCCGGAGCTGCTGGCGATGCTCGGCTGCGGCGAGTTGTTCATGGAGGGCTTGACCGCCGCCAGCCGCCACCTGCTGCGCGGCCTGACCATCGCCCGCAGGGGCGGCCCGCAGCAGATGAAACTCAACCTCCTGCTGGGCCTGGCCTACATCGACCAGCAGACCGGCCACCTGGCGCGCGCCGAGCGCCGGGCCGAGGAGGCCGGGCGGGTGGCTCGCGCCACTGGTGCCGGGGACGGTGTCAGCATGAGCGAGGCGTTGCGGGTGGGTGCGGCGATCTTCTCGCGTAGCCGTGCCGAGGCCCCGGGCGTCGTCGCGGCCGCCGAGCACGCGGTGCGTATCGCCCGCCCCGGCAACGGCTGGTGGTCCGGCTCGGCGGCGCGGCAGCTGGCGCTGGTCCGCGAGGTCAACGGCGACGCCGCCGGCTGTGTCGAGGCCCTGTTGGAGGGCGGCGGCGGCCCGGGGCTGCGCAAACTCCAGCCGGCCTACCGGCCGATGCTGCTGTCCATGCTCTCCACCGCCGCGCTGCGCTCCGGCGACGTCGATCTGGCCCGGCACAGCGCGCTCGCCGCCGCCGAGGCCGCCGAGGCCTCCGGCCTGTCGGTGCAGGGCGCGTACGTCACCCGCGCCCAGGCCGCCCTGCACGCCGCCGAAGGCGATCAGGCGCTCGCGGCGCAGCTGTTCGAGCAGGCGGCTCTTGGTTTCCGCCGTGCCGGGCGGCCGATTCAGCACGCTTGGACGCTGACGGTCGGCGTCCATGCCGCTGCGGCCGCCCACGGATATTCGTCGGCTGTGACCTGGCTGGACACCGCCGAGGAAGTGGCCCGGGTGCACGGCGCGCTGCGTATCGAGGAGGAGGTGGCGCAGATCAGGGCCGTGCTGACGGCTCGGTCGGTTCGTCCGACGGTGACCGCGGTGCCGCTGATGCCGGCCAAACCCCTGCAATCCGATGTCAGGGCGCTGCTCACCGCCCGGGAGCAGCAGATAGCCGCGCTGGTGGCCACCGGCCGCCGCAGCCGTGCCATCGCCGCCGAACTGTTCCTGAGCCACCGCACGGTGGAGACGCACCTGGCCCGCATCTACCGCAAGTTGAACGTCTCCTCACGCACCGCTTTGGCGCACCTGCTACAGGGTGTTGACAGCGCGGGCACGGAGTAAGTGCGGGCCTCACTCCTTCATCCCGCTCCCCAACGCCGTCGCCGTGAAGTGCCGCTGCGCCACCAGGAACAGCACCACCACCGGCACGACAAGCACGCACGCCCCGGCCAGAATCACCCCGTAGGGGTTCGCAGCAGTGGCGGCGTTGTTCGTCAGGTACTGACCCAGCGACACCGCCAGCGGCTGCATCGTGTGCTTCTTGGTGATCAGGAACGGCCACAGGAACTCGTTCCACGGTCCGATGAACGTGACGACCGAGGCGGTGATGATCGCCGGTTTGGTCAGCGGGGCGGCGACCAGGATCAGGGTCCGCAGTTCCCCGGCGCCGTCGATGTGCGCGGCGTCGAACAGCTCGTCCGGCAGCGAGACGAAGAACTGCCGGAAGATCAGTACCGCCGTGGCGTTGACCGCGAACGGCAGGATCATGCCGAGGTAGTTGTCGGCGAGCCCGTAGTCGCGGACCACCAGGATGTACAGCGGGATCATCATCACCTGGAACGGCAGCACCAGGACCAGGATCAGCCCGGCCGCCACCGCCGACTTGCCGGGGAAGCGCAGCCGGGCCAGGGCGTAGCCGGCGGGCAGCCCGATGACGATGGTCAGGACCACCGCGCCCAGTGTGAACACGGCCGAGTTGGTGAGCGACGGCAGCAGGGTGATCGCCTTGTTCACGTCGCGGTAGTTGGTCAGGCCGAGGTTGCCCGGCCGGGGTATCAGACCGCTGAAGGCGCTGTCGGCCCGGAGCTGGAAGGAGCCGACGACCATGTAGTACAGCGGGAAGATGCTCGCGAGTGCGCCGAGCATGACGAAGCCGTAGCTGACGAGCCGTCTCAATACTCTCATCGTGCCTCCTCCGCCCCGCGCTGCGTCAGCCGCTGCACGCCGCGCCCGAGGCCGGCCACCAGCAGCACGAACAGCGTCAGCAGGATGCCCATCGCCGCGCCGACGCCGGGCTTGCCCTGCTCGACGCCGTTCTGGTAGATCAGCAGCGCCGGGGTCATCGACGCGCCGTTCGGGCCGCCGCCGTTGGTGAGCAGGTAGGGTTCGGTGAACAGGTTGGCGCCGACGATCAGCGCCAGCGTGGTGACCAGGATGGTGACGTTGCGCACCGCCGGCACCGTGATCGCCCGGAACTGCCGGACCACCCCCGCGCCGTCGATACTCGCCGCCTCGTAGAGCGACTCAGGGATCAACAACACTCCGGCGAGGTAGAGCAGCACGTAGAACCCCAGCTGTTTCCAGGTCACCTCCAAGGCGATGACCAGCATCGCCAGCTTGGAGTTGACCAGCCACGACGGGTTCGGCGCCCAGTCGCCCAGGACGCGGTTGATCAGGCCGCTGGAGCTGAACAGGAAGTACCAGATCCCGATGACGGCGATGCTCGCGGTGACGAAGGGCATGAAGAACGCCGAGCGGAAGAACGTCTTCATCCGGGTCAGCTTCGCCAGCACCGCCGCCAGGGTCAGCCCGAGCACCACGGTCAGCGGCACGTTGATGGCCAGGAACTCCAGGATGTTCAGGAAGGACCGGCGCAGCTGCGGGTCCGACAGGGCCTTGCGATAGTTCGCGAGGCCGACGAAGGGCTGCGGGACGGACGCTCCGGGCGCGGCGTAGACGTAGTCCAGCACCGAGATCCGGACGCCCTGGATGATCGGGACGGCGTAGACGATCACCAGGTACGCCGCGTACGGTGCGGCCAGCCACAGCCCGATGAGCACCTTGGAACGCGGTCCCCCTCTTCCCTTTCGCGCGCGGGACATCGGCGCGCCCCTACTTCTTGATGTCGGCCGCGACGGTCCCGGCCGCCTGGTGCAGCCACTGGTCGGTGGGCTGCTGGCCGAAGACCACAGACTTCAGGTAGCCGTTGCGGAAGTCCTGCCACATCGCCACGCCGTTGGCGACGTTCGGGACCTCCACGGTCCGGCTCGCCTGTTGGGCGAACAGGCTGTACTCGGGGTGGCCGGAGAAGTAGGACGCGTACACGGTCGGCAGGCTGGACCGCAGCGGCATCTGGCCGGTGGTGGACAGCAGCGCGCCGTCGTTCTCCTGGCCGGTGGCGAACTTCAGGAAGTCCCACGCGGTCTGCCGGTTGCCGCAGGCGCTGAAGAGCGAGACGGTCTTGGAGTCGGCGAAGGTGTGGATCTGGTCGGCCGGCTTGCCGGTGGAGGTCGGCACCGGCACCGCGCCCCAGTTCACCTTGCTGCCGTAGACCGCGATCGCCCACGGCCCGACGATGGCCATCGCCGCCTTCTTGTCGGCGAACGCGTCGCCGTTGTACTTCTCCTTCGGCGCCAGGCCCTTGGCGTAGAGCTGAGCCCAGAAGCCGGCCACGGCCTGCCCGGCGGCGCCGTCGAAGGTCGCCTGGCCGTTGTCCACCAGCGCCTTGCCGCCGCTCTCGGCGATGTAGAGCGGGTAGAAGTCGAACCAGTTCTGGAAGAACTCGTTGGTCGGCGCCGGGGCGATCGCCCACTGCGCGCCGCCGGCGGCGGTCAGCTTCCGCGCCGCGGCGAGGAAATCAGAGTACGTCGACAGAGCGGGATGGTCCGGGTCCAGCCCGGCCGCCTTGAACATGTCCTTGTTGTAGAAGATCATGACCGGGTTGCTCTTCCACGGCAGCTGGTAGTACTTGCCGTCAGGGCTCTTGTACTCCGCGGCCACGGACGCGCCGCTGCGGCCCTCGACGTAGGACACCCCGTCGGAGAAGTCGTTCAGCGGCACCAGCCCGCCCTGCCGCACCCAGCCCGAGATCGCCGACGGCGAGCCGTTGAACACCAGGCACGGGGCGTTCCCGGCCGCGACCGCCGCGGTGATGACCTCCTCCGAACTCGTCCCGGCCGGGATCTTCTCCCCGGTGACCTGCTGATCCGGATGGTCCTTGTTCCACGCCGCTACCGTGGCCTTGCCCCAGGTGACCTCCTGGTCGTTGTCGGAGTACCAGATCTTGATCGGCCCGGTCTTCGCCTTCCCGCCGTTCCCGCCCCCGGAGCTGCAAGCCGTCATCAGCAGGCCCGTGCAGGCCAGCGCCGCGACGGCGGCGGTGAACGTGCGCATCTTCGCCATGGCTGTTCCTCTCGAATCCGGCGGAAGGGGTCCTAAAACCCCTTCCCCGGCTCAAGGGAATCAAAGCTGGAACTCGCCTACTCGCGACCCAATCGTTTCAGGGCCCTCACATACCAAACCCGCTCGACGCGTCACAGCCGCACCGGATACGGTGGCCACCGGCGCCCGGTGCGCAGGCAGCGGTTACTTCTAGATCTGATGGTCGTCGGTTCAACTCCGGCCCGCCTCCCGCGAGGGTGGCGGTAGCTCAGCCTGGTAGAGCTTCAGCGGCTTCGGCCGGTGCCCGCAGCCGACTCGATCTCGGGCGCCGCTTCTTCTTTGCGGGCTCGCCGGACAGCGTTGCCGTCGCCGAGGCCACCGACCCGACGAAGTCACTGGCGGCCCCAGCTGATGCGAGGCTAAGCGAGATGCATGTGAGACTGAGCGCGGAGGCATCCCGGATCCTCGAGCCAGAGGCGGCGAGCCGTCCCAGACCTCGACATCGATCGCCGTGTGGTCGGTGTGGAGCGGACGAGGATCCTTCTGGGCCGTGGTATCGGGCTGGCGCAGGCTGCTTCGGGGGTCTTGGCGCGGGTGTGTTTCGTACGGAGCGGCGGTGGGGTTCCTCCACACAGGTAGACCCGCTGGTCTACTTCAACCCGCCTCGCAGCGCGTTGACCCGCCCCAACGCCGCATCGAACCCGGCCCGGCCCAACCTGCCGCTGTTCACCGCATCCACCAGCGCCTGCGCCGCCGCGTCGCCCTGGGCCGGGTCGCCGGACGAACACAGCAGCAGATCCATGCCCGCCGATGCGGCGGCGAGCGCACGGTTGTACGGGCTGCCATACGCCTGGAGCGCGCCGGCCTCCAGCGCGTCGGTGATCGTCACGCCCTTGAAGCCGATACGGCCGCGGAGTTCCTGCTGCACGGCCGTGGACGACGTCCCCGCCGGGTGATTCGGATCAAGGTTCGTATACACCGCCCACGACAGCATCACGAGCTTCACCCCATCGCTGACAGCGGCGCCGTAGGGGTACTCGTCGATATTCCGCAGGTTGGTCAGCGAAACGCTGAGCGTCACCGGGCGCTCATCGGTGTTCGAGCCGGCCGGCGCCGAGCCGAGCCCGGGAAAGTGTTTGGCGGTCGCGGCCACGCCGGCGTTCTGCTGCGCGCTGATGAACGCCGCGCCGAGTTTGGAGACCTGGTTCGGGTTCTCGCCGAAGGAGCGTTGGGTGGCGTCGATGAAGTCGCCGGGGGTGCGGGAGACGTCCAGGACCGGGGCGAGGTTGACGTTCATGCCGACGCCCGTCATGTTCTGGGCGGCCGCGGTGCCGGCGCTGGTGGCGGCGCCGAGCGGGTCGGCGCTCTGGCCGATCTGCTTGGCGGACAGATCGGGCGGGCCGGGGAGGCGCTTGACGATGCCGCCTTCCTGGTCGGTCATCAGCAGCAGCGGCAGGTGTACCGGGCTCTGTTGCTGGGCCTGGCGCAGCTGGGTGATCACGCCGGTGATCTGGGCGCGGCTGGCGATGTTGCCGCCGAAGAAGATGACGCCGGCGACGCGGCCCTGGCGGATCAGGTCCAGCAGGTGCGCCGGCGGGGTCAGGCCCTGGTAGGAGTAGATGATCCGCTGGCCGGCGAGCTGTTGCAGGGTGAGGTTCGACGGGGCGGTGGGGGCGGTCGTCGGCGGCGGGGCCGGTTTGGAGGAGCTGCCGGTGCTGCTCGAACTCGGACCGGATGAGGACGAGGATGAGGGCGAGGATGACGCCGAGGTAGACGGCGATGTCGTGCTCGACGGTGAACTCGGTGATGGCGAACTCGACGACGACGTCGAGCCGGAGCTCGAACTGTTATTCGACGCCGAAGACGACCCGCCGCTGGAGCACGCGCCGGCGAGCATCCCCGCCGCCGCGATCAGCGCCAGACCCGCCAGGCCCCGGGAACGCGTCCGGTACCGCGACCCGGACCGTATCCGCCGTCTGCTTCGCGCGTGAGCCTCGACCATGGCTTCCACCCTGGCCGCCGCCCGCCGGGAACGCCACCCGGGTAAGCCGTCTTGGTGCTGATTTTGACAAAGCTTCCTACGACGCCGACGCCGACGCCTGCAAAGCCGGCGCCGGCACCAACTCCACAGCCCGGATCCGCTCAGCGCGCACCGGCGAGGCCGGAGCCAGAATCACCTCGTCCGCCCCGGTCCGCGCCGCGAGCCGTTCGAGGTAACCGGCCGCCTGCTCCGGCGTCCCGGCCGCCGTCACCCGCATCATGGTCTTCACCTGGTCGCCGGCCGGCGTCGCCAGCAGCTCGTCGAGCTCCTCGGCGCTCAGCTCCGGACCGCGCCGCACCAGGAACCGCTGCGCCCGCCAGCGCTGCGCCGCCCGGTACTGGACCCGGGCCTCCTCCTCGGTGGGCGCCGCGATCAGGTTCGCCGCCACGATCAGATACGGCTCCGGATGGGCCTGGCTCGGCCGGTACTCCTCGCGATAGATCTCGCACGCCGCCTCCAGCGCGTCCGGGGCGAAGTGGGAGGCGAAGGCATAAGGCAGCCCCAGCGCCGCCGCCAACTGCGCGCCGAACAGCGAGGAGCCCAGGATGTACAGCGGCACGTTCGACCCGTCCCCGGGCGTCGCCCGCACCCCGGGAATGCGCGTCTCACCGCTGAGATAGCCCTGCAACTCCAACACGTCCTGCGGGAACGTGTCCGCCGCCTGCGGACCGCGGCGCAGCGCGCGCAACGTCGCCTGGTCGGTGCCGGGCGCGCGGCCGAGCCCCAGATCGATCCGGTCCGGATGCAGCGCCGCCAGCGTCCCGAACTGCTCGGCGATCACCAGCGGCGAGTGGTTCGGCAGCATCACGCCGCCGGCGCCCAGCCGGATCCGCTCGGTATGCGCCGCGACGTGCGCGATCACCACGCTGGTCGCGGCGGAGGCGATGGCCCGCATGTTGTGGTGCTCGGCGTACCAGACCCGCTCGTAGCCGGAACGCTCGGCGGCCCGCGCCAACGGCACCGCGCCGTGCAGCGCGTCTGCCGGGTGCTCATCGGGCGCCACGACCGCGACGTCGAGCAGCGAGTACTTCATCGATCCCTCGTCTCCCGGGCCGGGACGGTCCGTGCGGTGCGGCGACAACTGCGGCGGCGATCATGCGAGCCACCCGCCGAAGGCAACGCCTGGGGCCCGGGGGCGCATTCCCGTCGATGACCGCGCCGACGGCTTCGGAGGCGGCCGCCGCGTCACCCGAGCAGGTCAGTGCCCTGCGAGCGTCGCGATCCGCTTTCGGACATGACGAGTCAGCACATCCACCTCGGTGACCCGCAACGCCTTGGCCGACAGGATGTAGACGCCGAGCAGGACGCCGCTGCCGGCGACCGTCGCGAGCAGCGATCCGGCGGGCGCGTCGCCGGCCATGCGGTCGACGTCCTGCGCCGCGCTGTACCCGACCAGCGCCGCCACGGCCGCGGCGGCGACCAGCCGCCGATAGAGCCGCGCCACGCCTCGGCCCGCCGCAACGCCTCGATCCGACGCCGCACCGCGGCCCCGACCGCCGGTCCGTTCCGGCGCGGCGGCCGATTCCGCCGCCGACCCCTGCCCGCTGAGCCTGCGCCGCAGCCGCCGCACCGACCACGCCAGCCCAGCCGCCGACGACAAGCCGTACTCGGCGGCCCTGACCACCACCGGTCAGCGGGTGCCGCCCAACGTCAGCGCCGCCGTCACCGCGACCGCCGCGTTGGCCGCCCCGGTGATCAGCCCGACCGTGAACGGCGTCCGGGTGTCGCCGAACGCGTAGAAGCCCCGCAGGACCACGTACTGAGCGGAGAAGGGTATCAGGCCCAACCCGAAGGCGGCCAGCATGAGCCCGATGCTGTGCGCCTGACCGGGACCGGTATGTCCGTACCCGAACAGGACCGCGGCGATCTGCGGGCCCAGCGCCAGGAACGCGAACGCGCACGGCACGATCACCGCCGCCGACATCCGCAGCCCGAACGACAAGTCCTCGCGCACGGCCTGCCGATCGTCCTCGGCGGCCGCCCGGCTCATCCGCGGCAGCAGTAGCGTCAACAACGACACCGTGATCACCGACTGCGGCAGAATCCAGACTTGCTGGGCCCGCGAGTACGCCGCATAGCCCACGGCGTCCCCCGCATGCCCGTGCCCTTGCCCGACGGCTGCGGCGGCGGCTCGCGCGTCGACACCCGAGGCAAGATGCATCACCAGGACGTTCACCGCCTGGCCGACCAGCATGTACGCCAGCGTCCACTTCGCCAGCGAACCCGCCGCTCCCAACCCGGCGCCCCGCCAGTCGAAGCGCGGCCGGAACCGCACCCCGGCCTGGCGCAGGAACCACAGCACGATCACCGCCTGCACCGCGACCCCAGTCGTCGTTCCCATCCCGAGGAACAAGCTTTGCGGGCCGCTCAACGTCCCCGACGCGCCGACGCCGCCGACCGCGATGAACCCCGCGAAGACCGCGATCACCACCACGTTGTTCACCACCGGGGCCCACGCCGTGGGACCGAACCGCCCTCGCGCGCCGAGCACCTGCCCCACCGTGGCGAACACCCCGTAGAAGAGGATCTGCGGCAGGCAATATCTGGTGAGGGACACCGCCAGCGCCCGCTCGTTCGGCCGCAGCTCGCCGGCCGCCGCCGCGACGATCCACGGCGCTGCCGCCATCGCCACCGCCGTGACCACCAGCAGCGCACAGAACACCAGGGTCAGCAGCCGGTCGATGTAGGCCGCGCCGCCGTCCGGGTCCCGCTGCGCGGCGGCCACCAGCTGCGGAACGAACACCGCGTTCAGCGCACCGCCGATGAGCAGGAAGTAGATCATGTTCGGCACGGTGTTGCTGACGGTGAACGTCGTCGCCAGCACCGACGAGCCCAGCGCCGCGGCCTGGAGGAGCTGCCCGAACATGCCGCTGATCCGCGATACCAACGTCGCCACGGCCATCCCGGCGGATGCTCTGCTGGCCCGCGGCTCCCGCTCCGCGTCAGCGGTCTGTGCCGGCTCCTCTCGCGGCCGCCACACCGCCGGGCCCTGCACCGGGCCACGGCGCGGTGGGATCAGGTCGCTGACTTTCTGCGGGTCGGCGACGAGCCGCAGCATCCCGGTGTCCCAGTCCCCGGTCACCCCGGGGATTTCGAAATGCTCCACCTCGACCCCCAATGTTTCGGATCATCATGGCAGCGGTCCCACCCGTCCCGCCACGCCGCCTGCCGGCACCCCTAAGATCGTCGGATCGCAGTCATATACATGGGGGTTCATCATGCGAGTCCTGCTCATCGGCGCCGGCGGCTACGTGGGGTCGGCCCTGGCCGAACGGCTGACCGCCGAGGGTCACCAAGTCGTGGCCCTGACGCGTCCGGGCAGCGGCCGCCCGGCGGTGCCGTTCGAGCGGCGGTTCGGGGATCTGAAGGTGCCGGCCTCGCTGGCCGCCGCCGTCACCGACGACATCGACGGGGTCGTCCACGCCGCCACGCAGGCCGGCACCGCCCGCATGGACGCCGCCGCCATCACCGCGCTGACCACCCCCATGCGCGGCACCATCCGCCCCTTCGTCTACACCAGCGGGGTCTGGGTCCTCGGCGCCACCGGCGAGGCGAGCGCCGACGAGAACAGCCCGGTCGATCCGATCCCGATCGTCGGCTACCGGCCGGACGTCGAGGAGCAGGTGCTGGCCGCCACCGACGACGGCGTCCGGGCCACAGTGCTGCGTCCCGGTGTCGTGCACGGCCGTGGCGGGGGGATTCCGTCGATGCTGGTGGACTGGGCTCGCAAGGCCGGTGCCCCGCGCGTCGTCGGCGACCTGGGAACCCGCTGGCCGATGGTGCACGTCGACGACCTCGCCGACCTCTATGTCCGGGTCCTGACGCAGGCTCCGGCTCGGACTGTCTGGCACGGTGTGGCCGAGCCCGCGGTCCGCGTCCGGGACCTCGCCGTCGCCGCCGGGGAAGCGGCCGGAGTGCCGGGCGAGCCGCGGCTGTGGCCGGTGGCGGACGCCGCCCAAGACCTGGGCAAGACCTTCGCCGAGGCCCTTGCCCTGGACCAGTCGGTCACCGCCGACTACGCACGCGAGCGCCTGGAGTGGGAACCGCGGCAGCTGAGCGCCGTCGACGATATGCGGGTCGGTTCTTACCGCATCTGAGCGGCGGAACAGCGGAACAGCCTCGGGCCGACTCCAGAGAACCGGAGCCGGCCCGGGATTATCCATGAGCTGACAAGAAGCGTCACACCGCTCCGACATACTCCGCCAAATGCTGCCCGGTCAACGTCGACCGCGCCCCGACCAACTCCGCCGGCGTCCCCTCGAACACGATCCGGCCGCCGTCGTGCCCGGCCCCCGGCCCCAGGTCCACGATCCAGTCGGCGTGCGCCATCACCGCCTGATGATGCTCGATCACGATCACCGACTTCCCGGCGTCCACCAGCCGGTCCAGCAATCCCAACAACTGCCGCACGTCGGCCAGATGCAGCCCCGAGGTCGGTTCGTCGAGCACATACACCCCGCCGCCGTCGGCCATCCGCGCGGCCAGCTTCAGCCGCTGGCGCTCGCCGCCGGACAGCGTGGTCAGCGGCTGTCCCAGGCTCAGGTAGCCCAGGCCCACGTCGGCCAGCCGCTCCAGGATCTTGTGCGCGGCCGGCAGCTTGGCCTCACCGTCGCCGAAGAACGCGGCGGCCTCCTCCACCGGCATCGCCAGCACCTCGGCGATATCGCGTCCGCCGAACCGGTACTGGAGCACCTCGGCCTGGAACCGCTTGCCCTCGCAGTCGTCGCAGACCATTGCCACGCCGGCCATCATCGCCAGGTCGGTGTAGATGACACCGGCGCCGTTGCAGGCCGGGCACGCGCCCTCGGAGTTGGCGCTGAACAGTGCCGGCTTGACGCCGTTGGCCTTGGCGAACGCCTTGCGGATCGGCTCCAGCAGCCCGGTGTAGGTGGCCGGGTTGCTGCGCCGCGAGCCGCGGATCGGGCTCTGGTCGATGGCGATGACGCCTTCGCGCGCGGGGATCGAGCTGTGGATCAGGGAGCTCTTCCCGGAGCCGGCGACGCCGGTGACGACGACCAGCACACCCAGCGGGATGTCGACGTCCACGTCCTGAAGGTTGTTCGCGGACGCGCCTCGGATCTCCAGCGCGCCATCAGGTGTGCGCACCTGTTCCTTCAGCGCCGCCCGGTCCTCCAGGTGCCGCCCGGTGACGGTGTCGCTGGCCCGCAGTCCGTCCAAGGTGCCTTCGAAGCACACCGCCCCGCCGGCCGCACCCGCGCCCGGCCCGAGGTCGACCACGTGGTCGGCGATCGCGATCATCTCCGGCTTGTGCTCGACCACAAGCACGGTGTTGCCCTTGTCGCGCAGCCGCAGCAGCAGGTCGTTCATGCGCTGGATGTCGTGCGGGTGCAGGCCGACGGTGGGTTCGTCGAACACGTACGTGACGTCGGTCAGCGAGGAGCCGAGGTGCCGGATCATCTTCACGCGCTGCGCCTCGCCGCCGGACAGCGTGCCCGCCGGCCGGTCCAGCGCCAGGTAGCCCAGGCCGATCTCGACGAACGAGTCCAGGGTCTGCGACAGCGCGGCCAGCAGCGGCGCCACCGAGGGCTCGTTCAGGTCGCGGATCCACTCGGCCAGGTCGCTGATCTGCATCGCGCAGGCGTCGGCGATGCTGACACCCTTGATCTTGGAGGAGCGCGCCTGCGCGGTCAGCCGCGTGCCGTCGCAGTCGGGGCAGACGGTGAAGGTGACCGCGCGGTCGACGAAGGCCCGGATGTGCGGTTGCAGCGATTCCCGGTCCTTGCTGAGCATCGACTTCTGGATGCGCGGGACCAGGCCTTCGTAGGTCATGTTGATGCCGGCGATCTTCATCCGCGTCGGCTCGCGATATAGGAAGTCGTGCAGCTGCTTCTTCGTGAACGTCCGGATCGGCTTGTCCGCGTCGAAGAAGCCAGACTCGGCGTACAGCCGGGAGTTCCAGCCGCCGCCGGAGTAGCCGGGGACGGTGATCGCGCCGTCGTTGATCGACTTGTCCGCGTCGTAGAGCTCGGCCAGGTCGATGTCGCTGACCGACCCCCGGCCCTCGCAGCGCGGGCACATGCCGCCGACGATGCTGAAGCTGCGCTTCTCCCGGACCGTATCGCCGTTCTTCTCCATCGTGACGGCGCCCGCCCCGCTGATCGAGGCGACGTTGAACGAGAACGCCTTCGCCGACCCGAGGTGCGGCGTCCCGAGCCGGCTGAACAGGATCCGCAGCATCGCGTTGGCGTCGGTGGCGGTGCCGACGGTGGAGCGCGGGTCGCCGCCCATGCGCTGCTGGTCGACCAGGATGGCGGTGGTCAGGCCGTCCAGGACGTCGACCTCGGGCCGGGCCAGGGTCGGCATGAAGCCCTGGACGAAGGCGCTGTAGGTCTCGTTGATCAGCCGCTGCGACTCCGCGGCGATGGTGCCGAACACCAGGGAGCTCTTGCCCGAGCCCGACACGCCGGTGAAGACCGTCAGCCGGCGCTTGGGGATCTCGATGCTGACGTCCTTGAGGTTGTTCACGCGGGCACCGTGCACGCGGATCAGGTCGTGGCTGTCAGCGGCGTGACTCTCCGTAGCGCGGCTCTCGGCGGCGTGGCGGGCGTCGGGCATGGCTCCTCTTCCTATGGCTGCTGCTGGATGCGGATCAGGTTCCCGGCCGGGTCGCGGAAGGCGCAGTCCCGTACCCCGTACGGCTGGTCGGTGGGTTCCTGCACGACCTCGGCGTCCAACGCCTGCAACCGCTCGAAGGTTCCGTCGACGTCGGGCGCGGACAGCAGGATCATGCCGAACGTGCCCTTGGCCATCATCTCGGTGATCGTGTTCCGCTCGTGCTCGGTGACGCCCGGGTCGGCGCCGGGCGGGAACAGCACGATGGACGTCCCGGGCTGCTCCTTCGGCCCGACGGTGATCCAGCGGAGGCCGTTGAGGCCGACGTCGTTGCGCACCTCGAAGTCGAGGACGTCGCGGTAGAAGGCGAGGGCCGCATCGGGGTCGTCTTGCGGCAGGAAACTTGCTTGGATGGTGATGTCCATGCAGGTCACCTTAGGCGAGGGCGACGACGCGGGCTTCTCGAATCCTGACCGGTCGGCTCACCCGGGTCGCCACGCACGACGGCAGGCCGGTGGTGGCGGACGCTGTTGCTCGTTTGTAGGCGCTTGGGGGCATTCCGACCAGTTCACTGAAGCGGGTGCTGAAGGTGCCCAGGGATGAGCAGCCGACAGCGAAGCACACGTCGGTGACGCTCAGGTCGCCGCGCCGGAGCAATGCCATGGCGCGCTCGATGCGTCGGGTCATGAGGTAGGAGTAGGGGGATTCGCCGTAGGCGGCTTTGAACTCCCGGCTGAGGTGCCCGGCCGACATGTGCGCACCCCGCGCGAGGTCCTCGACGTTCAGTGGTCGCGTGTACTCGCGGTCGATGCGGTCGCGGACGCGGCGCAGGCGGGCGAGGTCGCGGAGGTGCTGGTCGCGGGCGGGGGTGGTGGACATGTGGTTGATCGTACGGGGTGGAGGTGACAATGGCCCGGACCTGCCGCCTCACTCCAGCACGAGCTCGATGCCCATCGTCTCGACCTCTCGCTCCGCGATGACGACGGCCTCGGCGATCTGCCTCGCGGAGAGTCGGAGCCGCTTGGCGAGCCTTGCCGCCAGGACCGCGCCGGTGGTGGCGGTGACAACGCTGCTGATGCCGCTGGTGTCGACGTGAGGTTCACCAAGCCAGGACCGGGCCAGTGCCTCCGCCTCCAGGAACGGCATGTGCTCCGGAGTTCGCAGAACGCTGCGCGCTTCGCCGATGAGCGCATCGATTTCGGAGACCTCCGGCTCCTGCTCGAAGACCTGCCGGAAGAGCATCGCGAACAGGTGACCCGCGATCTCGAACTGTTCCCGGCCACCAGGGCGGGTCTGGGACCTGATTGCCCTGGCCTGTGTGTCGCCATACTCCAGATCACCGGCGATCCTGGCATAGAGGAATCGGCCCCACAGCGATACGGGCAAGTGCTGCCGCTTCGAGTTCATGTCATCTCTCCGCCATCCGGGCCTGGAAGCGCACCGGCTAATGCCCGCACGTCCGAGGACACGTCATCCGTCATCAGGGGGCGGGGATCAACGACATTCAGCGCCTTGAGAAACCAATCCTCATCCCCGAAGGCCTGCCAGGCTTCGACGATCCGCCTCGCGAGTCTTGTGGAGTGTCCGGACTTCACGACCGCGACGAAGACGTCACGGGTAATCAGCTGAGCCGTCAGAAAGGCGCTGCGACTCGAGTCATGCACATGCTGGATCAAATCGAGCTCGCCGTTGACCTCAGCGCGAATGATGGCATCGGCCTCGCGGCGGGCCAGCAGGCGTTCGCGATCCGCTTCAGGAACCATCGCGCATATCTTGTGGACACGTTGGGTGATGTGGCGCGGATCCGACACTTCCCGGAACTCATCCCGGATCGCCGCGCGGAACAGGAGGGCGGACCACAGGCGTCCTTGGAGATGGCAGTACGGCAGGGCCGTTGCGGCGACATCACCTGCCCGCATGGCCGCCCACAGGCCGAGGAGCGGCGACTGCCCGTTTCCGTCATTCATCGGCGTCCTTAAAGTGTCGCTTGGCTCGTTGCCAGTCTTGTTCTACCTCCGAGGCCGCGATCACCGCAGACGTTCGGCGCCGACAGCGACCGGGCCCCGCTCACCCGGACGGCACGACCCACTGGGTCCCCTCGCCCGCCCTGGGTACCGTGGCAGAGCACGACCGACCCCGCCATCCCCAGGAGCGACCATGAGCACGATGATCCGCAGCCAGGTCATCCCCGTCTCCGACCTGGACGCCGCGAAAGCCGTCTACACCACCCTCCTCGGCGACCCGCACACCGACCAGCCCTACTACGTCGGCTACAACGTCGGCGGCTTCGAGGTGGCGCTGGCTCCCGGCGACGTCTCCGGCGGCCCGGTCGCCTACGCCGACGTCGACGACCTCGACGCGATGCGCGCGGCCCTGCTCGCCGCCGGCGCGACCGAGCGTGACGCGCCTCGGCAGGTGGCGCCGGGTGCGCGGGTGTGCGTGCTGCTGGACCAGGATGGGAACGCGATCGGGCTGCGGGGGAAGTAGACCCGTAAAACCGAGGCGCCCGCCGGCGGAAAGCTCCGCAGGCGGGCGCCAAGCGTGTCAGGACACGCCGACGGACTACACGGCGATGTTCACGAACGTGACCGTCACCTTGAAGTCCCGAGCCGTACTGCTGGTCGCCAACGGCACGAACGCCATGCTGGCCGAGCCGCCGCACGGCAGCAGCCAGGTGGTCGGGATCTTCGTCGGCGCGAAGAACGACGTGAAGACGATCGGCGGGTTGATCCGGGAGCTGCTCGACGTGGTGAAGCCGGCGTCGATCTGCTTGCCGTCGCTGCCGGTGTAGCCGTAGGCGTTGATCACCGGCGGTACGACGCTGCGCACCTCGACACTCTGGCTGTCGACCGGGTGCCCGGTGCTGTTCGGCCCGATCGGGCCGGGGCACACGACGTAGACCACGGCGTTCGAGCTCTTGCCGTTGACCAGGCCGTAGAAGTACGTGTTCGGCCCGATCGGAATCGGGTCCTGGACGGCGGACGCGGACGCGGTCGCGGCCGGGATCACCGCGGCTCCGAGCGCGAAGGTGGCGGCGACGGCGAGACGCCGTAGGGGAGTGGAGCGCATGGGGGGCCTCCATATCGGGGCGCTGAAACGGTGGGGGCGGTTCGGCGAGAAGGCAACCGGGAGGCTAAGACCGCCGGGCCGGGCGCGTCAACGGTGCTCGACGATTCGACTGATAACAGGCCCCGAAACTCGCCATGACCAGCACCGCACCACCCAAGCGGCAGGCAGAAACTTCCACTGCCCACTTCAACGAGCCTTGCCGCCGTCAGGTCACGCGCCACCGCGGCCGGCGGCGGCGATGGCGCGTGACGACAAATGTGATCTCCGCCCGACGCTTGGCGTTCTCGCCCGCGGATCGCGCAGGGAACCTAGGCGTGAGCGAGTGGCGCAGCCGGCTGAGATCGCCCCCATTCCTCCTCCCCGCCCAGATCGACCACCGTCCCGCTATGCCGAGCCCGCTCAGCAGCCCACACCACCAGATGCGACGCCAACGACGACGCCGCATCCGTAAGCACATGCGACCGATCCCCACTGCGCACCGCCTCCAGAAACGCGGCCACCAGCGCCGGATCGCCCCCGCCATGGTCCCCGCCGGGCCCGTCGACCCCGCCATCGGTGTCGATCTCCTCGTCCGTATCGGTGAGGAAGTCGGTGACCCGGATCCGGACCCCGTCCCCCTCGATCAGGCCCTTGGTGCCGAAGATCCGCGTCTTGCGATGTTCGAGCCGCGTGAACGCGCTCATGGTGAACGAAGCCGTCGCACCTCCCGGAAACTCCAGCGCGACCACCTGATGGTCGACGACGTCGTTGTCCCCGTTGTAGACACACCGCCCGTAAGGGCCGTCGCGCAGCGCGGCGAGCACCCCGGCCTCGCTGTGATCGTCGGTCAGAACCGTGAGCGGCCACCGGTTCTGGTGCGTGGCCAGGAAGTTCAGATAGATCCGCCGGGCCGAGTAAGGACACGTCGACTCCACCCCACAGTCCAGGCAGCGCTCGGCGGCCCGCGCGGGCTTGTTCTCCGGCCGGAAGTGCAGGAGCGAGCCGAAGGAGGAGACACGGCTGGGACGCCTGCCCATGATGTGCATCAGCCAGTCGATGTCATGACAGGACTTGGCCAGCAGCATGGGGGAGGAGTCCGCCTCGCTGGCCCAGTTGCCGCGGACGAACGAGTGCGCCTGGTGCCACCAGCCGACCGACTCCAGGTGCTGGATCGCGGCGATGTCGCCGATCCGGCCGGAGTCCAGCAACGCCTTGAGCGCGCGCGTGTAGGCGGTGTAGCGCAGCACGTGGCAGACGGCCAGCAGGATGCCGCTCTGCTCGGCGGCCTCGGCGATCCGCCGGCTGTCCGCCTCCGTCGGCGCCATCGGCTTCTCCAAAAGGATGTGGTAGCCGAGGGCGGCGAACGCGACGGCCGGGTCGGCGTGCATCGCGTCCTGGGTGGCGATCACGACCGCGTCGGCCAGGCGGCCCGCGGCCGCCAGCTCCTCCCAGCTCGCGAAGACGTTACGGGCGGGGACGTCGAACTCGGCGGCGAACGCGGCGCGCGCCGCGGGGCGCGGCTCGGCCACGGCCGTGATCCGGGCGCCGGCCGCCGCGGCGTGCCTGGCATGGTCCCGGCCCCGGCTGCCGGCACCGGCGATGGCAAGGGTGATGGTCATGGCGCAATCGTTTCCGGCGCCGGCGCCCGGTAAGCCCTCGGGTCCGGTTCAGCGCCTGTTCAGGACCTGTGGACGTCCGGGCGGCGTCCGCTTGCGGGCGCGAGTGACAGCCGTGGCGGCGGAGGGTACGATGTAACTATCCAGTTAGATACATCAGAGGAGCATCATGAGCACCATCGTCATCACCGGAGCCAACAAGGGTCTGGGTCGCGAGGCCGCCCGCCAGCTCATCGCCGCGGGTCACACCGTCTACGTCGGTGCCCGCGACCTCGCCCGCGGGCAGGCGACGGCTGAGGAGCTGGGCGCGCGGTTCGTGCAGATCGACGTCACTGACGACGATTCCGTCGCGGCCGCCGCCAAGACGATCGCCGCCGACGGCGGGCTGGACGTCCTGGTCAACAACGCCGGGATCGAGCTGCGGGCGGACGACGGCGGGTTCCTGCCGGTGGCCGACGTCACCGGTGACAGCATGCGCGCTGTGTTCGACACCAACGTCTTCGGCCAGGTCCGGATGCTGCACGCGTTCCTGCCGCTCCTGCAGCGCTCATCCGCGCCGGTGGTGGTCAACGTCAGCAGCGGCCTGTCGCGCACGCGCGAGATCGCCGACCCGGACTCGTTCATGCACTTCTACCCCGGCGTGGAGTACCCGGCGTCGAAGGCGGCCGTCAACATGCTGACGGTGCAGTACGCGAAGGCGTTCCCCGGCATCCGGATCAACGCCGTCGAACCCGGCTACACCGCCACCGACCTGAACCACAACGCCGGCACGCAGACCGTCGAACAGGGCGCGGAGATCATCGTCCGGATGGCGCAGATCGGCACCGACGGGCCGACCGGCGGGTTCTTCGACGCCAACGGCGCCCTGGCCTGGTGAATCCCGTGAGCCCCGCGCGTCCGCAGGCGAAGGCTACGGTGGACCCCATGTCCAGCCAGGCCGCGGGGACCGAACTCCCACCGACGATCCAGCCCCGCCCCCGCGACGCCGGGGCGACCAAGGCCCGCCTGCTGCGCGCGGCCACCGAGGAGTTCGCCGAGCACGGCCTGGCCGGCGCGCGCGTCGATCGCATCGCCGAGCGCGCCGGCGCCAACAAGCGCCTGATCTACGTCTACTTCGGAGACAAGGACCGCCTGTTCGACGCGGTCGTGGACGACCAGGCGCGCGCCGTGATGGCGGCGGTCCCGCTGCCGGACGGTGACCTGGCCGCGTTCGCCGCCGCGCGCTTCGACTATGTGCTGGCCAACCCGACCGTGCGCCGCATCGCGCACTGGCGCGCCTTCGAGCGCACCGAGCCGACCGAGGACGAGCTGGCCGGCTACCGCATCCGCCTGGAGGCGGTGGCCGCCGCTCAGCGCGAAGGGCGGCTCCGCGCCGACATCCCCGCCGCCGACCTGTTCGCGCTCGTGATGCGGATGACCGAGAGCTGGCTCGCCGCGCCGACCGCGCTGTGGATCGTCGCCGACGGCGACCCCCTGGCGCCGGAGCGGTTGGCCGAGCACCGGCAGGCACTGCTCGCGGCGGTCCGCAGCGTTATCGTCGGCTGAGCCCGTAGGCGAATAAGCCCAGCTCGCAGCCCTGGTGTACGAAACGGTTTCGTTTCGCTCGGCATTCGTGATACTGTACGAAACAGTTTCGTACACCATGGCGGAGAGGAAGGAGCGGGCGATGGAAGCAGCCGGGCCCAAGCTCGATCCCGAACGCGAGCGGACCATCCTCACCACCACGCTGGAGGTCCTGGCCGAGACCGGCTACGAGGCGCTGCGCCTGGACACCGTCGCCGCCCGCGCCAAGGCCAGCAAGGCGACGCTGTACCGGCACTGGCCGGGCAAGGCCGAACTGGTCGTGCACGCCGTCCAGTGTTATGAGCAGTACGACTTCGCCAAGGACGCCGACACCGGCAGTCTGCGCGGCGACCTGATCGCGACCCTGGCCGGAATGCGGGACATGATGTCCGGTCCGCCCGGCCAGCTGATGACCGGGCTGGTGGCGGCCCTGCAGAAGGACGCCGATCTGGCCCGGGTGGTGCGCACCTCGATGCTGGAGGACAAACAGCAGGTCACCCGGCGCCTTCTCGACCGGGCCATCGCCCGGGGAGAGCTCCCGGCCGACACCGATCCCGACATCTTCCAAGAAGTCGCCACCGGGGTCATGTTCATGCGCATCTTCCTCAGCGGCGAGCCCGTCGACGAGAAGTACCTGGCGCACCTCGCCGACGACATCCTCATCCCCCTGATGGCCAGGCGCTTCAACGACTGATCGCCTGACCTACCCGACCCAGCCCCTACCAACCCCTGTCAACACCGCGCGATCGGGCGCTCACGGCCGCCGCGCGTCGATCCAGTGCTGCCTGAAACACGCTCTCTTCGAAAGTGAGAAGGACATGTCAACCTCCACGGAACGGGTGGTGCCCTCGTCGGCCCGCACCGGCGCCGGCCCGGACGCCGTGGCGGCGCCGGATCCCCGGCGCTGGGCGGCCCTGGCCATCATCGCGATCGCGCAGCTGATGATCGTGCTCGACGCGACCATCGTGAACATCGCCCTGCCGACGATGCAGACCGCGCTGCACATATCCGAGGTGAACAAGCAGTGGGTGATCAGAACAAGCAGTGGGTGATCACCGCCTACGCCCTCGCCTTCGGCTCCATGCTGCTGCTCGGCGGCCGCATCGCCGACTTCACCGGCCGCAAGCGGGCGTTCGTCATCGGCCTGATCGGGTTCGCCGCAGCCTCGGCGCTCGGCGGCGCCGCGACCAACCAGGCCATGCTCTACGGCGCCCGCGGCCTGCAGGGCATGTTCGGCGCGCTGATGGCGCCGGCGGCGCTGTCGCTGCTGACCGTCACCTTCACCGAGGAGAAGGAGCGGGCGCGCGCGTTCGGCGTCTACGGCGCCATCGCCGGCGGCGGCACCGCGATCGGCCTGATCATGGGCGGCGTGCTGACCCAGTACGCGTCCTGGCGCTGGACGCTGCTGGTGAACGTGCCGATCGCGGCGCTGGCCGCGTTCGCCGCGACCCGGGTGCTGCACGAGAGCAAGGCCGAGGGCGACACCAAGTACGACATCCCCGGCGCGCTCACCTCGACCGCGGGCCTGGCCGCGCTGGTCTACGGCTTCAACAAGGCCAACACCGACGGCTGGGGCTCGGGCACCACGCTGAGCCTGCTGGGCGCCGGCGTCCTGCTGCTGGTCGCGTTCCTGTTCATCGAGCTGCGCACCTCGCACCCGCTGCTGCCGATGCGGGTGATCCTGGACCGCAACCGCGGCGGCTCGTTCCTCAGCTCCCTGCTGATGGGCGTCGGGATGTTCGGGGTCTTCATCTTCCTGACCTACTACATGCAGCAGATCCTCGGGTACTCGGCGCTGAAGTCCGGCTTCGCGTTCCTGCCGTTCACCTTCGGAGTGGTCGCCGGCGCCGGCGTGGCGACGCGCTTCCTGCCCCGGATCGGCCCGCGGCTGCTGATGTTCGTCGGCTTCGCGCTGGCCACGGCCGGCATGGTGCTGTTCACCCGGATCGGCGTGGGCACCTCCTACACCACCCACGTGGTGCCGGCCGAGCTGGTGATGGCCTTCGGCATCGGGCTGTTCTTCGTGCCGCTGTCCTCCACCGCGCTGATCGGCGTCGCCGACCACGACGCCGGCGTGGCCTCGGCGCTGGTGAACACCACGCAGCAGATCGGCGGCGCGCTGGGCACGGCGATGCTGGTGACGTTCGCGACGACCGCGACGACGAACTACGCCCACTCGCACGCCTCGCCCGGGGCCGACGTGCAGGCGCTGGCCGCGCACGCCGCGGTGCACGGCTACGTCACGGCCTTCGAGTGGAGCGCCGGGATCCTGGCGGCCGCGGCGATCGTGGTCGGCGTGCTGGTCAAGGCGCGCAAGGACGATCTGCCGGCCGGCGCCAGCCAGGTGGCGCACATCGGCTGACCGGCCGATCCGGTTCACCGGCGCCGCCGCCTCCGGCTCTCAGCGATGGGAGTGCGGGGGCGGCGGCGCCGGGTGCTGCTGCTCCATGTGCACGAATTCGAACACCGCCGCCTGGCCGGTGCCGATGGTGATGTGCTCGTGCGCGTACCGCCACAGCCCGACGCCGCCCTCGCACGGCACGCTCAGCTCGGTGATCGGCTCGGTCGTGGTGACGACGCGGTTGTTCGTGCGGACCCCTACCGGCTCGGGACCCCCTTGCAGATAGACGACGTATGCCACGGTGATCACCGCCTTTCCTGAGCCCAGGAGACCACGGCCGGCGGTGGTCCGCACTTCGTGCCGACACTCGTGTCCTTCGGCGGAACAGCAGGTCAGGGTGCGTAGAGTGCGGATTCGATGGTCCGCGTTCGCCGGAGGCAGGTGCAAGATGGCCTTCCGTGCCTCCGTGCCGTCCGTGCGGTGTTCGCTGTGATGCTCGCCGTCGCCCTGACATTCCTCGCCGCACCGGCTCCGGCCACAACGCCGACGCCTTCCAGATGTGGAGCTGAGGGGATCAATCCGTGGTGTACCAGATCCGCACCTCGGCGCTCGCCTGCCGCTCCGAGAACAGCCCCGACGGCGACTCCGCCCGCAGCATCCGCCGCAGATCCGTCTCGAAGTCGTCGCGCCGCTCCCCGAACAGGTGCGGTGCCGCATACGACAGCGAATACGTCCACGCGACGACGTCGTCCTCGGTGCGCACCAGATGCTGCCCGCCGCGCACGATGTGCTGGTCGGGCCCTTCGAAGCCGGCGCGCGCCAGCACCTCGACCTCGTCGCCGGGGGTGCCGTTCGGCAGGGTGCCCTGGCCGGCGCGGCGTACCGGGCCCAGGTACTGCTTGACCAGATCCTCGATCGCCCCGTAGGGGATCGCCGGGTGCGGCAGGCCGTCGACGGTGCGCATCTCGGCTTGCCAGTCCGCGACGTGCACCAGCGCGCCGCCGGGGCGCAGCATGTCCCGCACGGTCGCCGGCACCACGTCCCGGTCCACCCAGTGGAAGGACTGGCCGAAGGTGACGGCGTCGAACTCGCCGAGCCCGGCCGGCAGGTCCTCGGCGCGCATCCGCAGCCAGCGGGTCTTGGCGCCCACGCCCGCGCCCTCGGCCCACTGCTCGGCCTCGGCGATCATCCCGGCGTCGGCGTCGATGCCGACGACCTCGCCGAACAGCGGGGCCAGGGCGATGCCTATGGTGCCGGGGCCGCAGCCCACGTCGAGCAACCGCTCGCGACCGGAGATCCGCAGGACTTTGGCGATGACCTCGGCGGTTCCGGGAGCGTAGGGTATCCGGCCGCGCCGGTAGAACGCGGCGGTGCCCTCGAACAGCGTCTTGTCCCACTTCCAGCCGGTGGTCATGTCCACCGCGCATCATCCTTTCGCAGAGCTTTGCTGCTATTTCCTGCGCCGGGGCTTGGCGGGTTTGGACGCCTGCCGACGGGCTGATGCCGCCGCCTTGCCTCGTGTGCCGCCGGCCTCGGTGCGCTTCTGCGTCTGCTTTTGCTTCTGGTTCTGGTTCTGCTTCTGGTTCTGCTTCTGTGCCTGTGTTGATTGTGCCGCCGATCCGGACGGCGGCGTCGGGGTCCGCCCGCGCGAGCTGTTGACCGTCCGCCCGCGCACGATCCCGATGAACTCCTCCACCAGGTCCGTGGTCTGCGCCTCCGGCCACGACAGCGCCACGCCCGACTGCGGGGCGTCGCTCACCGGCCGATACGTGAGGTCCTTGCGGTGGTGCAGCCGGGCCAGCGACTGCGGTACGAGCAGCACCCCGATGCCGGCCGCGACCAGCTCGATCGCGTCTGCGGTGGTGGCCGGGCGCTCGATCGCCGGCTGTCCGGGCAGCGTCTCCCACTCCAAGGAGTCGTCCAGCGGATGGAGCACGATGTACTCGTCGAGATCCGCCAGCTCCGCCTCCTCGACCGCGCTCACGTCGTGGTCCTTCGGCACCACGACCACGGTGGTCTCGGTGTAGAGGGGGATCGCGCTGAGCAGGGTGCGGTCGACCGGCAGCCGCAGCAGCGCGGCGTCGGCGTCGCCGTCGCGCAGCAGTTCCTCGGCGTCCCCGGCCTCCACCGCGACCAGCTCCAGCGGGATGTCGGGAAGGCGCTCCGTCCACGTCCGCACCCACTTGGCGGGGGTCACGCCGGGGACGTACGCGAGCCGGAACGTCGAGGACTCCTGCGTGCCTGTCACCCGGTCAGGGTACCGGCCAAGATCCGGGTCGCCGCGCGCGCTCGCTACTGTTGACCCATGACGTCGCAGAAGTCCACCCAGACGATGAAGCCCGCCACGGCGGCCAAGAAGCTGGGCGTGTACCTGGAAGCCACCCCCGAGGAGTTCCAGGAGGGCGTCGTCACCCGCGACGAACTGAACGCCTTGCAGACCGACCCGCCGCAGTGGCTCCGGGACCTGCGCCGCGACGGGCCGCACCCGCGCCCCGTGGTGGCGTCCAAGCTCGGGGTGTCCATCTCCGGCCTGACCCGCGGCGGTATCACCGAGCCGCTGACCACCGAGCAGATCGAGGCGCTGAAGGCGGAGCCGCCGGAGTGGCTGCGCACCGAGCGCACGATCCAGGCCGAGGTCCGCCGGGAGGCGGTGCGGGTCAAGGACAAGCAGGAGCAGGAGAAGAAGGCCGAGGAGCGGAAGGCCGCGGAGCTGGCTCGGGAGCAGGCGGCGCCGGCTCGGCGTTCGACGCCTGCCCGGCGGACGGTTCCGACGCGGCGGGCTTCGGGCGGGCGGGGGCGTTAGTTCCACGGCGGCGGGCGCTCACTGAGGTGCCTTGGCGAGGTGCAGGGTGAGAACGAAGTCGAGCACGATTCCGTCCTCGGCGCTGTGCATCGGTTCGGCGTGGGTCATGAAGGCTTGACGGAAGTCCTCGGCGCGGTCGGCCGGGAGCGCCTTGAGCACCTCGGTCAGGCCGCGCGGCATCATCCAGTCCCACAGCGCCGGCGGGTCTGGGATCGGCTGTAGGACGGTCACGGTTTCTCGGCGGATGTCGGTGAAGCCGGCGCGGGCCAATAGGCCGTCGGTTCGGTCGGATTCCGTTGCCGCCCGCGCGCCGCCGCTCGAACCCGAGCCTTGGCCCTGGCCGAAGAAGTCGGCGGTGAGCTCCGGCAGCCAATTGAGTCGCCCGATCGATTGGGTGTCCACCGACAGCGCGACGCTCCCGCCGGGTGTCAGGACTCGGCGGATCTCGACGAGCGCGGCGGCGGGGTCGTCCAGGACCTGGAGTACGAATCCGGCCGTGACGAGTTCGAACGCGCCGTCGGGGAAGCCGAGCCGGCCGGCGTCCATGCAGTGCACGGAGATCTGCGGCAGGTCCGCGGCCAGAAGCTCGACCATGCGCGGCGACACGTCGACGGCCGTGACGGCACAGCCCTTGGCCAGCGCCGCCCGGGCCACCGCGCCGCGTCCGGCGCCGATGTCCAGGGCTTTCGTGCCGGGAGCCGGGTCGGCGAGGCTGATGAGGCGCTCGCCGAGGTCGGCGACGTAGAAGTAGACCTCTTCGTAGCGGTCGGCCAGGTCGTCGTACTTCCGCTTCGACCGCTCGGTCACGGCCGAGGCCGCGGCACCGCTTCGTCTGTTCACTCCACGCCTCCAGTAGGTAACGACGAAAGCTGATGTACCCAGGCTGTGGCCGCGGACTCTGGACAAGCTGATCCAGCGAGAGTAGAAAACATTCCACACCTGTCAGCGACCGTCTGCTGAGGATTGTGTGGTTTCCTCGCATCGTCAACGTCCTGCGTCACCGGATGCCCGAGAGGACGCCCATGGCCCACCCCGACCGCTCCGTCAGCAGGCGGACCGCGCTGCGCGCCGGTGCCGGCGCCGCCGCCGGCCTCGGTCTGCTGCCGCAGCTCGTCGCGCCGGCCTCCGCCTCGGCGTCGACCCGGGCCGGCACCGCCGACCTGTCCTTCATCATCGACTGCACCTCCTGGGGCGCCCGGCCGCCGTCCTCGCCGGTGCTGATGCGGGCCGGGACCACCCGGAAGATCATCGTCCACCACACCGAGTTCCCGAACGTCACGGACTACTCCCGGGCCCAAGCCGTGCACCTGGCTCACGAGATCCAGGACCTGCACATGGAC
>JAEKKI010000088.1 GCA_019510485.1 Catenulisporales bacterium
CCGACCGTGCTGCTCGACGTGCCCGAGGACTCCAGCGCGGTCCGCGAGGAGACGTTCGGCCCGACGATCACCGTCAAGGGCGTCAAGGACGTCGAGGAGGCGATCCGGCTGGCCAACGCCACCGGCTACGGTCTCGGCGCCTCGGTCTTCGCCCGCCGCGGCGGCGTGGCCGTCGCCCGCCGCCTGCGCAGCGGCATGGCCTCGGTGAACGCGGTGATCGCCTACGCCGGGGTGCCGGGGCTGCCCTTTGGCGGTGTCGGGGAGTCCGGTTTCGGCCGCGCCCACGGTCCGGACGGGCTGCGGGAGTTCGCCCGGCCGAAGTCGATCACCCGGCGGCTGTTCTGGACGCCGTTCGAGCCGTCGACGTTCGACCGCAACCCGAGGACGATGAAGATCATGAAGAGGTACGCGATGGCGCGGTACGGGCGCAAGGGATAGCGCTCGTAGTAAGCAGTTGAGGCCGCGGTGCTCTTCGCCGCCGTCAGTGGCGGTTCGGGCCGCGCAGCCGCTCGATGTCCCGGCGCTCGCGCTTGGTGGGACGGCCGGCGCCCCGGTCGCGGACCGCGACCGGGGCGAACAGCTCGCGCGGCGGAGGCGGCGGGCTGTTGTCGACGTAGCACTCGGCGGCGGCCGGGGCGCTCACCCGCTTGGTGATCAGCTTGCTGACGACCACCACGCGCTCGCGCTGGTCCTGGCGGACACGGACCTCGTCGCCGACCCGGACCAGGTGGGAGGGCTTCACGCTCTCGTTGTTGACCTTCACGTGGCCGCCGCGGCAGGCATCGGCGGCCTGGGAACGGGACTTGGCGAGGCGCACCGACCAGATCCAGCTGTCCACGCGGACCGGGGCGGCGGCGTTGGTGGCAGTCATGGGGTGACTTTACCCAGTGCGGCGGGGCGCTGCCTGGTCTTACTTCTTGGCGGCGTAGAGGCCGTTCTCGTAGCTGGGACCGTAGTACTCGATCAGCTCCTCCAGCGACTCCTGGGTCTGCTGGACGGACTTCACGATGACCGCGTGGTGCGGCAGCTGCTCCGGGTTCCAGGTCTGCGGCTGCCACAGGTGGGAGCGCAGGAAGGACTTCGCGCAGTGGAAGAAGACCTGCTCGATGTCGACCTCGACGGCCAGGATCGGGCGGTGGCCCTTGACGATCATGTCGTCGAAGTAGGGCGCGTCCCGGACCAGCCTGGCGCGGCCGTTGACGCGCAGCGTCTCGCCCCGGCCGGGGACGACCGTGATCAGGCCGACGTGCGGGTTGCTCAGGATGTTGAGATAGCCGTCGGCGCGGCGGTTGCCCGGGCGCTCGGGGATGGCCAGGCGGGTGTCGTCGAGGACCTTGATGAAGCCGGCCGGGTCGCCCTTGGGCGAGACGTCGCAGTTGCCGGCGGCGTCGGCGGTGGCGATGAGGCAGAACGGCGAGGCGGCCAGCCACTGGCGGTCGATGGGGAGCAGGCGGGTGCGCTCCTTGGTGACGGCGCGTCCCATGGGCTCGCCGAGGAGTGCGCGGAGTTCGGCGGCGGTGGTGATCGGGGTGGCGGGGCTGGGGCTGGGGCTCGGGGTGGGTTCGGTCTCGGGCACGGCGGTCTCAGTCACGGCGGCGGCCTCCCCTGGCACGTGATCGGCTGATCGGCTCAGACCAGCGTACCGGCCGTTACGATCAGGGGCATGCGACGGCTGGCACTGTTCGATCTGGACGACACGCTCATCGCGCTGCCGCCGGCCTTCCGGCGATTCGCTTCGGATTTCGCGCGGGAGCACGGATTGCCGGACGAGGCCGAGGAATGGCTGGTGGCGGCGTGGGATCCGTATCAGCGGCGGGATATGTTCTTCGGCCTTGTGCGCGAACGCTATGGGCTGGCGGAGCCTGTGGAGGAGTTGTGGGGGCTCTATCGGCGGCGCATGCCGGAGTATGTGGTGCTGCGGGACGAGGTGCGTGACGGACTCGTGGCGTTGCGCCGGGCCGGGTGGCGGCTGGGGATCGTCACGAACGGGGAGGCGGACAACCAGTTGGGGAAGATTGAGCGGACCGGGCTGGACCGGCTGGTCGACGCGGTGGCGGTGTCCGGGGCGCTGGGGATTCGGAAGCCGGACGCGGAGATCTTCCGGGTGGCGGCCGAGGACGCGGGGTGCGCGTTGGGCGACGGCGGATGGATGGTCGGGGACAATCCGACAGCTGATGTCGGAGGCGGGGCCGCGGTCGGGTTGCGGACAGCGTGGGTCGACAAGGCGGGGGAGCGCGGCGTGGCGACGGTGTCGGCCGATGTCGTGGTGGGGGATGTCGTCGAGGCGATCGGGGTGCTGTTGGGGACAGCCTGATCGCCTGTCCCGGCTTGTCGATAAAACGATTGGTGGATCTGGTGATATGGCGATCGGTTGTGGTCACCCAGCGCCGGCCGCGTCCGCCATCGGGTGTTCCCAACCGTCCTGCTGGTTCAAATACATGTTGATCCCCACGATGTTCGAGGCGTAGGACGACAACTCCTCGAACTTGGTCTGCGTCTCGGCGTTCGCCTGCTCGACCGGATACCGCGCGGCGGTCTTCTCCCGCACCATCTCGATCGCGTGGTCCAGGTCCAGCCGGTTGGTGCGCGCGTCGCGGACCAGTTCCACCCACAGCCGGACTTCCTCCTCCGCGCGGTCCAATGTCTCGGTGACGTCGCGGACCGGCCCGTAGTGGCTGAACAGCAAGCGAGTCGGACGCAGGGTGCGGAACTTCTCCAGGGAGTTCACCGCCAGCTCCAGATCGAAGTCCGGCGGCGGAGTGCCGGGCCGGACGTCGCCGGGCTGATCGGGGTCGTCGGCGGGAATGTAGAGCCCGGCGGCGTCGCCGACATACAGGTCGCCGGTGAGGGAGTCGATCAGGCCGACGTGATGCCGCGCGTGCCCCGGCGTGTGGTGCGTCTCCAACCGCCGACCCCCGCCGAGATCGATCGCCCCGATGTCCTCCACCGCCCGCACCCGATGCGCCTCGGTCGGCAGCAGAGGCCCGAACACATCGTCCATCAACGATCCGAAAACCCGCCGCGCGCTCGACATCAGCCGCGAGGGATCGACCAGATGCCGTGCCCCGGAGGCGTGCACCACGATCTCGGCGTTCGGGAACATCGCCGCCAGGTCCCCGACCCCGCCGGCGTGGTCCAGATGGATGTGCGTGACGACGATGGTGCGCAGATCCCCGGGCCCGACACCCAGCTCCGCCAGCGCGTCCCGCACCACCGGCGCGGACTTCGCCGTCCCGGTCTCGATCAACGCCGGATGCTCGCCGAGGATGGCGTAGCCGGCGGTGATGCCGGTGTGGCCGGACATGAGGGTGTCGATCTCATGCGTATCAGAGCCCAGATTCGTCATCGAGGTTCCAGGTTCGTCGGGGGAGCGGTCACCAGGGGACCGTAGCATTCCGGGCGTCGATAACTCCCTATGCGCGCGTCGTCGGTCTCAAGTCTCGAATTTATTCCTACCCGAAAGCCGACGTCGCTCGTCCCGGTGAACTGTGAATTTGATGCCCGGTATGAGGCGGTATGCCGGGTACACCTCGCTCAGGGCAGGGGAGAGCCTGCCAGGGGCAAGGGAGGGAATTCATGAGCAATGTGTTCACCGTGTGTTTCAGCGGCACATCGTGTACGCGCGACGAGGGCGAGGTGTCACGTCCCGGCAGCGACAAGAAGATCTACAGTCCTGACACAGGCTACATTCCGGTCCGCATCCACAAGGAGGTCACCGGCGACCTGCGGGCCACGAGTCCCAGCGTGACGGTGCGCGGCGTCGGGGAGAACGACTGGGCGGTGCCGAGGAACGACAGCGAGCCGCTGAAGCTCAACGGCCCGCTCAAGGCTTCCGCCGATCTGCTCTCCGACACGAAGAAGTACTCCGGCGGCGATCAGCGCTCTACGGTGTCGGAGCTCTCGGGCTGGGACGCCGCGGCCTTGGCCCTGCACGGTGCGAACCTCGCGGCCGCCAGCGGCGCGAGGGCGTACAACTTCATCGGGCACAGCCGGGGCGCCGTGGAATGCGTCATGGCCGCCTGGTTCCTGCAGGCGTACGGCTCGCCGGAAGTGAAGAACATCCCGGTGCGGATCATCGCGATCGACCCTGTTCCCGGACCGGGGAACTGGTACGGGATCCTCACCCAGCTGCCCCCGAACGTCGTGGAGTACGTCGGCGTCACGGCCTGGGACATGCTCGACACCGGCTTCAGCGGGCTGGTGCCGCGGCCCAACGCCAAGATGGCCGGCACCTCGCAGACCCTGAAGCTGGGGAGCAGCTGGCAGGACCTGGCCGCCAATTACCAGCTCACCGATCCGTTGGCGCCGGCCAGGAGCGGCATGCGCCAGCCCACCGGCTACCAGCTGTTCGCGTGCCGCGGCCGGCACGCGACCGTCGCGGGGAACGCGACCAGCGACGGCAAGTACGACCCGGCCAACGTCAGCCAGAGCGCCGCGCGGGTGCCGGAGCTGGTCTACCGGCTGGCCCGGGCCTACCTGACGAAGTGGGGGACGGAGTTCCGCGTGGCGTCGGCGGTCGACACCTACGCGCTGCCGCTGCGGCAGGAGATCAACCTCGACCAAGAGGTCTTCGACGCGATGGGCGGCGGGCCGCTGCGGGACAGCGTCCGGCCGGGGCGCCCCTACGTGCGGCAGGTCTCTTCGATCTCCGGGCGGAACCCGTTCAACACCTACTACCTCGAAGACGTGGTCGGGGATCCGCCGTACCGGCAGCCGTATCCCGTCACCGCCGCCCGCACGGGCGCCGGCTGGGTGAACTGGACCTTTCTGTAGGCGAGGGGGAAGTCAATGAACGAGATCGACAGCGTGCAAGCACAGATCCGGAACTACTACAACCAGCGCACCGGACGTAACTACCTGCGCCTGATGGACACGCCGCGGGTCTGGGGCCTGCCGTTCGGCCAGGGCATCATGCCGCAGGCGTGGATCCGGCAGGGCGACTTCCAGACGGCGGTGGAGGAGGTCGTCCAGAAAGCCCGGTACCGGTGCGACATATCGTCGCTGAACTGGCCGGACCCGGATTGGGCCGGCATCATCCTCGGCGCCATGGACACCGCGCTGACCACGCGGATGGGCCGGACCGCACCCACGCAGTTCCGGTTCCTGATGGGCCAGACGCCGCTGAACGCCCTGACCGACCCGCCGAACTACACGCTCTTCAAGCAAGCCCTGATCCGTCTGGTGCGGGACCGCGGCCACGCCTGGGAGCGGATGCCCGACATCTGGTTGGGGCGGTTCTACCGGCTGCGGGAGGGGTTCCTGGACTCCCTGCAGCTGAAGGTCTTCGGCAACGACAGCATGTTCGCCGGCGACGGCGCGAAGCTGACCTGGAACCACTCGAAGATCCTCGTCACCGACGGCGTCGAGGCGATGGCCGGCGGCCACAACCTGAACATGGACCTGTTCCGGAGCTACCCGCCGGTCCACGACCTGTCGGCGGTGGTCCACGGTCCCGGGGCGGCCGGCGCGCAGGGCTACCTGGACCAGCTGTGGGCCGTCGGCGGCGACCTGCTGTCGCAGGAGCAGCTGGATCCGGCGAAGGCCGTGTGGATCAGTCGCGATCCCGCCAAGGCCCGGCCCTCGAACCCGCTGACCGGGAAGGAAGCCGCCGCCTGGGTGGCGGCCCGCCAGGCGGAGATCGTGAGGTGGCATGACTCCAACCCCACGCCTCCGCCGCCCCCTCCGCCTCCGCCCCCGCCTCCCAGCGACTTCCACACGCGGGATCTGCAGCAGCTTCCCGAGCTCGTCCAGGACTGCTTCCCCCTGCGGGTCGTGCATCCCCCGTTCGCCGGGCTCCGGGAGTACAAGCCCACCACCGGGATGCTGGCGCTGGGCAAGTACTGGCGCAGCAGCACGGACTTCCAGGGCGCCTCCGACGTGATGAAGAAGGAGCTGATCCTGGGGGCGAAGCACACGATCAAGATGTCGCAGATGGACCTCATCAGCGCGTGGAAGAAGAACTGGTCGGACCACGTGGTCTGCCAGTGGCTGATCCAGGCGCTGCTGGCCAACAAGGCGCTGACGGTGAAGGTGGTGGTGTCGCCGCTGGACGCCGGCGCGGGTGCGGAGGGCGACCAGTACTCCTTCGGCTCCGGCGCGGTCCGCACCTTCGACCTGATGAAGTACTACATGACGCACGACGTGGAGACCGACCGCGTGCTGCCCGATCCCGGCGGCGCGCGTGCCGAGGCGCTGACCCGGTTGTTCGTCGCGCCGCTCTACTACACCGACAAGGTGCCGGCGGGCGACAACATCGAGGGTTCCACCTACAAGTGGCCCAGCCTCCCCAAGGAGGGCTACACCGCCACCCTCAAGCAGCCGCCGCTCAGCGAGGAGCCGCCGAGCCACGGCGTGATCGGCAGTGCCGGGATGTCCGTCATCAACGCCAGCGGCTACATCTACAACAAGGTCCCGTCGGCGCCCGGCAACCACGCCAAGCTGATGATCGTCGACGACGAGGCGTACGTCTTCGGCTCGGACAACCTGTACCCGGGCTCGCTGTCCGAGTTCGACTACCTCGTCGAGGGCCCGGAAGTCGTGGGCGAACTGCTCAAGACGTACTGGGAACCGCTGTGGAAGTACGCCGGCCCGCACGCCCGGACGGCGGACAACGACCCGCCGGCGCCGGCGGTGCGCCTGGGACCGGCCGGCGCGGCGGGGACGCCGTTCGACGACACGGCCTCAAGCGAACGGATCAAGAGCATCGACGTCTACCACGGCGAGATCGTCGACGGGATCCGCGCCACGCGGGCGAACGGCGCCGTGGATCCGCTCCGGGGCGGCAGCGGAGTGCCCGCCGGTAGCGCGGCGAAGACGACTCTCAACTTCAGCATCGATGACCCGCTGGTCGGGATCTCCGGTGAGTGGGGCACCTGGTACGGCGGCCGGTACATCACCAAGATCCAATTCCATCGGCGCACCGGCGGGAGCAGCGCGGTCTTCGGGACCGGGGTGTCCACTTCGGACACCCACCGCTTCGACCTGCGCGCGCCTAGCCCGCAGAGCCAGGAGGTGACGGGCTTCTTCGGAGCCGTCGCGGCTGCTGACAACAACAAGGCCCAGGCCCTGGCGGCCATCGGGATCGTCGTCCGCTAGGAGGGCTCGGTTCGGCCTCGTCCGGGCGGCTTGCGACCACGCAGGCCGCCCGGACCCGCGGCGTCCGTACGCGCCGTCATCCGGCCCCCTCGCCGGTCGATCTTCGGCCAGGATATGAGGATGCTGCGATCCGCCTCGGTCCGAGGCCCGGGGTAGACCCTTGCTCTTCCCTTGACATCATCCCGCGATCGCCGGAAACAGTCGGCGAATCCGCAGCTCAGCGCGTCACATATCCCTGACCTAGGCGCATACGGTCGTAAAAGTCCGTCGACAGGCCATTGAGTGTCCGGATATCTGTCGTTACGGTGACGGCACCCCCATCCGTCAGCAAGGCGTCCCCACAAGGAGCACAGCATGCGCAGGTTGCTGATACGTGCCGCGTCCATCGCGGCCGCGTCCACCGCCGTCGCCGCGATGGTTCCCACCGCCACCGCGGTCGCGGCGCAGGAGCTTTCCTTCCGCCCGCTGCACTACAACATCAACGGCTACAACTGGGGCGGTTACGCCGCCACCGGGAGCGGCTTCTCCTCGGTCTCGGCGACCTGGACCGAGGCGAACGCGACCTGCAACTCCACCAGCGACCTGTACGCGCCGTGGGTCGGCATCGACGGCTACGGCTCCTCCACCGTGGAGCAGACCGGCGTCGCGACCGACTGCTCCAGCGGCCGTGCCGTGCACCAGGCGTGGTACGAGATGTACCCGAAGAGCCCGGTGTACCTGAGCACCAGCTCCTACCCGGTCTCGGCCGGCGACAGCATCCACGCCGCGGTGACCTATGTCAGCGGCCGCACCTACAAGCTGACGCTGTCGTCCTCGCGCGGCTGGACGTTCAGCACGTCCCAGAGCATCTCCGCGAGCCGGACCAGCGCCGAGGTCATCATCGAGTCCCCGACCGGCGCCTATCCCAACTTCGGCACGCTGAACTTCACCTCGGCGACGGTGAACGGCAGGTCCCTGGGCTCGTTCGGCCCGACGGCGCTGGATCCGAGCTCCGGCGGCGCGTATGAGGCCACCACCAGCGCGCTGGGCTCCAGCGGCACCAGCTTCTCGATGAGGTACCTGCGCGAATAGACACGGCAGAGTAAAGGGCCGCCCGGCGATCTGCTCCAGATCGCCGGGCGGCTTTACAACGTGCGGTGCTTGCGAGCTAGTTGACGTTCAGACCGGTGTCGTCGACGACGAACGAGGTCTGCAACGAGGAGTCCTCGGTTCCGGTGAACTTCAGGGTGACGGTCTGGCCGATGTACGGGGCCAGGCTGAAGGAGTGCGCCACATAGCCGCTGGCCTTGTTGAGGTTGCTGTAGGTGGCCAGGGTGGAGAGCACGCTGCCGGAGGAGTTCAGCACCTGGACGGTGAGCTTGTCGTAGGCCGTGCTGGTCGTGGTCTCGGCGGTGTCGACGTGCAGGTAGAAGGCGAAGGTGGCGGTC
>JAEKKI010000302.1 GCA_019510485.1 Catenulisporales bacterium
ACGCCTCGCTGCTGACCCTGCGCCGGCTGCCGTTCGACGAGATCAAGATCGACCGCTCCTTCGTCGGCGGCATCGGCTACGACACCGACGACGCGGCGATCGTGCACTCGACCATAGACTTGGCGCACTCGCTGGGCCTGCGCGTCGTCGCCGAGGGCGTCGAGGACCCGGCGACCTGGTCGACCCTGCAGAGCTATGGCTGCGACGAGGCGCAGGGCTGGCTGGTGTCCAAGCCGTTGCCGCCGAGCGAGATCTGCGCGCTGCTCATCGAGCGGTTGCCGGCTCCGAGCACGACGCCGGCGGCGCCGGGGCCGGGGGATCCCGCTGGTTCGGCTTCGGCTGAGCAGCTGTCGGCTTGAGGGACGGTTTGAGGGACTGCTTGACGGACGGTTCGAAGACGGCTCGACGGACGGCGCGGACCCGCCACCGGCCGGACACGGAAAGTCGCCTGACACCCCGCGACTAGGATGGCTACGGTTGTCGAAACCGCTGTCAACCGGTCCGGCAGAATCCGGCATAGTCCACACCGTAGGGATCCGCGCTTATGCCCGCTATCACCCGTGAAGAGGTCGCCCACCTGGCGCGGCTGTCACGGCTCGACCTGTCCGAAGACGAGCTCGTGCACTACGCCGAGCAGCTCGACGTCATCCTCGGTTCGGTGGCCCGTGTCAGCGAGGCCGTGCAGAAGCTCGGCCAGGGCCAGGACATCCCGCCGACCTCGCACGCGCTGCCACTGGTGAACGTCACCCGCCCGGACGAGGTCCGCCCGTGCCTGGACCCGGCCGAGGTCCTGGGCCAGGCGCCGGCCGCGCAGGACCAGCGCTTCCGGGTGCCGCGGATCCTGGGGGAGGACTGACATGCCCTTCGACGGTGATCTGATCAGGGGCACGGCCGCGGATCTGGCCGCGGCGATCGCCGGCGGCGACGTCTCCGCCACCGAGGTCGCGCAGGCGCACCTGGACCGCATCAGCAAGGTCGACGAGAAGGTGAACGCCTTCCTGCACATCGACGCCGACGGCGCGCTGGCCAAGGCCGCCGAGGTGGACGCCAAGCGGGCGCGCGGGGAGGAGCTCGGCCCGCTGGCCGGCGTCCCGCTGGCGCTGAAGGACGTCTTCACGACCAAGGGCATTCCGACCACCTGCGGCTCCAAGATCCTCCAGGGCTGGAAGCCGCCCTACGACGCCACGGTGACCCGCAGGCTGCGCGAGGCCGACGTCGTCATCCTCGGCAAGACCAACATGGACGAGTTCGCGATGGGCTCCTCCACCGAGAACTCCGCCTACGGCCCGACCCGCAACCCCTGGGACCTGACCCGCGTCCCCGGCGGCTCCGGCGGCGGCAGCTCGGCCTCGCTGGCCTCCTTCCAGGCGCCGCTGGCGATCGGCACCGACACCGGCGGCTCCATCCGGCAGCCGGCCGCGGTCACCGGGACCGTCGGCGTGAAGCCCACCTACGGCGGCGTCTCCCGCTACGGACTGGTCGCCTTCTCCTCCTCGCTGGACCAGGGCGGCCCCTGCGCGCGCACCGTCCTGGACGCCGCGCTGCTGCACGCCGCGATCGCCGGCCACGATCCGCTGGACTCCACCTCCATCGACCAGCCGGTGCCGGACGTCGTCGGCGCGGCGCGGCTGGCCGACGTGGCCGGCATGAAGGTGGGCGTGGTCAAGCAGTTCGACGGCGAGGGCTACCAGGACGGCGTCCGGCAGCGCTTCCACGAGGCCGTGGACCTGCTGCGCGAACTCGGCGCCACGGTCGTCGAGGTGGACTGCCCGTCCTTCGACTACGCGCTGGGGGCGTACTACCTCATCGCCCCGTCGGAGTGCTCCTCGAACCTGGCCCGGTTCGACGCCATGCGCTACGGCCTGCGGGTCGGCGACGACGGCGTCAACGGCGTCGAGGAAGTCATGGCCCTGACCCGGGAGGCCGGCTTCGGGCCCGAGGTGAAGCGCCGCATCATGCTCGGCACCTACGCGCTGTCCTCCGGCTACTACGACGCCTACTACGGTTCCGCGCAGCAAGTCCGGACTCTGATCAACCGCGACTTCGACCGCGCCTTCGCCGACTGCGACGTGCTGGTCTCCCCGACCACCCCGACCACCGCGTTCAAGATCGGCGAGCGCGTCGACGATCCGATGGCGATGTACTTGGCGGACCTGTGCACGATCCCGACCAACCTGGCCGGCAACGCCGGCATGTCGATCCCGGTCGGCCTGGCCCCGGAGGACGGCCTGCCGGTGGGGCTGCAGATCATCGCCCCGGCCATGGCCGACGACCG
>JAEKKI010000089.1 GCA_019510485.1 Catenulisporales bacterium
CAGACCGTGACCTAGACCGGCGCATGCTGGCACACCGTGTCATACGGTCGTCAACACACGAACAGCCCCTCACGCAGGTGAGGGGCTGTTTTTGCCGCTGAACGTACGTGCCCCCGGTAGGATTCGAACCTACGCACCCGCCTCCGGAGGGCGGTGCTCTATCCCCTGAGCTACGGGGGCTCGGGACCTAGGAAACGATATCAGGTCCGCGGCGGCGGCTGCGCCAAGGTTTCGGGGTGTGATGGCGGATGCTGGTGCGCTTGCCGTGGTGGATGTTAACAGTGTGGCGTGTGCTCTTGGTCGGCTTGGTGCCGGGTCGTCGCGGTGTCGTCTCCGCGGCGTCGCGTCGGGGGGTCAGGGAGCTGACTGGGGGTTTCGGTGGAGTCAGGTGTCTGAGCGTGGGCTCGTGGAACGGCTCTTGGTGGGTGGGTGCGTTGCGGTAACCTAAGCGCTCACTACTCGGCCGCATGTCGGGTTGCGGGCTTTGTGTCCGGTCCGGTGCGGTCGTCCCTCTCTACCGTGTTCTCGAGGACAGACAACAATGGGACAGACTCTGCAGGAGAGCCTCCTCAACCCGACCAATCGCCCGCAGGTGGTGAGTGACTGTGAGCAGCTTGTTGATGAGCAGGTACGGGATTCGGGGCTGATGGTGAAGGGCGCCTACAAGGTCGTCACCGCTTTCAAGGCCGGGATCATCCACGATGCTGTGGACACGTTGGTTGATGACTTCGTGGGGCGGTTGGAGCCGTTTCACGCTGACTTCGTCGGTGCGGGGGGCGGGTCGTTCGGGGATTACCTGGCTGCGCGGGGGCCGGAGGTCGCCAATGCGCTGCTGGGGGTGACCGATGAGCGTGCTGCTCAGTCGGACCGGGCTACGTTGCGTAAGGCGTATGAGCAGGTGCGGCCGAAGGGGGCCGAGAACATCGAGAAGGCGCTGCCGAAGTTGGGCAAGATCGTGGAGAAGTACACGGCCTGATCTGATCTGTACCGCGGTGGCTGTCCCGGGCGTCCCCGGGGCAGCCGCCGCTTTTTGGTGGCCGGCCCGCTGTCCCCTGCGGTGGACCACTGGCACCGTGCGGTGTCCCACATCGCCTGCACCGGTCGCGCGCGTGAGCGTGGTGGCGCGCTGACCGGGCTCTGCGATCCGCGCCGGTGATACGTGCGGTTCAACGACCGGGGGACGTGGCGGTTACGGGCGTCGTGGGGGTTCGTGGAGGGGGACTGGGCTTGTCTGTCGGGTGGGCTCAGACGCGGCCGCGGCATAGTTCGAGGACGGCCATGGCGACGGTGACGCCGGGGCGGCCCAGGGCTTCGCGGTAGCGGGCGATGATCTCGGTCTCGCGTTTGAGGTCCAGGCGGCGGCCGCCTTCGGCGATGCGGGCCGCCTGGATGGTGGCGGCGGTGTGTACGCGCTCGGTGATCAGGGCGAGGATGCGGGTGTCGAGGTCGTCGATCTGGGCGCGGCCGGACAGGACGCCGGGTGGGGTGGGTTGGCCGGCGGGTGCGGCGGTGGCGCTGGGGGTCATGGCTGGGGCTCCTCGGGGGCTGGGGCTGGGCTTGGGCTTCGGGCCCCGGTCGGTCCGCTGGGCCGCCTGGTGAAAAGCCAGAGCGCCTCGGACCGGGAGGGGTCCGAGGCGCTCGTTGGCTTGGGTGCTCAGCTGCCGACGATGGCTAGGGACCGGTGTCCATAGCCATAAAAAAATCGGCGGTTCGTGAGCATGGGATCATGGTGGCATGCGGTCTGCGGTCCGGTCTAGTCGGTCTCGGGATGCGGGAGAGGGAGACGAGCAGGGAGAGGGCCAGCGGCGGCAGCCGCGGCTCAAGCCCAAACGTCGATATTCGCCCGCTCAGCATCGCCGTACTGCTGCTGCGCGACCTCCAGCACCTTGCCGATCTGCTGCAGCACCTCGTTCAAGTCGGCCTGCGCCTGGTCCCACTGCCGCTGCCGCTCCTGGTAGTCGGCGGCGGCCTGGCCGGACCAGGTCTGGGTCAGCGGTTGCAGCAGGGTCCGCAGGTCGTGCAGCTTGCTGTTCAGTTCGTTGTGGGCCGCGGCCACGTTCTGTGACGCCGAGGACAGTGTCTCGGCGTGGACGAGGAGTTCGCCTCCGTACGTCATCGGGGCTCCCCTCTCAGCCGATCAGGCCGGCGACGCGGTTGACGGCGGTGGTGTTCGACTCCTCGGCCGCCGAGTAGCGGCGGTGGGTGCCGGACAGCGACTCGGAGATGCCGCCGAGGGCGGCGTTGAGCTTGCGGGCGTCGGCGTTCCAGCGCTGGTGCAGGTTCTGGAAGGCCGAGGAGGCCGCGCCCTTCCAGGTGGAGGCGATCGGCTCCAGCTGGGCCAGCAGCGTGGCGAGCAGGGCGGCGATCTCCTCGTTGACCGTGCCGACGTGGACGGCGGCCTGCGCCATCACGTCCAGGGTGGCGCCGAACTGCGCCGCGCCGGCCGGCGCGGAGCCACCCGGGGCGGAACCTCCGGGCGCTGGAACGTATGGCCGGGGCGCGGCCGAGGCAGGTTCGGTCACGCGGACCACCATCCCCTCATGAGCTGTGCGGTGACGCCACAGAGGAGTCGGTCGGTGACCTTGGGTGACGTCGGGTCACCACGGTAACGTGCGGCACTGACAATCGGAACCATCCGCACCGGACGTCACCCGTTTTGAGGAACGCCGCGCCGGAAGGGACGCTCACTTCACCCGCAGGACCTTGAGCAGCTTCAGCGACCGCAGCATCAGCTGACCCCACCGCTGCTCGCCCATCCCGAACCAGGGCGCGATCGGCAGCAGCCGCTGCCGCGCGGCGGTCTGCGCCTCCGTGAAGCGGAGAATGCCCTCGGCACCGTGCCGCCGCCCGAGCCCGGACTGCCCCATGCCGCCCATCGGCGCGGCCACCGAGCCCCAGGCCGCCGCGTACGCCTCGTTGACGTTCACCGTGCCGGTCCGCAGTTTGGTGGCGATCTCCCGGGCCCGCTTGTGATCCCGGGTCCACACCGAGGCGTTCAGCCCGTACGGCGTGTTGTTGGCCTCGGTGACGACCTCGCCCTCGTTCTTGAACGAGTACACGGACACCACCGGCCCGAACGTCTCCTCGCCGTATACGCGCATGATGTCCTTGACGTCGCCGAGCACCGTCGGCTCGTAGAACAGCGGTCCGATGTCCGAGCGGCGCCGGCCGCCGGAGAGCACCTTGGCGCCCTTCGCCTTAGCGTCCTCGACGTGCAAGGTCACGTTCTCCAACTGCTTAGTGTTGGTCAGCGAGCCCATGTCTGAGGTGAAGTCGAGCCCCGAGCCCAAGCGCATGGCGCGCACTTCCGTCAGGAACCGCGCCAGGAAGTCGTCGTACTTCGTGTAATGAACGTATATGCGCTCTATAGATATGCAGAGCTGTCCGGCGGAGGAGAAGCACCCGCGCACCGCACCGGACACCGCCTTGTCGATGTCGGCGTCGTCGAGCACGAGCATCGCGTTCTTACCGCCCAGTTCCAGCGAGCAGCCGACCAGTCGGGAAGCGGCGGCCAGCGCGACGGTACGACCGACAGCGGTGGAGCCAGTGAACGCTATGTAGTCCGCGTGCTCCACCACAGCGGTACCGACCACCGGTCCGTCACCGACCACTACCTGCCACAGGTCCTCCGGCAAGCCCGCCTGCACCGTGAGCTCGCGCAGCCGCAACCCGGTGAGCGCGGTCTGGGTGTCAGGCTTGTGCACCACTCCGTTGCCCGCGATGAGCGCCGGTATGACGTCGGACACCGTGAGCGCCAGCGGGTAGTTCCACGGCGTGATGACCCCCACGACGCCCTTCGGCACGCGGGTCTCAGTCACCTTCGTCAGCACCGGCAGAGCGCCGCGCCGCCGCTTGGGCCGGATGTAGCCGCGCGAGGCGTGCGCGTAGTGCCGCGTCGCGGCGGCCGCGGAGAGCACCTCGTCCAGGGCGTGCTTGCGAGCCTTGCCGGTCTCGATCTGCACCAGGTCCAGCAGCTGGTCGGAGCGCTCCAGCAGCAGGTCGTGCAGCCGGCGCGCCACCTTGGTCCGCTCGGCCAAAGGCGCGTCCGCCCAGGCCCGCTGGGCCGCCCGCGCCTTCGCGAAGGCCGCGCGCACGTCCTGCGGGGCACTCGCCGGGTAGTCCGCGATCTGCTCGCCGGTCAGCGGGCTGTGGGACTGCGTCCGGCCGCCCACCGCGCCGTGGATCGAGACCTTGCCGACGAGGCGCTCGACCAGGTCGGCGGACAGGCGCGGGTGGATGCTGTCGAGGCGGGACGCCTCGCGGGGGCCGGCGCCGGCCGGAGTGCTTTGCGCGTCCTCCGATATGCCGTTGCCGGGGTCGATGGTGTCGGCGGTCATGGCGACGAGCCTGGCAGAAAAACCCGGCGGTGTCAGCCTTGGATGGCAACCACTGAAGACGGGTCAGTGAACGGTGATGGCGACGTTCTTGACTCCGTCGATGACCTGGCGCGAGCCGAGCGGCGCGGCCAGCTTCACCGAGGCCGATCCCTGGCGCGCGTAGTTGGGGCACATGATGCCGATGCGGTAGTGGTTCGTCGTCTTCACCTCGACGACCACCTTGGACGCGTCCTGGCTGGTCACCACCAGCTGCGGCTGGTCGTCGCAGCCGCCCCACTCGACCTCGGTGATCAGGGTGATGCCGTCCTTGGCCAGGGAGACGCCCTGCGGTGAGGTGATCTTCACCTGGCCGGGCGTGCTCGGCGCGGACGACTGGCCGCTGGAAGGCGCGCCGGAGGAGGCGCTGCTACCGGGAGCGGAGGGCTGCGATCCGTTGGACGTGCTCGTGCTGCCGTCGGAGGACGACGAAGTGGAAGAGGACGTCGATGACGACGACGGTGACGATGTCGAAGTACCGCTACCCGAGCCGGCCGCCGAAGAGCCACCCGAGCTGCGGGAGGCGCAACCGGCCAGCGCCGCCAGCACGACAGCGGTGCTCGCCACGGTCTTCACCAGGGGCTTCATTGTGCTCCATCTCCTCGCCCGACACTGGGTTCCAGCATTTGGACGCAACGAGGACCGAACGGGTTCCCACGAGTCTCGCCCATTTTTCGAACGACCGGTCAGCGGGACAACTCCTCATAGCCCACACCGGTGGCGGCGACGGACTGGTCCCACAGGAGAGCAGCCACGGACTCGTCCCGGGCGATCGGACTCATGTACGCCTGGGCAGGCGCCCCGCGCATCTCCCCGGGTCCGCGCGGCCCGATGTATTCGCCCCCGAAGAGGTCCACATGCGTCGCCGCATATAGAGAAGGCCACGCACCGGTCGCGGAACTCTGCGCAGTAGCGCGCGTCACCAGATGCGACAGCCCCGACACGACCCGGTTGTGGCGGCTGAAGGAAGTCTTCGTGAACAACCCTGTGGCCGCATAGCCCGGATGCGCAGCGATGCTCGCTAAAGAGAACCGCGCACTCTTGGCCCTCCGGTCCAACTCCCTGGCGAACAGCAGGTTGGCGAGCTTGGAGCGGCCGTATCCGGAAACCCGATGGTGACCGTCCTGCTCGGCCACGCCCTGCTTGCCGTCCTCGACGACGACGGCGGCGGCCAGCGGCTCGAAGTTCCAGACCGGCTTGGCGTGCCGGTGGGTGAGGCTGGACACCGTGATCACCCGCGGCGCCTCGGCGGCCAGCAGCAGCGGCAGCACCCGGCCGGTGAGCGCGAAGTGTCCCAGGTGGTTGGTCCCGAACTGGAGCTCGAAGCCGTCGACGGTGCTATGGCCGTCGGGAACCATCACACCGGCGTTGTTGACCAGGATGTCCACCGCCGCCGTCCGGTCGGCCAGGTCGGCGGCGGCGTCCTCGATCGAATCCAGGCTCGCCAGGTCGACCACGACGACCTCGACGAGCCCGCACGAGCCGGGCACCAGGGCGTAGATCCGCTCAAGCGCGGTCTTGCCCCGGTCGGGATCTCGGACGGCGAGCAGGGTCCGGGCTCCATGACGCGCGAGTTCCAACGCCGTATGGAACCCGATCCCGCTGCTGGCCCCCGTGACCATGGCGACTCGCCCCGTCAGATCCGGCATTTCCTCCGGAGTCCAATGCGGCATAGCGCCATCCTGGCCCGATCAGCCGCGCATGTCACTATGCGGGCAGCGCGGCTTCGATGGCTTCCACCACTTCGGGGGCCTCGGGCTCGGTGCGCGGGCGGAATCGCCGGAGCACCACGCCGTCGGCACCGATCAGGAACTTTTCAAAGTTCCACTGGATATCGCCGTCGTTCCCCTCGGCGTCCGGCGTCTTGGTGAGTTCGGCATAGAGCGGGTGCCGGCCCTCACCATTGACGTCTATTTTCTGCAATAGGGGGAAAGTCACTCCATACGTCGCCGAGCAGAACTCCTGGATCTCGTCGGCCGTACCCGGCTCCTGGCCCCCGAACTGGTTGCACGGGACGCCGACGACACTGAACCCGCGCTCGGCATAGCGCTCGTGGAGCCGCTCCAGACCTTCGTACTGCGGAGTGAGGCCGCAGCGGGAGGCGACGTTGACGAGCAGGATCGCCTTGCCCTCGTAGTCGTTGAGAGAGGCCGGCTTGCCATCAAGTGTGTTGAGCGGGATGTCCTGAATACTCATGCCTGCCATCAAAGCATGGTCGGCTACGTCACCGGGACGATGTCAGGAGCCCCGAGACGCGCAGCGTCCGCGGTGTCATCGTCCGGCTGCTCCTGGGATTCACGTTCGGCGGCGGTACGCGCGACGTAGTGCTCTACTTCGCGCTTGATCTGCTCGCCGGTCCAGCCGAGCACCGGCGCGATCAGCCGCGCGGTGGGTTCGGCGGCCCCGACACCGCGGTCGAAGGTCTCGATGGAGATCCGCAGCCGCCGGGCCAGGACGTCGTCCAAGTGCAGCGCGCCTTCGGACTGCGCCGCATAGACGACCTCAGCCTTCAGATAGTCCTCCGCGCCGGGCAGCGGCTCGGACAGTTCCGGCTGCTCGGACATCAGGTCCAGGACCTCGTCGATCAGCGAGCCGTAACGGCGCAGCAGGTGTTCCACCCGGGCGACGTGCAGTCCGCTGCGCGCGGCGATGCGCGCGCGGTTGTTCCACAAGGCCTGATAGCCGTCGGCGCCGAGCAGCGGCACGTTCTCGGTGACGGACTCCGGCACGCCGCCGCCGAGGCCGTGTACGGCCGCGTCCACGGCGTCCTGGGCCATCACGCGGTACGTCGTGTACTTGCCGCCGGCGACCACCACCAGGCCCGGCACGACGTGCCCGACGACATGTTCCCGGGACAGCTGGGAAGTCTCCTCGGACTCGCCGGCGAGCAGCGGACGCAGCCCCGCGTACACGCCCTCGACGTCAGCCCGGGACAGCGGCACGTTCAGCACCGCGTTGACGTGGTCCAGCAGGTACTGGATGTCAGTCTTCGACGCCGCCGGATGCGCCTTGTCGAGCGTCCACTCGGTATCGGTGGTCCCGATGATCCAGTGCCGGCCCCACGGGATGACGAAGAGCACGGACTTCTCGGTGCGCAGGATGAGTCCGGTCGAGGAGTGGATACGATCCTTGGGCACCACTAGATGGATGCCTTTGGAAGCCCGCACGTGGAACCGGCCGCGCTCCCCCACCAAAGCCTGCGTCTCATCGGTCCACACACCGGTGGCGTTGACTACTTGCTTGGCGCGGATCTCCAGCGTCTTTCCGGTCTCCAGATCCCGGACGATGACGCCGGTGACGCGCTCCCCTTCCCGGAGGAATCCGCTGACCCGCGCGCGGGATGCCACCAGCGCACCGTAGCTGGCAGCGGTGCGGGCTAAGAAGGTGACGTACCGCGCATCGTCTACCTGTGCGTCGTAGTACTGGATCGCCCCTACTAGCGCAGAACGCTTAAGCGCCGGCGCGACACGGAGCGCGCCGCGACGGGTCAGCTGGCGGTGCAGCGGCAGACCTCTGCCGTGACCCGACGACGTAGCCATACCGTCATAGAGCGCCACACCGGAGCCCGCGTATAAGCGTTCCCAACCACGACCGGTAAGCGGGTACAGGAACGGCACTGGATGCACCAGATGCGGTGCCAGGCGCTGCAACAGCAGTCCGCGTTCCTTAAGCGCCTCGCGGACCAGTCCGAAGTCGAGCATCTCCAGATAGCGGAGTCCGCCGTGGATGAGTTTGGAGGAGCGGGAGGACGTCCCCGACGCCCAGTCCCGCGCCTCCAGCAACCCCACGGACAGGCCCCGGGTCGCGGCGTCCAGCGCCGTCCCGGTCCCGACCACGCCGCCGCCGATCACCACGACGTCGAGCTCCCGCTCAGCCATGGCGACCAGCGCCGCTTCCCGTTCCGTCGGTCCCAGTCGCACACTTCGCACGACTCCAGCCTGCCCTAAGTGCGGGCGCTGCACGCGACGGGGTTCCCCCCGTCACCCGTGAAGCCGATCACAGGACCCGCTCACAGTGGCCGCACGACGGCGGGACGACGGCGGGACGGCGAACGGCTCAGGTCGCGACGGTGACCTCGACCCGCTGGAAGCCCTTGAGCTCGGTGTAGCCGCAG
>JAEKKI010000163.1 GCA_019510485.1 Catenulisporales bacterium
GACGAGTTGCTGGGCCCCACCGCCGAGCAGGTGCGCGCGGTCGTGGACGAGCGCACCGCGCTGGTCTCGCTGTCGCAGGTCGACTACCGCTCGGCGGCGCTGGCCGACCTCGGCGCGGTGAACCGGGTGGTGCACGAGGCCGGCGCGCTGGTGCTGTGGGACCTGTGCCACTCGGCGGGCGCGGTGCCGATCGAGCTCGACGCCACCGGGACCGACCTGGCCGTCGGCTGCACCTACAAGTACCTCAACGGCGGACCGGGCTCGCCGGCGTTCCTGTATGTGAACCAGTCGCTGATCGCGGACCTCCGGCAGCCGATCTGGGGCTGGTACGGCCAGCGCGGCCAGTTCGCCATGGGCCAGGGCTACGACCCGGTGCCGAGCGCGACCCGGTTCCTGGTCGGCACGCCGCAGGTGGTCGGCGTCTCGCTGGTGGACGCCGGCGCGCACGTCCTGGCCGGCGCCGGTATCAAGCCGTTGCGCGACAAAGGCGTGGCGCTCACCGAGTTCGCCATCGAGCTGTTCGACGCCTGGCTGGCTCCGCTCGGCTTCACCCTGGGCAGCCCCCGCGACGCCGCCGTGCGCGGCAGCCACGTCTCGGTGCGGCATCCGGAGGCGTACCGCATCTGCCGCGCGCTGATCGAGCGGTACGACGTCATCCCCGACTTCCGCACACCGGACCGCGTCCGCCTCGGCATGGCCCCGGCCACGACCCGGTTCACGGACGTCTGGGACGCGTTCGACGCGATGCGGCGGATCGTGGAGACGAAGGCTTATGAGCAGGTGGATCCGACGCGAACCGACGTGACGTGAGGGTCGCTTAGAACGCCGTCCCTAGAACGTGTTCGGCGGCGGTTCCGACGACATCTGCGCCTCGGCATCCGACACCGGCTTGGCCCCGCCTTGGAAATCCACCAGTTCCTGACCGTGCACCACGCGGCACGGGAACGGGTCGGAGGCGGCGCGCCGGGTCAGCCCTTCCGTCGGCAGCGGCGCGTCGGACGCCAGCAGCACGATGTTGCCGAACTTGCGGCCGCGCAGGATGCCGGGATCGGCGAGCAGCGCGACGTGCGCGAAGTGCCGCCGGGCGTTGGCGACCTGGCGCCGGGTGAACATCAGTCCCTGTCTCATACTGCCGTCGGCGAGGTTCGCCGCGTGCACACCGGTCGGCCGCAGCGCCCGCCGGCACAGCCCCACGTACTCCACCGATGCGATGTGCTTCGGGATCCGCGCCCCGGCGAACACATCGGTGATGGTCAGGTCGAACGCGCCCTCCGGGACCCGTGACAGCACGTCCCGCGCGTCGCCGGTCCGCAACCGCACCCGCGCGTTGCGCGGCAGCGGCAGCTCGCGGCGGACGAAGTCCAGCAGCTTGCCGTCGATCTCCACCACCTGCTGTCCCGAGCCCGGCCGGGTGACGGCGACGTAACGGGGAAGGGTCAGACCGCCGCCGCCCAGGTGCAGGACTCGCAGCGGCGCGCGTTCGGCGGCCGTGAGGTCCACTATGTGCCCGATCTGGCGGATGTACTCGTATTCCAGATGCGTCGGATCGTCCAGGTCGACGTGCGAGTGCGGGGTGCCGCCGATCATCAGCTGGAAGGCGTTGCGGCGGTCCAGGTCCCGCAGTAGTTCCGGTTCGTCCTCGGCGTCGTCGAACAAGTCCCTGCTCTTGTCATGCGCTGTGTCGTCGCGGGGCATGCCTCACATCTTTGCTTCCACCGGGCGGACTGGGGAAACCGGCCGAGCGCTCACGGCAAGCCGAGGAGCGCTTCTCCCAGATCACCAGATGACAAGCCCGTATCATCCGTTACCGAGTTGTTGTCAATTTACCCGTGATCGGAAACGTGCCTGGCGATTAGATTGCGGCGCAGTTTCCCTACGCGAACGGGAGGGGTCTCGTCTCATGTCCGAGAACGAGCAGAGTACTAGGCCGCCGGTGGTGACACCGGCGCGCGTCATCGCGGCGATCTGCGTCGTCGCGCCCTTCATCGCTGTGCTGTACGTGACGATCTACGACAGGCAGAAGCCGGAGGTCGCCGGCTTCCCGTTCTTCTTCTGGTGGCAGCTGCTGTGGGTGGCCATCACCGCCGGCCTCATGGGGCTGGCCTATTACGTCGTGCGCCGCGAGGAGCTGGCCCGCAAGGCGGCGACGGCAGCGGTGGAAAGCGCTGATATCACCACAAGTGAAAGCACCGCAGGCACGGCAAGCACCGAAAGCACCGAAAGCACCGAAAGCTCGACCGACGAAGAGGAAGGGGACTCCCAGTGAGCAATATCCTCGCCGCCGCCCCGAGCGACATCCCCACGCCGACCGTCGGCTCGCACGGCATCAACCAGACCGAACTGGCCGTCGTCGTCGTCTTCTTCCTGCTCGTCTCGGTCCTCGGTTTCCTGGCCGCGCGCTGGCGCAAGGCGGCCCAGGCCAACCACCTGGAGGAGTGGGGCCTGGGCGGCCGCAGCTTCGGCGGCTGGATCACCTGGTTCCTGCTCGGCGGCGACCTGTACACCGCCTACACCTTCGTCGCGGTGCCCGCGGCCCTGGTCGGCGGCTCGTTCGGGTTCTTCGCCGTGCCGTACACGATCGTCGTGTGGCCGCTGGTCTTCCTGTTCCTGCCGCGCCTGTGGTCGGTCTCGCGCAAACACGGCTACGTCACTCCGTCGGACTTCGTCCGCGGCCGCTACGGGTCGCGCGGCCTGGGCCTGGCCGTGGCGATCGTCGGCGTGGTCGCGACCATGCCGTACATCGCGCTGCAGCTGGTCGGCATCCAGGCCTGCCTGGACGTGATCGGCATCGGCGGGAAGGGCTCCTCGACCTTCGCCAAGGACCTGCCGCTGTTCATCGCCTTCGCGGTCCTGGCGGCGTTCACCTACGCCTCGGGCCTGCGCGCCCCGGCGGTGATCGCGTTCGTCAAGGACTTCCTGATCTACCTGGTCATCGTGGTGGCGATCGTCTACATCCCGACGCGCTTCGTCGGCGGCTGGCACAGCATCTTCCACCTGGCGGCCACCAACGGTAAGCCGAACGGCGCGGCGCGCCCGGGCTTCCTGTCGCTGAACGACTCCGCGGGCAAGACGAACGCCTTCCCGTACGCGACCCTGGCGCTGGGCTCGGCGATGGCGCTGTTCATGTACCCGCACGCGCAGATCGGCGTGCTGTCGACCAAGTCCCGCAACACGGTGCGCAAGAACCTGGCGGGCCTGTCGATCTACTCGATGGTGCTGGGCCTGATCGCGCTGCTCGGCTACATGGCCGTGGCCGCCGGCTTCGGCATCCGCAACAAGGACGGCTCCCTCGGCGGCAACCTGGGCGGCAACCCGCAGCACGCGGTGCCGGCGCTGTTCGACGCGGTGTTCCCGTCCTGGTTCGCCGGCGTGGCCTTCGCCGCGGTGGCGGTCGGTGCGCTGGTCCCGGCGGCCATCATGTCGATCGCGGCGGCGAACCTGTTCACCCGCAACATCTACGTGGACTACATCAAGCCCGACGCCACCCCGCATCAGCAGGCGAACATGTCCAAGGCGGTGTCGCTGCTGGTGAAGTTCGGCGCCCTGGTGTTCGTGCTGGGCCTGGACGCCACCAGCGCGATCAACTTCCAGCTGCTGGGCGGCGTGCTGATCGTGCAGACCTTCCCGGCGATCGTGTTCGGCCTGTTCAAACGCTGGTTCCACCGCTGGGCGCTGCTGACCGGCCTGATCGTCGGCGTGGTCTACGGCATGCTGACGGCCTACCAGCAGGACAAGATCGACCCGGTCACCCACAAGATGACCCAGACGCACTTCGGCAACCAGATCGCACACGTTCCCGGCACCCACCTGTCGGCTTACATCGGCGTCACGGCGCTGGTGCTGAACCTGGTGGTGGCCGTGGTGCTGACGATCGTGTTCCGGGTGCTGAAGGTGGCCGAGGGCGTCGACGAGACGCGCCCGATCGACTACACGGCCGATGAGGGCGACGCCGACCTGCCGGAGCTGATCGAGGTCGAGCCGGCGCTGGCGGAGCTGCAGAAGTCGGCGTAGAGCAGAGTTCGAAGAAGGCCCCGGATCGTGCGAGATCCGGGGCCTTCGCGCGCGCTCATGCCGCGAGGCCGATCGCGCGGGCATAGCGGAGCCGGTGCCAAGCGGGCGTGCCGAACAGCTGGGAGGTGGCGTGCGCACGCTTGAAGTACCGGTGGATCGGGTGTTCCCAGGTGATGCCGATGCCGCCGTGGAGCTGAATGGCCTCACCGGCGATGGTGGAGAACGCCTCGGAACAGTACGCCTTGGCGCGGGACGCTGCGACGGTGAGTTCGTGCCCTGACGCAGCGGCGAACGCGGCCGCGTACGAGGCCGAGCGTGCCGACTCCAGCAGCGTGTACAGATCCGCCAGGCGATGCTTCACGGCCTGGAACGAGCCGATCGGCCGGCCGAACTGCACGCGCTGCTTGGCATACGCCAGGGTCACATCGAAGGCCCGCTGCGCGGCGCCGACCTGCTCGGCCGAGATCGCGACGCAGGCCAGGTTCAAGATGTGCTCCACGTCCGCGCTCAGCGCCGTCGCGGGGGAGCGGCGGAAGCCGACGCTCGCCTGCGGCCGGGTCGGATCGACGGTCTCGGTCGGAACCACCTCGGCATCGGCGGCGGCGACAGCGAACAGTCCGAGCCGGCTCCGGTCCGAGCCGCCGCCGAGCGCGATCTGCGCCGGCCCAATGCCGTACGCCGCACGCTCCGGGCCGCCGCCCGCAGCCATCGCCCGGTCGCCGTGTTCTGCGATCCGTGCCAGAACCACGAACAGATCTGCTCCGTCGCCATCCAGCACATGCTCCTTGGCGCCGGTCAAAAGCCATCCATCGCCGACGGCTTCCGCAAAGGTCTGAACCGCTTCTGGGTCCCAGGACCCGGATTCACTCCAGGCAACCGCCGCCCGCGTCCGCCCGCTGGCGATCCCGGGCAGAATCGCAGATTTCGCCTCGGCAGCTACAACCGCCTGCGCCGCCAACGTCGTACTCAGGAATCCCGGAGCCGCCAGCGCCGAGCCCAGCTCCTCCAACACCACATGCGTCTCCAGCACCGAGAACCCGGCGCCGCCGTACTCCTCCGGAATCGCGAGTGAGTGCGCTCCGACCTGCTCGGCGAGCAGCCGCCAGACGTCGCCTCCCGCGGCCCGCTCCAGCAGCGTCCGCACCGTCCGCCGGAGTTCTTCCTGTTCGGGGTCGAAGCGCATGCCGCGGACCGTAGCGGCCCGGGCGTCAACTCGCCAGAGTCACCCGGAATCGCCGCGCAGCGTCTCGACCGGCACCGCCGGCAGGCCGTCGATGCTCACCGCGTTCTTCCGGGCCACGTAGTCGACGTGGAACTCCTCGTCGCGCCGGCCGAAGTACTCCGCCAGCAGCCGCCGCTCGCCCTTGTACTCCATGTACGGCACCGCGAACCCGCACGAGTCGCTGACCCGCGTCGCGGACACCAGCACGATCGCGCGGGGTCCGGGGTCGGAAGCGGCCGGGAACAGCCCGACGTACTCCGGCCAGCGCGGATCGTCCCGGAACACGACCTCGCCGACGCCGTGCACACGCACGATGTTCGGCGGACCGTCGAACGCGGCCCACATCAGGGTGATACGACCGTTCTCGCGCAGGTGCGCCAGGCTCTCCGCGCCGCTGCCGGTGAGGTCCAGATAGGCCAGCCTGTCCGGGCCGAGCACGGCCAGCGAGCCGATCGTCCCCTTCGGCGAGACGTTGACGTGCCCGTCGGCGGCCAGCGGCGCCGTGGCCACGAAGAAGAGCGGCTGGGCCTCGATGAACGCTCGCAGGTTGTCATCGATCACCTCGTGCACCGTCGCCATGCTTTCGAGTCTGGACCGAGGCCACATGTTGAGCAACATCGGTTCAATATGCGGACATCAGAGCTCGTCGAGGCCCGCGGCAGCCGCCGAGAGGCACCGCTGTGTTCGAAGCGGTGCGGGCCGCTCTCACCTGATCGTCACGCTGCCGTTCGAGGTGCTGACGTTGATGACGTTGTCGGCGTAGCGATTCTGGGCGTTGTCCTTCTTCGTCTCACCGTTGCTCGTGTCGACGTTGTCGAAATACGGCGTCCTGCCGTCCGTCGCGATGGTGACGCTCGCGTTCGAGGTATCGGCCCTGATCTCCTTCGGCGCGCCGACGAAGCCGACGTCGATGGAGGCGTTCGAGGTATGGAACTTCGCATCACCGGACCCCAGTTCGTTCGCGGTGATGCCGGCGTTCTCCGTGGAGAGGTCGACGCCGCCGGCGATGTGGTACGCCTCGATACCGGCGTTGCTGGTCGACGCCTGGACCGCGACGTTCGGCGGGACCCGGATGTCGATGTCGGCGCCGCCGCAGTCGGTGCCGCGCAAGCAGTTCTTCGTCAGCGTGAGCACACCGTCCGAGATGTCCTGCCGTACCTCCAGCGGCGGTCTGCCATTGCCGAGGCCCCGCCACTTCAGGTCGGCGGTGCCACTCACTCCGGACATCGCCGGGTCGCCGGTGACGTGGATACTGCCGTCGTCGTCGGCGATGACGACCTTGGTGACCGGGCCGGTGATCTGGATGGCCTGCGGCAAGTGCTGCTCGTCGATGCTCCCGGACAGCACCAGCGCCGCCGCGCCGGCCGGGATGACCACCGCCACGACGATGCCGAGCAGCGCGACGGTGCTGATGCGAACCGTGCTGATCGGGCGGTGGCGCGGGGCCGGTTGCGGGCCCTTGGCGGAGATGCTCATTTGACGCTCACGTTCCCGTTGCTGGTGGTCACATCGATCTCGTCGGCGGCGAAGCGGTCCTGCGGATTGGTCAGGGACTGCGAGCCGTTGGTGGTCTGCACCGAGTCGTAGTAGGTGGTCTTGCCGTCGGTGGTGATGTGCACGTCGGCGTTGGTGGTGCCGGCGCGGATCCTGGCCGGGGCGCCGGTGAACTCCGCCGAGACGGTGCCGTTCGTGGTCTGGAAGGAGGCGTCGCCCGATCCCAGGCCGGAAGCCCGCAGTTCGCCGTCGCTGGAGGTGAGGTCCACCGCTCCGGTGACGTTCGCGACCTCCACGCTGCCGTCGGACGTGGTCACTTGCACGGAGACGTTCGCCGGTACCCGCAGGTCGATGTTCACCGGGCCGCAGCCGCCGGAGGAGCAGTCCTTGGCCAGGGTCAGGACGCCGTTCTCGACGCTCTGCCGCAGCGCGGCCCGCCGGCCGTGCTCGCCCTTCCACTGGATCTGGGCCCGGCCCTCGGCCCCGGTCGCCGCCGGATCGCCGGTGACCACGACGTCGCTCTCGGAGTCCTGCACCACGACCCGGCTGATCGGGCCGGTCGCGGTGATCGCGACCGCGGCCCGCTGGTCGTCCACCCGCCCGGACACGGACATGGCGATCGCCGCGGCCGCGGTCGGCACGCCCACCGCGACCACGACGCCGAGCAGCGCGACGGTGCTGATCTTCAGGGCGCCGATGGGCCGTCCCGGCGGTGGGGCGTCGTAGGTCATGCCTCGATGGTGGCTCAGGGACGGGGCGCGGGGCCATGGGGTTACCCCCACCTTCGGCCGTACCCCGGCCTACCTCGGTGGTCGCATCAGCCGATCACGGTGGAAGGACGGATCGCCCCACGCCGAGTACAACGCCCGGATCTTCTTGAAGTAGACGGACAGTTCGTACTCGTCGGTGTAGCCGATGGCACCGTGGAGTTGGAGCGCGGTGCGGGCGGCGCGGTAGGCGGCCTGGCTCGCGGACGCTTTCGCCGCGGAGATGTCGGACGGGGCTGTCGACAGGGCGGCGGCGAAGATCAGGGGCCGCGCGAACTCCAGCGCGGTGTGGGCGTCGGCGAGGCGGTGTTTGACGGCCTGGTACTCGCCGATCGGGTGGCCGAACTGCACCCGCTGCTTGGCGTAGGCGACGGTCAGGTCCATCGCCGCACGCCCGAGGCCGAGGAGTTGGGCGGCGGTGAGGAGGGCGGCGGTGTCGAAGATCGCTTCGGCATGCGGGGGGTCGGCGGTGACCGGGAAGAGAGGTCGCGTCGGATCGAGCGATGCTACTCGTCGCTGGAGTGGGCCGGCGGCGGGGAGACAGAGGTCTGCGATGTCGGCGTTCGGCGCGTAGGGCGTTTGCGGCGGCACGGCGGCGGTCGCGATCGCCCCGGCGGTCAGGCGGGGAAGCCACTCGGCCTCGCCCTCGGCCGCCAGCGCGGTCGTGACAGCGAGCGATTCCGGATACGGTCCCGGCGCCGCGTGGTAACCGATGCGCTCCAGCGCGGCGCACAACTCGACCGGATACTCGCCGGCAAGCGAGTGCAGACCGATCGCCGCCAGCCCGCGCCAGATCTCCAACCCCGGCTTGGTGTCGCCGCCGGCCCAGGCGCGCGCCGCCGCGAGCCCGTCAGCGTCGCGAAGCAGCGAATCGACCGCATCGCGGAACTCGCGCTGTTCAGCAGTGAGCGCGAATCTCATCGCGCCCCCCTCGGCAGCCCCAGCACCCGCTCAGCCACGACGTTCCGCTGGATCTCGTTCGTCCCGGCATAGATCGGCCCGGCGAGCGCGAACAGATAGCCGTCCATCCACGCCGAGTCCAACCGCTCCGCCTCCGGCCCCGACAAATCCAGCGCCGTCTCATGCATCGCCAGATCCAGCTCCGACCAGAACAGCTTGTTCACGCTCGTCTCCGCCCCGAGCGTGCCGCCGTCGGCGATCCGCGCCGCGGTCTCGAACGTCGCCAACTGATACGCCCGCGCGCCGATCCACGCGTCAGCCACCCGATCGCGGAACTCCGGCGGACGCCCCACCGACTCCCACAGCGCCCGCAACCGCTCCGCCGTCGCCAAAAACCGCCCCGGCGAACGCAGATACAGCCCCCGCTCCTTGCCCGCCGTGGCCATCGTCACCTTCCAGCCGTCGCCGACGGCGCCGAGCACATCGGTGTCCGGCACATACACCGCATCGAAGAAGAGCTCTGCGAACCCGGGCTCGCCGTCGAACTGCGGGATGGGCCGCACCGTCACGCCTGGCGCGGTCAGCGGGAACAGGAAGTACGTCAGCCCCCGATGCCGCTCGGCCGCCGGATCGGTGCGGAACAGGCCGAAGCCCCAGTCCGCGAACGCCGCGCGCGAGGACCAGGTCTTCTGCCCCGACAACAGCCACCCGTCGTCCGACGGCGCGCGCACCGCGCTCGACCGCAGCGCGGCCAGGTCCGATCCCGCCTCCGGCTCGGACCACGCCTGCGCCCAGATCTGCTCGCCGGCGGCCATCGCCGGCAGGAACCGCGCCTTCTGCTCCTCGGTCCCGTGGTCCAGGATCGAGGGCGCCAGCAGGTTGATGCCGTTCTGGGACACGCGTCCCGGAGCGCCCGCGGCCCAGTACTCCTCCTCGAAGATCAACCACTCGACGATCGACGAAGCGCGTCCGCCATACGCGACCGGCCACGAAACCACCGAGTACCGCTCGGCGAAAAGCTCCCGCTCCCACCGCCGATGCGCCTGGAAGCCCTCGGCGGTGTCCATCGACGGCAGCGGATCGGCCGGCACGTGCGCCGCCAGCCAGGCGCGCACCTCCGCCCGGAACGCGTCCTCGGCCGCGCTGAAGGTCAGGTCCACGCGGCCTACCGTACCAAGCAAACGATTGGTAGGGTAGCCTCCGTGGACCCCTCCGACGCCGACGCCGCCCGGGACGACGCCTTCCGCGCCGAGATCCGGGCCTGGCTCCAGGAGAACCTCACCGGCGACTTCAAAGCGGCCAGGGGACTGGGCGGCCCGGGCCGCGAGCACGAGGCCTTCGACGTCCGCGTGGCCTGGGACCGCCACCTCGCCGCGCACGGCTGGACCTGCCTGGACTGGCCGAAGGAGTACGGCGGCCGCGCCGCCACCGTCGCGCAGCAGGTCATCTTCCACGAGGAGTACGCCCGCGCCGAGGCGCCGACCCGGGTGAGCCACATCGGCGAACAACTTCTCGGCCCGACCCTCATCGCGTTCGGCACCGAAGAACAGAAACGGCGGTTCCTGCCCGGCATCCGCGACGTCACAGAACTCTGGTGTCAGGGCTATTCCGAACCCGATGCCGGCTCGGATCTGGCCAACGTCAAGACCACCGCCGTGCTTTCAGCCGACGGCACCGAGTGGATCCTCAACGGCCAGAAGGTCTGGACCTCGCTGGCCCACCTCGCCGACTGGTGCTTCGTCATCGCGCGCACCAACCCCGACAAGCCGAAGCACCGCGGACTGTCCTACCTGTTGGTGCCGATGGACCAGCCCGGCGTCGAAGTCCGGCCGATCCTGCAGCTCACCAAGACCTCGGAGTTCAACGAGGTCTACCTCACCGACGCCCGCACCGCCGCCGGCGACGTCGTCGGGGACGTCGACGACGGCTGGCGGGTCGCGATGGCCACGCTCGGCTTCGAGCGCGGCGTGTCGACGCTCGGCCAGCAGATCGGCTTCCGCCGCGAACTCGACGGGATCATCGCGCTCGCCAAGGCCAACGGCGCGGCGGCGGATCCGCTCATCCTGGACAGGCTCACCCGCGCCGGCATCGGCCTGGACGTCCTGCGTCTCAACGCCCTGCGATCAATGACCGGCCTCGGGGACGGCGCGCCCGGACCGGAGGCCTCGATCGGGAAGCTGGCCTGGGCCCGCTGGCACCGTGATCTCGGTGAGTTGGCGATGGAGATATGCGGCGCGGCCGGCACCGTCACCGGCCCGGGCTACGGGCTCAGCGAATGGCAGCGGCTGTGGCTGTTCAGCCGCGCCGACACCGTCTACGGCGGATCCGACGAGATCCAGCGGAACGTCATCGCCGAGCGCGTCCTCGGCCTGCCGAAGGAGCCGCGCGCGTGACGATGCCGACAGTGCCGCCGACGCCGAACACACTGAACGCGCCGAATGCGCCCGGCTACGTGGAAGGCCACAACCTCCTCGCCGACAAAACCGTCGCCATCACCGCCGCCGCCGGCACCGGTATCGGCGCCGCAGCCGCACGCCGCTGCCTCGAAGAGGGCGCGCGCGTAGTGATCAGCGACCACCACGAGCGCCGCCTGGAAGAGACCCGCGCCGCGCTCGCCGAAGAGTTCGGCCCACAAGAAGTCCACGCGCTCGTCTGCGACGTCACCCGCGAGGAGCATGTCCAAGCCCTGATCGACGGGACCGCCGACCGCTTCGGCCGGCTCGACGTCCTGATCAACAACGCCGGCCTCGGCGGCACCGCCTCGGTCCTGGACATGACCGACGAGCAGTGGCTGCGCGTCCTGGACGTCACGCTCACCGGCACCTTCCGCTGCACCCGCGCCGCGCTGCGCCGAATGCGGGACCAGGGCTCCGGCGGCGCCATCGTCAACAACGCCTCCGTGATCGGCTGGCGCGCGCAGGAGGGCCAGGCGCACTACGCCGCCGCGAAAGCCGGGGTGATGGCGCTGACCCGCTGCTCGGCGCTGGACGCCGCCCCGTACGGTGTCCGGGTGAACGCCGTCGCGCCCTCCCTGGCCATGCACCCGTTCCTGGCCAAGGTCACCACCGGCGACCTCCTGGCCGAGCTGACCGCGCGCGAGGCCTTCGGGCGCGCCGCCGAGCCGTGGGAGGTCGCGAATGCCATGGTGTTCCTGGCAAGCGACTATGCCTCCTACCTGACCGGTGAAGTCCTCTCCGTTTCGAGTCAACATGCCTAAAACCCCCACTTCCGCTCCAGTTCCCCGGGACCGCCGCACCGAGCTGCTGAACCTGGCCGCGGGGCTGTTCGCCGAGCGCGGCTACAAGAACACGACGGTGCGCGACATCGCCGACGCCGCCGGGATCCTGTCCGGAAGCCTGTACCACCACTTCGACTCCAAGGAGACGATGGCGGACGAGATCCTGCGGACCTTCCTGGACGGCCTGTTCCGCGACTACCGCGCGATCGTCGAGCGCGAGAGCGATCCCCGACGTGCCTTCGAGCAGCTGGTCGACGTCTCCTTCCAGGCCATCGACCACAACCACTCGGCGATCGCGCTGTATCAGAACGAGGCGAAGCAGCTGCGGCAGTCGCCGCGGTTCGCCTACCTGGACGACACCGACCGCGAGTTCCGCGAGATCTGGCTGGGCACGCTGGAGAAGGGCATCGCCTCCGGGGCGTTCCGCGCCGATCTGGACGCCACCTTGGCCTACCGCTTCGTGCGGGACACCGTGTGGGTGGCGGTGCGCTGGTATGTGCCCGGCGGAAAACTGACCGCCGAGGCCGTCTCGGCGCAGTACCTCTCCATGATCCTCGAAGGCTTCCAGAACCGGGAGTGAGACAGCGATGGCCGAGGCGTACATAGTCGGGGCCCTGCGGACCGCCGTCGGCCGCAAGAAGGGCGCGCTGGCGGAGGCGCATCCGGCGGACCTGGGTGCCCACGTCATCAAGGCGGTGGTGGACGCGGCAGGCGTTGACCCGGCTGCGGTGGACGATGTCGTGTTCGGCTGCGTGGACACCATCGGGACCCAGGCCGGCGACATAGCGCGCACCGCCTGGCTGGCCGCCGGACTGCCGGAGGCGGTGCCGGGAGTGACAGTGGACCGGCAGTGCGGCTCCTCCCAGCAGGCGGTGCACTTCGCGGCACAGGCCGTGCTGTCGGGTACTGCGGATCTCGTGGTGGCCGGCGGCGTGCAGAACATGTCGCAGATCCCGATCGCCGCCGCGATGACGGTCGCGGCACAGTTCGGCGTCACCGATCCGTTCTCCGGCTCGCGTGGGTGGCGGGCCCGGTACGGCGACCAGCCGGTGTCGCAGTTCCACGCCGCCGAGCAGATCGCGGCGAGGTGGGACATCTCGCGCGAGGCGATGGAGGAGTTCGCGCTGGAATCGCACCGGCGGGCGCTCGCGGCGATCGACGCGGGCCGGTTCGAGCGGGAGATCGTGCCGTATGAGGGTTTCGCGGTGGACGAAGGCCCGCGGCGGGACACGTCGAAGGCGGCCATGGCGGGCCTGCGGACGCTGGTCGAGGGCGGACGGATCACCGCGGCGGTGTCGTCCCAGATCTCTGACGCCGCCGCCGCTTTGCTGATCGCTTCCCAGGATGCGGTCCGGACCCACGGTCTCACTCCGCGAGCCCGCATCCACCACATGTCGGTACGCGGAGCCGACCCGATTGCCATGCTCACCGCGCCGATCCCGGCGACCGCGCACGCCTTGCGCAAGACCGGGATGACGCTGGCGGACATCGACCTCGTCGAGATCAACGAGGCCTTCGCGTCGGTGGTCCTGGCGTGGGCGCGGGAGACCGGCGCCGATCCCGCCAGGGTGAACGTCAACGGCGGCGCCATCGCGCTGGGGCATCCGCTCGGCGCGACCGGCGCGCGGCTGATGACCAGCCTGCTGCACGAGTTGGAGCGCACCGGCGGCCGCTACGGATTGCAGACGATGTGCGAGGGCGGCGGGCAGGCGAACGTGACCATCGTCGAGCGGCTGTGACCAGCCCGGGAAAAACTCTCCAGACCCGTGATGAGGATCAGCCGGCGAATCCGGTGACCGCGCCCTTCCCCGGCAGTACCCTGAATCCTGATGAGCCAGAATATGAAGGTCGGTGCCGCCGTCGCCGCCGCGGTGCTGCTGCTTTTCTTCATCGTGCGGCCGAGCACCTCGGGGCACCACTACAAGGTGACCGCGACGGAGTACGACTGCACGGTGAAGATCGCCAACGAACCGCGGCCGCTGAACCACGAGGTCCTCGCCACCGTGGGGATCAAGTGCGCCACCGCGCCGAAGGAGACCGACTTCGTGTTGCAGCTCCAGTACCGCAAGGACTCCACCGCGCAGTGGGCCAACGCCGGCGACGCCCGCAAGTACACCGGGCCGCCGACCCCGGACTACACCGACATCAACATCACGCAGCCCTGCAAGGCCGGCAACTGGCGCGTCGCCTACCAGCTGATGGGTGTGGCCTCCGCGCTCGGCACCAACTTCCAGGAGCCGCAGAAGCTCGGCGACAGCAAGGACATCAGCCAGTCGCAGTGCGACAACTCCTGAGTCAACCGGCGGTACCCGCGGAGCGCCGGTCTGGGGATCTGTTCTGGGAACGGTCCCGAGTTTCAGCCCGCTGTCGCTCCGGCGGGTCGCCGTGCCATGCCCTCGACAGCCCGATGAAGAACGTCAGCAATACGCCCACTACGGCGTAGTTCCAGCCGCCGAGCGTGTTTTGACCGGGCAACGGAGCCAGGGTGTAGGTGAGGATCCAGGCGGTCGCCACAGTCAGGCAGGCCAGGATCAATCCGCCGAACCAGGGCGGCGACGGCTTGGCTTTGCTTGTCATCCGGGGCGCTCCTGTCAACTAGGACCCTTGTGGAGCAGTGTGATGCGTGCCACGCTCCTTGTGCAAGGGGTCCAATAAGGAATCCCCCCGAATGCGTGCAGCGCGAAGCAGGAGGCTGGGACATGTCGGCGTCGACCCTCAGCAGCACCGGACTACGGCCGGAAGCGCAGGCCTGGCAGGACGGCAAACGCTACTTGTGGCCGCTGGCCCTGGTGGTGCCGGTCCTGCCGTATGTCGCCTACGGGCTCTGGCACCGCTTCGACAACGCGCTGGCGTGGTATCTGACACCGTTCCTGGTGTTCGTGGTGGTGCCGGCCGGCGACTGGCTGATCGGCGAGGACGCCGGCAACCCGCCGCCGGAGCGCGAGGGGGAGTTGCAGTCGGCGTGGTACTACCGGGTCCTGACCTTCCTGTACTTGCCGCTGCAGTTCGGCTCGCTGGTCCTCGGCGCGTGGATGTGGACGCAGCCGCAGGTGAGCCTCGCCGCGCGGATCGGACTGATCGTCAGCGTCGGGATCGTCACCGGCATCGCCATCAACACCGCGCACGAGTTGGGGCACAAACGTGAGGAGGTCGAGCGCTGGCTGTCGAAGATCGCGCTGGCACCCTCCGGCTACGGACACTTCTACGTCGAGCACAACCGCGGCCACCACGTGCGGGTCGCGACACCGGAGGACCCGGCATCGGCCCGGATGGGGGAGTCGTTCTACCGCTTCTGGCCGCGCACCGTGGGCGGCTCGCTGCGCTCGGCGTGGGAGCTGGAGACCAAGAAGCACCGGCTGCGCAAGCGCTCACCGTGGACGCTGCGCAACGACGTGCTGAACGCGTGGCTCATGACGGTGGGCCTGTTCGCGGCGCTGACCGGGTGGCTGGGTATCAGCGTGCTGCCCTTCCTGCTGGCGCAGATGGTTTTCGGCTTCTCGCTGCTGGAGATCGTGAATTACCTGGAGCACTACGGCCTACTGCGGCAGCGCACTGCGGCGGGCCGCTACGAGAAGGTGGAGCCGGTCCACAGCTGGAACAGCGACCGGCTCTCGACCAACGTGTTCCTGTACCAACTCCAGCGGCACAGCGACCACCACGCCTACCCGAACCGCCGGTACCAGGTGCTGCGCTCGTTCTACGAGGCACCGCAACTGCCGGCCGGCTACGCGACGATGATCGTCGTCGCGCTGTTCCCGCCGCTGTGGCGCAAGGTGATGGACCAGCGGGTGCTCGACCACTACGACGGCGACGCGCTGCGGGCGAACCTGACGCCGAAGCTGCGGGCGAAGTACGAGGCGGTTGCGCGCAAACAGAGTTAGGCAGAGTCAGTAGGCCGGGGCGGCCGCGATCAATTCCGCGGCGGCGGCCGGCAGCCGGGCCTGGAGCGCCGCCAGCCCCGTGGCGTGCGGCGCCACCCGCAGAGCCGGGCGGCCGTCGTCCTCGACGACCAGCTGCGGCACCGCTTCGCCGCGGGTCAGCATCGGGTTGACGATCTCGGCCGCCTCCTCCAGCGTCGCCCCGCTGACCACCAGGCGCAGCAACGCCCGCAGTTCTTTCAGGCCATGGAGATCCCGCTCGGTCAGTGCTTCGGCGATCTCCGCGTGGCCCGATGCCCGCAGCGCCTCGCGGTACCACGCCACGCCGCCGTCCGCCGAGTTCACCAAGAGGACGGCCAGGTGCAGGTCGTCGGCTGTCATTCGCGGCCCCTTCCAGCCGGTCGTCGACGTGCTCTGTTTCCCTGTCGAGAGCATCACGATTCTGCGGCCCGAAGCGTTCAATCCCCGTTAACGCCGGCTAACGCTGTAGAGCCGCGCCAGCCCGGCGGCCGTCTCGGCGATCCGCTCCCGCAACGCCTCCGGTGCCAGCACCTCCACCCCGGCGCCCAGCTTCAGGAACTCGCCCTCGGCATGGGTCAGCGACTCGATCGGCACCCTCGCCCGCACCCACCCCGCGCGCTCGCCGTCGTCCTCGGCCGTCTTGTCCACCGCGTTGACCACGTCGGCGGCCATCACCTCGCCCAGCCGCCGCCGTCCGGCCGGCGACAGCCGGATCAGCGCCTCGCCCTGCACCAGCCGGGTGCGGAACTCAGCCACCTGATGGGCCCAGTAGCCGGGCAGATCGAAGTCCGCGGGCCGCTCGAACCGGCCGTCGGCGCCGTCGAGGGTCTCCAGCTCAAGGATCTGGTTCACCCGGTAGGTGTTCACCCGGCCCGCCGACTCCGCGACCGTGTACCACTTCCCGGTCTTGAGCACGATCCCGTACGGCGCCAAGGTGCGCTCCACTTCCGTCGGCGCCGTCCACCGGCGATACAGCACCTTGATGCGCCGCTGGTTCCACACCGCGTCGGCCACCGCCGGCAGGAACGGGCTGGTGTCGCCGTCGTCGTACCAGCCGGGGGCGTCGAGCAGGAAGCGCTGCTGGATGCGGCCGCTGCGGTCGGCGAGCTCGGCGGGCATGGCCGCCTTCACCTTCAGCTGCGCGGCCGCCATCACCGAGCCCAGGCCCAGCTCCGCCGCCGGTCCCGGCAGCGCGGCCAGGAACATCGCCTCGGCCTCGTCCGCCGACAGGCCGGTCAGCCGGGTCCGGTAGCCGTCCAGCAGCTGGTAGCCGCCGGTCGGCCCGGCGTCTCCGTACAGCGGGATGCCCGCCTCGTGCAGCGATTCCACATCGCGGTAGATGGTGCGGACCGAGACCTCCAGCTCGTCGGCGAGCTGCCGCGCCGTCATCCGGCCCCGGGTCTGGAGCAGCAGGAGCAGCGAGAGGAGTCGGCTGGCGCGCATGGGGAGGATTATCCGTGCCGCCGGGGACAATCAGCGGGAGGCGGTGAACCCGGTGGTCACCTTCGTGCCCTTCGCGGCGCGCGCCCGCTCGAAGTCCGGGCGGGTGATGCCGTAGAGCACCATGTCGTTGTACTTGCCCTCGCGGTAGTGCGCGCCGTGGACGACGCCCTCGCGCAGCAGCCCGGCCTTCTCCAGCGACCGCTGCTCGGCGATGTTCTCCACGTCCGTGCCCGCCTCGACCCGGTTCACCGTCGTGGTGGCGAACAAGTAGGCGACCAGCAGCCGCTGGGCCTGGGTTCCGTATCCCTTGCCGCGCGCCGTGGGGAGCAGGCCGATCCCGAAGCTGAGCGCCGGGGCCTGGATCGGGCCGTAGTCCTTCGGATGCCAGCTCACGGTGCCGGCGTACTCCCCGTCGACCTCCACGGCCAGGCGGCCGCTGATGTCTCCGGGCCCCGGGAAGCCCCCGGACTCGACCATCGCCCGCAGCCGGCCGGGCACCGGGAACCCGAACCAGCTGAAGCGGTCGTCCTCCGGGGTCGGGGGCGTGGCGTCGGCGATCTCACAGTCGGCGAGCGTGAAATGGCGCAGCCGCACCGGGCCGGCGGTGGTCTCGTAAGTCATAGCGGCCAAGTTAGCCCACTACCGCCCCGGACGCCTTCGAGATCGCCGCCACCGCCTCGGCCATGATCCGGTCCACCAGCTCCGCGCAGCTCGGGAGGTCGTCGATCAGGCCGACCACCTGGCCGGACGAGAGCACCCCGGCTTCCGGATTCCCCTGGACCAGGCCGGCCTTCAGCAGCATCGGGGTGTTCGCGGCCATGATCACCTGACTCAGCCGCAGGCCGTGGTGCCTGCGCATGGCCAGGCCGTCCCGGATCATCGCCGACAGTGGCATTCCGGTCATCTTCTTGAACGCCAGGCCGTTGCGCGCCGACCGCAGGAGTCCGCTCAGCGTCCCGGATCGCTCGATCCGCTCGACCAGGCCGGTTCGCAGAACGCGGTGCGGCACGCCGTCGATCTTCGGCGTGGCGATCGTGCCGTTCACGTCAGCGGCCAGGTACCGGGCCTTCACGGCGTCCGGGACCCGCGAGTCCGAGGTCAGCAGGAACCGCGTCCCCATGGCCACGCCTTCGGCGCCGTACGCCAAGGCCGCCGCCAGCCCGCGGCCGTCGAAGAAGCCGCCGGCGGCCAGGACGGGGATGTCGACCGCCTCGGTGATCTGGGGCAGCAGCAGGCTCGTGGCCACGCCGCCGGTGTGGCCGCCACCCTCGCCGCCTTGGACGATGACCGCGTCCACGCCCCATGCCGCCACCTTCTCGGCGTGCCGCCGCGCGCCGATCGACGGCACCACCACGACCCCGGCGTCCTTCAGCTTCCCGATCAGCTCCCGTTTCGGCGCCAGCGCGAACGAGGCGACCCGGACGCCTTCCTTGATCAGGAGGCCGACGCGTTCGGCGGCGTCGCCGGCGTCGGCTCGCAGGTTCACGCCGAACGGTGCGTCAGTGCGCTCCTTCACATCGCGGATCGCCGCGGCCAGCTCGTCGTACGACATCGTCGCCGAGGCCAGGATCCCGAGCGCGCCGGCCCGGGCGGTCGCGGTCACCAGGTGGGGGCCGGCGACCCAGCCCATCCCGGTCTGGACGATCGGGTGCCGGACGCCGACCAGGTCGGTCCAGCGCGTGCGGATCCGCTGTTCGGCCATGGGTCGCTCAGACCCTTCCGGCGGAAGGGACTTCGCGCTCGCGGGTGCCCTTCGGGTCGAGTACTTCGCGGATCAGCCGCAGCGCCTCGCCGCCCGGCTGCGGGGTGAGGGCCGGATGGCTGGTGCCTTCGAGGGCGAATCCGGTCGCCGCGATCACCTCCTCGACCGTGACTCCCGGGTGGATCGAGCGGATCCGCATGCGGCGGTCCGGGGTCGCGAAGTCGAGGACCGCCAGGTTGGTGACCACCAGCCGCAGTTCGTGGAAGCGTGCGGCGGGCCCCGCGGCGCGCGCCCGGTCGAATCCGATCCCTGAGACGACGTCCACCTTCTCCACGAAGACCTTGGGGGAGTGGTTCGCGATCCAGTAGCTGGTCGGGTGGTTGATGGTGTTGCCCGGGGCGCCGCGCACGCCGATCAGTTGCGCCTTGGGGCGGTGGAAGTCCGTGCCGATCGCGGAGATGTTCTGGTTGCCGAACCGGTCGAGCTGGCTGGCGCCCATCATGACGTGGCGTGAGCCGTGCCAGACGAAGTCGAACAGCCGCCGGTAGGGGATGTGCGCCTCGACGTGGGAATCAGCGCCCGTGGGGTCGGTGAGGTAGTCGGCGTCGCCGTCGGAGAGCATGAGGCCCGGAGCGAAGGTCAGCTTGGCCAGCCGGGCGGCCAGGGCCGGGATCCGGCCCATCGGGGAGGCGATCACCTCGCCGTCGCCGCGCCAGGCTTCGGCGCAGGCCGCTATGCAGATCTCGGCGCGTGTCACGTCGCTCATCGGCTCGCCTCCGCGAACAGGTCTCCGGCGGCGTAGGCCTTCTGCGCCGCTTCGTCGCGGCCGTAGTCCGGCACGCAGCTGGTGAAGCCCGCGCCGCCGGCGGCCTCGACGACGCCGTCCACCATCATCCGGTTGATTTTGAGGGACTGTGGCGGGCCGGCTGCCAGCAGCTCTGAGGTCTCCACGATTCGCTCGCAGGAGACGTAGCGCTTCTCGGCCGCCAGGCAGTAGAGGTCGTCGAAGTAGATGTCGGGGCCCAGATACTGGGCGTTGCCGAACTTGTCGGCGCGGTTCATGTGCACCAGCGCGGCGTCGAGGTGGATCGCCGGCATCGCCAGCAGTTCCTCGCCGTCTTCGTAGGGAGAGGTCACCGTTTTCAGCTCGGGGTTGTTCGTCACGACGTCGGAACCGAGCCCGGCGCGGGTCGGCAGGAACGGCAGGCGCAGCGCGGCGGCGTACAGGCCCCACTGCAACGCGCCCTCGTCGAACTCTGCGACCTCGATCTCGCCTTGCTGCCGCGCCTTGCGGAAATGGGGGTCCAGCGGGATGGAGTCCAGGGACACGAAGCCGTAGACCGCTTTGCGGACCTTGCCGGTCGCGCACAGCATCCCGACATCCGGTCCGCCGTAGGAGACCACGGTCAGATCCTTAAGGCTCGACTTCGCGATCGCGGTGACCAGCGCCATCGGCTTGCGGCGCGAGCCCCAGCCGCCGATGCCGACCGTCATGCCGTCACGCAGCTCGGCCACCACGTCGTCGACGCTCATCCGCTTATCGCGCATGCTTCACGCCTTCCGCTCGACGAACTTGTCACGCTCCTCGTCGGCGATGCCGGCCAGGTTGATCTCGAAGGTGTAGCCCTGCTCGTAGCGGTAGGAGTGCTTGACGTCGACCGGATCGATGCCGTTCAACGCGGCCTTGGCGGCCCGGATCACCTTCGGGTGCTTGGCCGCGATCTCGGCGGCCAGTTCCAGGGCGCGTTCGTGCAGCTTCGCCCGCGGCACGACGTCCCAGACCGAGCCGAACTCCAGCAGCCGCCGCGCCGGGACGGTGCGCGCGGTGTAGTACATGGTCCGCAGGTAGTGCTGCGGCACGAGCCGGGCCAGATGCGTCGCGGCGCCGAGCGCACCCCGGTCCACCTCCGGCAGCCCGAAGTAGGCGTCGTCGCTGGCGATGATGCTGTCGGCGTTGCCCACCAACCCGATCCCGCCGCCCACGCAGAACCCCGCGACCTCGGCGATCACCGGCACCGGACAGTCGTACACCGCGGCGAACGCGGCCGCGCACCCGGCGTTGGCGCCCAGCAGGGCTTCGAAGCCGTCGGTGTTCTGCATCTCCTTGATGTCCACGCCGGCATTGAAGCCCCGGCCCTCGGCGCGCAGGATGACGACCCGGCTGTCAGGGTCCTGACCCGCCGCCCGCACCGCCTCGGCGAGCGCGAACCACCCGGCCACCGGCAGCGCGTTCACCGGCGGGTGGTCGACGGTGACGGTGACGACGCCGTCGTGCAGCGGCTCGGGGGCGGTCGTGACGGCCAAGGCGGTCTCCTGGTTAGCAACCTAGCGTTTGCTTGGGTTGATCCTACCGGTCGCTCGTCGGCGGTGACCAGAGTGATGTGCGTCCGTCCGAGTTTCACAGCGACATGGCGCGTGTATGGGAAGCGATTCGGGCCGTACTCGGACCCTGAGCCGACAGCCGCTGACACCCCCGCCCCAGCCGCTGACACCGCCTGTCAGCGCCCTGTGCGTGCCCTATCAGCACCCCGCTCCAATCTGGTCTCACACCACAGACGAGCCACCACGAGGGGACCGAGACCATGACCACCTACGCGATCGAAGCCGAGGGCCTGCAGAAGTCGTTCGGCGACACCAAAGCGCTCAACGGTGTCGACCTGTTCGCCAAGCCCGGCACCGTGCACGCCGTCCTGGGCCCGAACGGCGCCGGCAAGACCACGAGCGTGCGCATCCTGGCCACGCTGATCAAGGCCGACGCCGGCCACGCCCGCATCGGCGGCTACGACGTCGTCAAGCAGGCCGAGCGGGTCCGGGCCACGATCGGGCTGACCGGTCAGTACGCCTCGGTCGACGAGGACCTGACCGGGATGGAGAACATGGAGCTGATCGGCCGGCTGCTGGACCTGTCCAAGCGCGACGCCCGGGCCCGGGCCGCCGAGCTGCTGGAGTGGTTCGACCTCAGCGAGGCCGCCCGGCGCCCGGCCAAGACGTACTCCGGCGGTATGCGCCGGCGCCTGGACCTGGCCGCCTCGCTGGTCGGCCGGCCCTCGGTGATCTTCCTGGACGAGCCCACCACCGGGCTGGACCCGGCCAAGCGCGAGGACATGTGGGGTGTGGTGCGCCAGCTCGTCGGCGAGGGCTCGACCGTGATGCTCACCACGCAGTACCTGGAGGAGGCCGACGCGCTGGCCGACGAGGTCACGGTGATCGACCGCGGCCGGGTGATCGCCAACGACACGCCGCTGGGCCTCAAGCGCGTGGTCGGCGGCCAGACCCTGACCGTGCAGCCGTCCGACCCGGCCCGGCTGGCCGAGGCCGCGGCGCTGCTGCAGCAGGTGTCCGGCAGTAAGGCCGAGTCGCCGCGCCAGGGCGTCGTCGCGGTGCCGGTGAAGAACGACAGCGCCCTGACCGAGACCGTGGCGCGGCTGCACGCCGCCGGGATCGGCGTGCACGAACTCTCCCTGCACCTGCCCAGCCTGGACGAGGTGTTCTTCTCGCTGGTCGGCCGCCGGGCCGGAGATGACGCGGCACCCGGCGACCCGAAGGCCGGGAGCCTCCAGCAAACGGCAGACGCCGAAGAGGCCGACGCCCGCCTCACCGTCTGACCGCCGCGCCATCCCGAGCGCGGCCGCCACCACATCAGAGCTCTTCGAAGAGGGGAACCACCATGACCACCGCGACCTTCGCCAACGCCCCGACCACCGGCGCCAAGCCCTTCAAGCTGATCCGCCACAGCGCGGCCCTGGCCAAACGCAGCCTGCTCAAGACCATGCGCACCCCGGAGGCCCTGCTGGACGTCACGCTCCAGCCGGTGATCTTCCTGCTGCTGTTCACTTACGTCTTCGGCGGCGCGATCGCCGGCTCGCAGAGCGTTTACCTGCAATACCTGCTTCCCGGCATCCTCGCGCAGACCATCGCGATGAGCGCCACCGCCATCGGCGTGAACCTGAACACCGACATCTCCAAGGGCGTGTTCGACCGCTTCCGCTCCCTGCCCATCGCCCGGTCGGCACCGCTGGTCGGCGCGGTACTGGCGGACTTCGTCCGCTACGCGCTGGTCGCCGTCATCACCTTGAGCGTCGGCTACGCCATGGGCTTCCGCATCCACACCGACCCGCTCCAGGCCGCCGCCGCCATGGTGATGGCCGCCACCTTCGCCCTCGCCCTGAGCTGGGTCTCGGTGTGCCTGGGCATGATCGCCCGCACCCCCGGATCGGTGCAGGGCATGATGATCCTGCTGGTGCTGCCGCTGAGCTTCGGCAGCAACACCTTCGTGCAGACCAGCACGCTGCCGGGCTGGCTGCAGGCCTTCGTGAACGTCAACCCGATCACACACCTGGCCGGCCTGTCCCGGAGCCTGTTCCTCGGCGGCCCCGTGACCAGCCACCTGCTGTGGACCTGGGGCTGGATCATCGGCCTGACGGCCGTCTTCATGCCGCTGGCGCTGCGCGCCTACGGCCGCAAGGTCTGAGCGGGAACCTTGCCGAGGTCTTCCTCGGCCAGGCCCACGGTGCGCGCCAGGAGGACTTGGTTCTCCTGGCGCGCACCGTTCTTGCCGGCGGCGTACCAGGACTCGTATTCGGGCAGTTTGCCGAGATCCTCCACCAGCGCTCGGCGCTCCAAGTCGCTGCGGTCGACGGCGCCGAGCATCTCCTCGGCGGCGCCGAGCAGCCGGGCCGCGAGTTCCGGGTCGCCGACGGTCCGGGCGTAGCGGGCCACGCCGATCGTGACGCGGGACAATATCGGCATGTCTCGGGCGACGCTTCCGAGCTGCAAGGCCCGGGCGAGCGCCCGCTGGGCCGCGTCGGAATCGCCGGCGTCCAGATGCAGCATGGCCCGGTGTCCCTCGCGGATGGCCAGCAGCTGCGGCGGGCCGTTCCACTCGTCCGTGTATTCGGCCTCCGCCATCCGCAGGTAGCGCCAGGCCTCCTCGACCCGGCCGGCCCGGCGGTTGTGCTCGACCAGGCCCACCAGCGCCACCAGCGAGCTCATGGCCGATCCCGAACGGCGGGCCGCCGCCAGGACCTCCTCCAGCAACTCCTGGGCCTCCTGGTGCCGGCCCAGGCGGCTGAGCAGGTGCGCGCGGCCGATCTGGATCTGCGCGGCGTCGCTGAAGGCGTTGATCTCGCGGATCAGCTCCAGCGCGTCGTTCTGCAGGGCCAGGGCTCCGGCGTCGTCGCCCTCGGTGATGGCGAGCTGGGCCAGGCCGTTCAGACACGCCGACAGGCCCCACCGGTCGCCGAGCTCGGCGAAGCGTGCGCGGGCCTCCTCCAGGTCGGCGCGTACCAGGTCGTGCTGGCCGGCGTTCTCCGAGGACATGCCGCGCATCAGATGGAGCGCGGCGCCGACCCACGGATCCGGGTGGCCGACGTTCTCGGCGACCGCCGCCCGCAGCCGCTCCTGGTCGTCCGTGAGCATCGGCCCGATCACCGAGACCAGTGCCAGCAGCGGGTGCCGACGGGTCGGGATCGAGGCGACGATCCCGGCGATCTCCCGCTCCAGCTCCGAGACCTGGGCCCAGCGGTTGTCCTCGAAGACCGAGGTGACCTTCTCCATGACGGACACGATCGCGTGTTGTTCGATCGGAGGGGATCCGGGGACGTCCAGGGCCAGCCGCATCCACACCCTGCCCTCCTTATTCCAGTCGCCCAACGACCAGTACCAGGTCATCGCGGCGGCGATGCGGATGGCGGTGTCAGCGTCCTCATCGGCGGCGGCGAAGCGCAGAGCGGCCAGGACGTTGTCGCGCTCGGCGTTCAGCCGCTTGAGCCACACCATCTGCTCGGCCCGTCGCAGATACGGCTCGGCGGTCTCGGCCAAGTCGCGGAAGAAGGCGGCGTGCGCACGCCGGACATCGGCCAGCCGACCGGCCTCGGCGAGCCGGTCGGCGCCATACTCACGCAACGTTTCGAGCATGCGGAAGCGCGGATCCTGGTCGGGATCGGTGGGCACGGCTTGCAGCAACGACTTGTCGACCAGCGCCGAGAGCAGGTCGAAGGCGGCGTCGGGATCGAGTCCGGGAGTGACCGCGGCCGCGGCCTCGGCGGTCACCCCGCCGGGGAAGACGGCGAGCCGCGAGGCGAGATCCCGCTCCTGGGCCGACAGCAACTCCCAACTCCAGGCGACGACGGCGCGCAGCGTCTGATGCCGCGGCATCGCCGTCCGGCTCCCGCCGGTCAGCAGCCGGAAGCGGTCGCCGAGCCGGCTGGCGATCTGGTGCAGCGGCAGCGTGCGCAGCCGCGCGGCGGCGAGCTCGATCGCCAGCGGCAGGCCGTCGAGGCTGCGGCAGATGCGGACGACGTCCGGCAGGGTCTCGGCGGTGACGGCGAAGTCCGGGTCGACGGCGGCGGCGCGGTCGGCGAACAGGCGCACGGCCGGGTAGGCGAGGAGGGTTTCGGGAACGGTGAGATCGGTGCCGGAGTCCGTGGCCGGGTCGGTCGGTCGCGGCGGGCTGAAACAGGCCGGGTCGGTCGAGGCGGTCAAGCAGACCCGGTCGGCCGGGCCGTCCGCGAGGCGGGCCTGGTCGGCGCGCGGACGGCCCGCCTCGGTCGCGGCGTCCTGACGCCGACGATCGGTTCCGGTACCGGTCACAGTCCCGGTAGCCGCCTCACCGAGCGACCCCACATGAGCCGCCGCCCGGGTCCGCCGCCGATACGGGTCGGTCTCCTCCAGGTCCGGCAGCGCCAGCGGCGGCACCGGGAACAGGCTCTCGCCGTCGATGGCCAGCGGTTCGCGGCTGGTGGCCAGCACGCGCAGGCCCGGGGCGTGGCCCAGGAGGGTCTCGGCGAGGTCGGCCGCGGCGCCGATGAGGTGTTCGCAGTTGTCGAGGATCAGCAGGATGCGTTTCTCGGCCAGGGCCTCGATGAGGTGGTCGACCGCGCCGCGCATCAGGGTCGCGGCGGCCGCCGGGGTGCTGTTGCCGCTGATCACCACCCGGGTCTCGCGCGGGCCGAGCGCCGAGTGCACGGCCTGCGCGACTTCGCCGGGGTCGGTGACCGGTGCCAGCTCCACCAGCCACGCGCCGTCGGGGAAGCGTTCCAGGGCCCGCTGCGCCGCCTCGCCGGCCAGCCGGGTCTTGCCGGCCCCGCCCGGGCCGACCAGCGTCACCAGGCGCGAGGCGTCCAGGAGCTTGCCGATCCGGTTCAGCTCGTCGTCGCGGCCGACGAAGCTGGTCAGGCGGGCCCTGAGATTGGTGCGCGGGGCGTGGTCGGGCGGCGGCGGGGCCAGGGCCGGATCGCTGCGCAGGACCGCCAGGTACACCTCGGCGAGTTCCTTCGAGGGGTCGATGCCGAGCTGATCGGCCAGCGCGCGCCGGACGTTCTCGTAGACGGCCAGCGCCTCGGCCTGCCGCCCGACCGCGTACAGGGCTTTGACATGCAGCGCCGCGATGTTCTCGCGCAGCGGGTGCTCGGAGCCGAGCGCTTCGAGCTCGGCCAGCGCCTCGGCGGCCTGCCCCAGCCGCAGTTCGGCGTCCAGCCGGTCGACCAGCGCGGCCAGCCGCAGCTCGTCCAGTCGCGCGGCCGGCGCGGTGGCGAACGGCGCCTCGGCCACGTCCGCCAGCGCCGGACCCCGCCACAGCGCCAGCGCCTCCCGCAGAGTCTGCCGCGCCGCCGAGGGATCGTCGGCCAGCAATGCCTGGCGCCCGGAACGGAACAGCGTCTCAAAACGCACGGCGTCCACCGACTCCGGCGCGATGACCAGCCGGTAGCCGCCGGGAGCGGCGGCCAGCAGAGCCGGGTCGCCCAGCGATTTGCGGATGCGTGAGATCAAGGACTGGAGCGCGTTCGCCGCGCCGTCCGGCGGCTCGTCGCCCCACAGCGCGTCGATCAGCGACGTCGTGGTGACCGCGCGGCCGGGATCCAGGGCGAGGCGGGACATCAGGGTGCGCAGACGGGCACCGCCCAGGGCCACCGGCGCGCCGTCGACGCGTATTTCGAGGGGGCCCAGGATGGCGACGGTCAGCGGCACGCCTCTCAGTCTGGCACGGCGCCCCCGGGCGGCGCCTTCTCAACCTAGCGTTTGCTTGGTAGGGTCGGCAGGTGGCTGTGACCCTCGATCTCACGGGCCGCGTGGCCCTGGTCACCGGCGGTGCGCGCGGCGTCGGGCTGGGCATCACCCGGAGGCTGCTCGCCGCCGGAGCGACCGTCGTCAGCTGCGGACGCGGCGAGCCGGACCCGCCGCTCCCGGCCGGCGCCGAGCACCGTGCCGCGGACGTGCGCGACGCCGACCAGGTGCGAGCACTGATCGAAGGGATCGTCGCCGACCACGGCCGCCTGGACGTGGCCGTGAACAACGCCGGCGGCGCGCCCTACGCCCTCGCCGCCGACGCCGGCCCGCGTTTCTCCGCCGCGATCGTCGGCCTGAACCTGCTCGCCCCGCTCACGGTCGCGCAGGCCGCGAACCGGGTCATGCAGGGCCAGCCGGACGGCGGCCACATCATCAACATCTCCAGTGAGAGCGCCCGCCGTGCCAGCCCCGGCACCGCGGCCTATGGCGCGGCGAAGGCCGGGCTGGAGAACCTGACCCGGTCCCTGGCCGTGGAGTGGGCGCCGAAGGTGCGGGTCAACGCGATCACGATCGGGCCGGTGCGCACCGAACAAGCCCACCTGCACTACGGCGACGAGCAAGGCGTCGCCGCCGTCGCCCGTACGATCGTTCTGGGACGCTTGGCGGAGCCGGACGACGTCGGAGATCTGTGCGTCCTCCTGGCGTCGCCTTTGGCCGCCTACGTCAACGGAGCCGCGATACTCCTGGACGGCGGCGGCACCCGCCCGGCGTTTCTCGACGCCGCCACCGTCGAACACGACTGAACCGGCGAACCACCAGAAGGAGCACGCCTTGGCAGGGATCTGCGACGGCCGCGTAGCCGTGGTCACCGGGGCCGGACGCGGGCTGGGGCGGGCCCACGCGCTCGAATTCGCCCGGCAGGGCGCGCGGGTGGTGGTCAACGACCTCGGCGTCGGCCTCGACGGCCGGGCCGGCGACGACGCGCCCGCGCGGCGGGTCGCCGCCGAGATCGCCGCCGCCGGCGGCCGGGCGGTCGCCGACCACCACGACATCGCCACCTGGGACGGCGCCGC
>JAEKKI010000090.1 GCA_019510485.1 Catenulisporales bacterium
TACGCAGCACCAGCCGCGCCCGCCCCCGCGTGGGGAGGATGTTGTCCATCAGGTTCCGCTCGTTGATCGAGGTCCAGATCTCCTGCGCCAGGCCGCGCGCGGCGTCGTCGGACAGCGAGGCGAAGCGGTGGAAGTACGAATCCGGGTCGCTGAAGGCCGTGGAGCGCAGGGCCAGGAAGCGGTCCGTGTACCACCGCTTCAGGTCCGAGCGGCGGGCGTCGAGGTAGACGGAGAAGTCCAGGAAGTCCGAGGCGGCCAGCGAGGTGCGGCCGTCGGCGCGGGTGCGGGCCGGCTGGAGCAGGTTCAGGCCCTCCACGAGCAGGATGTCCGGCCGCTTCACCTCCACAGTCTCGTCCGGCACGATGTCGTAGACCAGGTGCGAGTACACCGGTGCGTCGACCGCTTCCCGGCCGGACTTCACCGCCGACAGGAAGCGCAGGAACGCGCGCTGGTCGTACGACTCCGGGAAGCCCTTGCGGCCCATCAGCCCGCGCTTCTCCAGCACCGCGTTCGGATACAGGAAGCCGTCGGTGGTGATGAGCCCCACTTCCGGGTGCTCGGGGCTGCGCGCCAGCAGTTCGCGCAGCGTGCGGGTGAACGTCGACTTGCCCACCGACACCGAGCCGGCGATGCCGATCACGAACGGCGGCGCGGTCTGCGGCGTCCACAGCCCCTGCCGGTCGCCGCCGGCCCCCGCGGTGAACGCGGCGATGGTGCCGCGCAGGCCGGCGGTCGAGCGTACGTAGAGGCTCAGCAACTGCGTCAGTGGCAGGTAGACGTCGCGCACCTCGTCGATGTCGGTTACGTCGAGCAGACCGCGTAGCCGCTCGATCTCCGGCTCGGTCAGCGGCAGCGGCGTCTGGTCCCGCAGTGCTGCCCACTCGTCCCGGCTGAACTCCAGGAACGGGTTGGGCGCGGCGGCAGTCCCCTGGGCACTGGTCACGCCAACACCCTACCGACAGGTAGTGGGATCAAAGTGGTCTGTACCAATTCAGCTCACCAGGTATACCACTATGCTCCTCACCATGTGCGGAATCGTGGGTTACGTCGGCTCGAAGCAAGCCCTGGGGATCGTCATCGAGGGTCTGCGCCGGATGGAATACCGGGGATACGACTCGGCGGGCATCGCCGTGGTCGAGCGGGCCGACGGCGAGGCCCGGCTGGCCGGGGCCAAGAAGGCCGGCAAGCTGGCGAACCTGGAGAAGGAGCTCGACGCCCGCCCTCTCCCGGCGTCGACCACCGGACTTGGCCACACCCGCTGGGCCACTCACGGCGGCCCGACCGACGGTAACGCGCACCCGCACTTCAGCGCTCCCGCCGAGGGCGTCTACACCGACACCACCGGCAAGGTGGCCGTCATCCACAACGGCATCATCGAGAACTTCGCGCGGCTGAAGGCCGAACTGACCGCGGGCGGCGTGGAGTTCCTCAGCGAGACCGACACCGAAGTGGTGGCGCATCTGCTGGCCCGCGACTTCGCGGAGGCCGGGGACGGCGACCTGGGCGCGGCCATGCGCCGCGTCGTGAACCGGCTGCAGGGCGCCTTCACGCTGGTCGCCGTGCACGCCGAGGCCCCGGACGTGGTCGTCGGCGCGCGCCGCAACTCCCCGCTGGTGATCGGCGTCGGCGAGGGCGAGGCGTTCCTGGCCTCGGACGTCTCGGCGTTCATCGCGCACACCCGCGAGGCCATCGAGATGGGCCAGGACCAGGTCGCCGAGGTGTTCCGGGACGGCTCGGTGAAGATCACCACCTTCGCCGGCGAGGTGGTCGAGGGCAAGCGGTTCCACGTCTCCTGGGACGCCTCCGCCGCCGAGAAGGGCGGCTACGACTGGTTCATGCAGAAGGAGATCGCCGAGCAGCCGCAGGCCGTGGCCGAGACCCTGCTGGGCCGGGTGAACGGCGACGGCAAGCTGGTGCTGGACGAGATGCGGCTCTCCGAGGAGGAGCTGCGCGCCATCACGAAGATCATCGTGGTCGCCTGCGGCACGTCCTACCACGCCGGCCTGATCGCCAAGTACGCCATCGAGCACTGGACCCGGATCCCGGTCGAAGTCGAGCTGGCCAGCGAGTTCCGCTACCGGGACCCGATCCTGACCCGGGACACGCTGGTGATAGCGATCTCGCAGTCCGGCGAGACCATGGACACCCTGATGGGCATCCGGCACGCCCGCGAGCAGCACTCCCGGGTGCTGGCGATCTGCAACACCAACGGCTCCACGATCCCGCGCGAGTCCGACGCCGTCGTCTACACCCACGGCGGCCCGGAGATCGGCGTGGCGTCCACGAAGGCGTTCCTGACGCAGCTCACCGCCTGCTACATCGTCGGGCTCTATCTGGCGCAGGTGCGCGGCGTGAAGTTCAACGACGAAGTCGCCGAGGTGCTGACCCAGCTGTCGGCCTCCCCGGCGGCCATCGCCGAGACGCTGAACCGCATGGAGCCGGTGCGCAAGCTGGCCCGGGACATGGTCGGCGCCCGCACGGTGCTGTTCCTGGGCCGGCACGTCGGCTACCCGATGGCGCTGGAGGGCGCGCTCAAGCTCAAGGAACTGGCCTACATCCACGCCGAGGGCTTCGCCGCCGGCGAGCTCAAGCACGGGCCGATCGCGCTGATCGAGCAGGACCTGCCGGTGGTGGTCGTGGTGCCCTCGCCGAAGCGGCCGCTGCTGCACGACAAGATCGTCTCCAACATCCAGGAGATCCGGGCCCGCGGCGCCAAGACCATCGTGATCGCCGAGGACGGCGACGACGCGGTGGCGCCGTACGCGGACTTCATCATCCACGTCCCGGAGCTGCCGATCCTGCTCCAGCCGCTGGTCGCCACGGTGCCGTTGCAGGTGTTCGCCGCCGAGCTGGCCGATGCCCTGGGGTACGACGTCGACCAGCCGCGTAACCTGGCGAAGTCGGTCACGGTCGAGTAAGGGCGTTCCGCATGATCCTGGGTGTGGGCATCGACGTGGTGGACGTCGAACGGTTCGCGGCGTCGCTGGCCCGCACCCCGGCTCTGCGCGAGAAGCTGTTCACGCCGGCCGAGCGCGAGAAGGGCACGGCCTCACTCGCCGCTCGCTTCGCGGCCAAGGAGGCGCTGGCCAAGGCCCTCGGCGCCCCGCGCGGCCTGCGCTGGCACGACGGCGAGGTGGTGACGCTGGAGGACGGCCGGCCGGAGCTGCGGGTGACCGGGACGATCGCGGCGCTGGCGCGGGAACGGGGGATCCGGACGTTCCACGTGTCGCTGTCGCATGACGCGGGGATCGCCTCGGCCGTGGTCATCGCCGAGGCCTGATACTCAGCCCCCTGGCAGCGCCCGGTAGGCCCGCTTGGCACGCTGTCGCCGGGCCCAGCCGGACAGCCGCTGCACGCGCACGTTGCTGTGGTGGGCCTGGCCGGTGATGACCAGCCGGATCGCGTCGGGCCCGCCCGCCCCGAGATTGCGCTGGTTGACGTTGGCGTGCCGGGCGTTGACGGCGGTGGCGTCGGCGGTCGAGCCGTCCGGCACGATGACGCGGACGTTGGAGTGCCGCACGTCCAGGGCCACCTCCACCTCGCGGACGCCGTGGAACACCGCCTCGGTGAAGTCGAGCAGCACGGACCCGTGCCGCACCGTGACGACCAGCCGCCGCGGCACCAGCCACGCCCCGCGCTTGTGCGTGTTCCCATGCGAGATGGTGATGCTCTGCGACGCCTCCACCTCGGTCGGCCGCACCACACCCGCTGCCTGAGCGGACGGCGGCAGATCCTTGATCAGCCGATCGAGCTCCCCGTAGGTCCGGGCGTTCAGCGCCGCCTCAATGCGCTGATCCAGTTCCTCGGCATCGATCCGCCCATCCCCGGCCGCGACGCGGAGTTGGTCGACGACGATGTCGCGGTCTTCGTGGGACGCGCGCAGCTCGGCGCGCGCCAGCGGTTCCAGCTCCCCAGACATGCGGGTGATCCTAGCGATGCCCAGCGATTGGCGCAGCGGCCTGAGGCAGGCCAGGGTGGGACTATGCGGACGGCGTTCTCGGTCGAGCAGGTGCGGCGCGCGGAGGCAGAGCTGATCGCGCGGCTGCCGGACGGCGAACTGATGCAGCGTGCGGTCGCGGGGCTGGCGGCGCACTGCGTGCGGCTTGTCGGCGGGCGCGTGTACGGCAAGCGCGTGGTGGTCGTCGCGGGCAGCGGCGACAACGGCGGCGACGCGCTGTTCGCCGGAGCGCGGCTGGCGCGGCGCGGTGCGGTGGTCGAGGCGGTGCTGCTGGACGAGAAGCGCGCGCATTCCGGCGGCTTGGCGGCGCTGCGGGCGGCCGGCGGACGTGCTGTGGCGGCAGGGGAGTGGCGCTTCAGCGGCGCGGATCTGGTCCTGGACGGTGTGGTCGGGATCGGCGGGCGCGGTGGATTGCGGCCCGCGGCCGCGGCGGTGTTCGAGCAGATCGAAAACTCCGTTTTGCTCGCCGTCGACATCCCCAGCGGCGTCGACGCCGACACCGGCGAGGTCGGCGACTCGGCAGTCCGCGCCGACGTCACAGTCACCTTCGGCGCCTGCAAGCCCGGCCTGCTCATCTCCCCCGGCGCCGAACACGTCGGCGAGCTCGAATTCGTCGACATCGGTCTGACTCTCGAAGGCGCGCCGGTACTGGAAGCGCTCGAAGCCGCCGATGTCCAGGCCCTGCTACCCATCACATCCGCCGAGAGCAACAAGTACCGCCGCGGAGTCGTCGGCGTCGCCGCCGGCTCACCCCGCTACCCGGGCGCCGCGGTCCTCGCCACCGGCGCTGCCCTGCGCAGCGGCGTGGGCGCGGTGCGCTTCGTCGGCACCCCAGAAGTCTGCGACGGCGTCCTGGCCCACTATCCCGAGGTCCTGATCGGCACCGGCCGCGTCCAGTCCTGGGCCGTCGGCTCCGGCATCGGCCCGGACAGCGCCGACCGTGTCCACACAGCCCTCGCCGAGCCGGTCCCGGTCCTCGTCGACGCCGACGGCCTGGCCGCCCTGCCGCACCCGGTCGACCGCCCGCACCCGACCCTGCTCACCCCGCACGCCGGCGAAGCCGCTCGCCTCCTCGGCGAACCCTGGACCGCCGACCGGGTCGAGGCCCGCCGGCTGGAGGCCGTCCGCGAGCTCGCCGACCGTCTGCGCTGCACCGTCCTGTTGAAGGGCTCGACCACCCTCATCGCGGAACCCGACCGCCCCACGGTCCGCGTCAACCCGACCGGCACCCCGGCCCTGGCCACCGCCGGCTCCGGCGACGTCCTCTCGGGACTGGCCGCCGGCCTGCTCGCCGCCGGCCTGTCCGCCTACGACGCGGCCGCCGTCGGCGCCTGGCTCCACGGCCAGGCCGCCCACGACCTGCTGCGCACCCACCCGGGCCGCCAGCTCATCGCCGGCGACCTGATCGAGGCGCTTAGAGCTGCTCAGCCACCGGTTTCCAGATGAACAGCATCTCCCCGAGACTCCGATACCCGACCGTCCCGTACAACCGCTCCTGATCCGGCCCGGCCGGCGACAGCCACACGCACTCCAGCCCCACCACGTCAACCAGCTGCCGCGTCAACGCCGCCGTCAACGCCGCCCCGATCCCACGCCGCCGGAACCCCGGCCGCGTCGCTATCCCCCCGACCTCCGTGGTCCCGGCGATCGCCACGCCGCACGTCCCGCCGCCCATCGGCACCCCGGCCCCGGCCGTCCCGGCCGCACCCCGCGCCAGCACCGCGAACTTCCCGGACTCCACAGCCGCACGCAGTCCAGCCACATCGTCGGTGAAGTCCGCATCGTCCTGCGGTTCCCCGGAATCCTCGAACGCCTCCCGCTGCGCCAGCGCCACCCCGCGCAGCTCCTCATCGCTCGCCGACGCGTCCAGCACGACCACCTCGACGCCGTCCACCGGCGCCGGACCGACCAGCTCCGCAGCCGTCACGATCATGAACGGCAAGCGCTGCTGCACCTCGAACCCGGCCGCCAGCAGCGCCTCGGCGACTCCCGGCGCTCCGTCCGGCGCGAACTCCAACCGCGGCGTCCGCCCCCGCTTCTCGAAGGCCGAGACGAGCGCCGCGATGTCCTGTTCCGTCACCGACGCCCGGGATTCCGGCACCGCGTAGTTCAGGAACGGATTGGTGTTGTTGGCATCGAAGCCGATGTGGAACGGCCCACACGCCTCGTTCACCTTCCGGGCTCGCGCGTTGCCGTGCAGATAGCCGTTGACCTTCGACTCCAGACTTTCCAAAACCGAGAACCCCCTACAGGACCTGGGCCGGAAGCATGGCGCCCCGACCCGCGAGCGAACGTCGTCGCGGTCAAAGCCGCGCCGACCTGGCAGACTACCGCTGATGACAGACCAGACCGCCAACGATTTACCGCCCGGCGCCGGGGCCCCGCTCCGCGCCGAGGCGGTGGTCGACCTGGACGCGGTCCGCGCGAACACCCGCCGCCTGGGCCAGATCGCCGCCGGCTCCGGGGCCGGGGTGATGGCGATCGTGAAGGCCGACGCCTACGGCCACGGCGCCGTGGCCTGCGCCCGCGCCGCCAAAGAAGCCGGCGCCGGCTGGCTCGGCACCGCCCTGCCGGAAGAAGCGCTCCAGCTGCGGGCAGCCGGCCTCACCGGACCGATCCTGGCCTGGCTGCACCCGGCCGGCGGCCCCTGGGACGCGCTGATCGAAGCCGGCGTCGACGTCACCGCCTACGCCTCCTGGGCGCTGGAGGAGATCGCCGTGGCGGCGCAGCGCCTCGGCCGTCCGGCGCGCGTGCAGCTCAAGGCCGACACCGGCCTGGGCCGCGGCGGCACCCAGCCGCACGACTGGCTGGAACTGGTCGAGCTGGCCGCCAAGGCCGAAGCCGCCGGCACGGTCAAGGTCACCGGCGTGTGGTCGCACTTCGCCTGCGCCGACGAGCCCGGCCACCCCTCGATCCGGGCCCAGCTGGAGTCCTTCGGCCAGGCGCTGGCCGCCGCCGACCGGGCCGGGCTGCGGCCCGAGGTCCGGCACATCGCCAACAGCCCGGCCGCCCTGACCCTGCCCGAGGCCCACTTCGACCTGGTGCGGCCCGGCCTGGCGCTCTACGGACTGTCGCCGCTGCCCGACGTCACGCCCGCCGAGCTGGGCCTGCGCCCGGCGATGACGCTGCGCGCGCGGGTGGCGCTGGTCAAGACCGCCCCGGCCGGGCACGGCGTGTCCTACGGGCACATCTACCACACCGCCGCCGACACCGCGCTGGCCCTGGTCCCGCTCGGCTACGCCGACGGACTGCCCCGCAGTTCCTCCAACGTCGGCGAGGTGTTCATCGGCGGCCGGCGGCACCGGGTGGCCGGCCGGATGGCGATGGACCAGTTCGTCGTCGACCTCGAAGACCCGGCCGCCGAGGCGGCCCGGGTGGGCGACGAAGTCGTGATCTTCGGCCCCGGCGACCGCGGCGAGCCCACCGCCGACGACTGGGCCCGCGCCACCGGCACGCTGAACTACGAGATCGTCACGCGGATCGGTCCGCGTGTCCCGCGGGTCTACGTCGGGAACTCTTGACGTAGGCGGAGTAAGAAATCACCGGGACGAGAGGCCCAGCCGATCTGAGCCGTCGGCACAGCCGACATGTGTCATAGAAAGAGGGTGCCATGGCACCGAGCACCGCGAAGAAAGCGGGCATAGCCGGAGCCGCGGTCGGCGTGATCGCGGCCGGCGCGGCGGCCGGCTTCGCGCTGGAGCGGGCCACCATCGGCCGGGCCGTGCGCCGCCTGGCCGAACCCCGCCGCCTGGCCGAGCCCTACGGCACCCTGCGCGGACGGCCGCTGACGGTCCGTGCCGACGACGGCCTCGGCCTGTACGTCGAGGTCGACGGCCCCCAGCAGTTCACCGGCGGCGCCGGCTGGGCCCGCAAGCGCGCCGGCCGCGCCCCGGGCGGCCCCGCCCTCGTGTTCTGCCACGGCTACGCGCTGCACCAGGACACCTGGCACTACCAGCGCGCCGAGTTCGCCGCCGGCAACCGCTGCGTGTTCTGGGACCAGCGCGGCCACGGCCGCTCCGAGCGCGGCGACCGTTCCTCGCACACCATCGACCAGATAGGCCGCGACCTGTACGCGGTGCTGGAGGCGGTGTGCCCGGACGGCGACGTGATCCTGGTCGGCCACTCCATGGGCGGCATGACGATCCTGGCCCTGGCCGCCGAGCACCCCGAGCTGTTCGGCGGGCCGGGGGCCGGCGACCACGCCCGGGTGCGCGGCGTCGTCCTGGTGTCCACGACCGACGGCCACTGGAACGAGATGACGCTCGGCCTGCCGCTCGCCGCCGCCGCGCTGTTCCAGCGCACCGCCCCCCGCGTGTTCGCGCTGCTGGGCCGGGGCCACGCGCTGGTCGACCGCACCCGCCGCGCCGGCACCGACCTGGCGCAGCTGCTGACCCGCCGCTACGCCTTCGCCTCCGACGTGTCGCCG
>JAEKKI010000291.1 GCA_019510485.1 Catenulisporales bacterium
GCGCGGCCATCGACCAGTACACCTGCAACGGACAGAACAACCAGAAGTTCCAGTTCGTCCCGATCTCCGGCGGCTACGGCGAGATCCAGGCGCAGAACTCCAGCCAGGACGTGACCGTGGCCAACAGCTCCACCGCGCAGGGCACTCCGGACATCGTCCAGCAGCCGGTCAACGGTTCGGCCGCGAGCCCGTGGCTGCCACAGCAGCAATCTGATGGCTCCTGGCAGTTCAAGAACCAGAACAGCGGCCTGTGCCTGGACGTGTACGGCAACGGCAACAACACCGGCCAGCAGCTGGACCAATGGCCGTGCAAGAACGCACCGGGAACCAACCAGGACTTCAATCCCCGCTGATCTGAGTTCTCGGGCGCTCCCACGCGTTCTCAGGACTCGTCGATGACACCGCGCCCCGCAGCGCTCCTACCAGAGCGCTGCGGGGCGCGGTGTCGAACCCTGTCGAATCTCTATCGAAACAGATCGGAAACTTTCACCGTATTCCGCTCCGATCGGCCAGGCCGGGGCGCTGTATCGGTTGTGGGACATTGACGCTGTTTTCGCACTGCTCGTACGGTGACGCCGCGCGGCGATGCCCCCCACGGCTGCGCGTACCCACCGGGCGGTGCTCGGCGACGGCCGCCCCGGTCCACCCTTGCCGAAGGACGGACAGCCAGTGGTTGACTACCGCCGGCCGACGCGAGTCGCAGCGCTTGCCCTCGCCGTCGGCGCCTCATCATTCCTGATACCCCTCACCGGCGGCACCGCCGCCCAGGCCGCCACCCACGTGGCCAACCCCTACGCCGGCTCCGCGGCCTACCTCAACCCCGACTACGTCTCCGAAGTCCAAACCCAAGCCGCCACCGACAACAACACCGCCGAAGCCGCGGTCGCCGGCTACCAAACCGCGATCTGGATGGACCACATCGGCGCCATCGCCGGCGACGGCGGCCACCTGGGCCTGACCGCACACCTGGACAAAGCCGCCGCCCAAGCCGCCACCTCCAGCCAACCAGTACGCGTGGAAGTCGTCGTCTACGACCTACCCGGCCGCGACTGCGCCGCCCTGGCCTCCAACGGCGAAATCCCCGCCACCACCGCCGGCCTGACCCAATACGAATCCCAGTACGTCGACCCGATCGCCGCGATCGAAGGCGACCCCAAATACGCCAACCTGCGCATCGTCAACTTCATCGAACCCGACTCCCTGCCCAACGCGGTCACCAACCAAAGCAAAACCGCCTGCGCCGCGGCGATCCCCTACTACGAACAAGGCATCGCCTACACCCTGGGCAAACTGCACGCCATCGGACCCCAGATCTACAACTACCTGGACATCGGCCACTCCGGCTGGCTCGGCTGGCCCAACAACATGACCGGCGCCGGCCCCGAATACTCCAAAGTCGTCCGCAACGCCACCGGCGGCTACGCCACCGTCGACGGATTCGTCTCCGACACCGCCAACACCACCCCGGCTGATGAGCCGTTCCTCACCGACTCCAACCTGAGCGTCGGCGGACAGCCGTTGAAGTCCGCGAACTTCTACCAGTACAACCCCTACTTCGACGAACACACCTACGACGAGGCGATGTACAACGAGTTCACCTCAAGCGGGTTCCCAGCCAGCATCGGCATGGTCATCGACACCTCCCGCAACGGCTGGGGCGGCCCCACCCGACCCACCCACCTGAACTCCACCCCCACCGACGTCAACAGCTACGTCACCGCCAACAAAGTCGACTCCCGCCCCTTCCGCGGCGACTGGTGCAACGTCAACGGCGCCGGCATCGGCGCCCGCCCCCAGGCCAACCCCTACGGCACCAGCTCCCACATCATCGCCGACGTGTGGATCAAACCCCCCGGCGAATCCGACGGCGACTACCCCACCGCCTCCCACAGCCACGGCGACCCACACTGCGACCCCGCCGGCACCCAATCCGACGGCAACGGCGGCACCTACCCCACCGACGCCTTCCCCGGCTACGACATCCCCGCCGGACAATGGTTCGCCGCCCAGTTCCAGCAACTGGTCGCCAACGCCTACCCCGCCATCGGCGGCAACACCGGCGACACCACCGCACCCAGCACCCCGACCGGCCTGAAGAGCACCGCCACCACCAGCAGCACCGTCACACTGTCCTGGACCGCCTCCACCGACAACGTCGGCGTCACCGGCTACACCATCTACCGCGGCACCACCCCAGCCGGCACCTCAACCACCACCACCTTCACC
>JAEKKI010000164.1:0-31231 GCA_019510485.1 Catenulisporales bacterium
GGTGAGCTGCACCACGACGCCGTCGACCCGGGCCCGGCTGTAGCCCTTGGCCTGGAGCTCGTTGAACAGGTCGGCGTACTCGCCCTTGCGCTCGCGCACCACCGGCGACAGCACCTGGAACCGGGTGCCCTCCTCCAGCTCCAGCACCCGGTCCACGATCTGCTGCGGGCTCTGCCGGGCGATCGGGCGGCCGCAGACCGGGCAGTGCGGACGGCCGGCGCGCGCGTAGAGCAGGCGCAGGTAGTCGTAGACCTCGGTGATGGTGCCCACGGTCGAGCGCGGATTCTTCGACGTCGACTTCTGGTCGATCGACACCGCCGGGGACAGGCCCTCGATGAAATCGACGTCGGGCTTGTCCATCTGCCCGAGGAACTGCCGGGCGTAGGCCGACAGCGACTCGACATAGCGCCGCTGGCCCTCGGCGAAGATCGTGTCGAAGGCCAGCGAGGACTTGCCCGAGCCGGACAAGCCGGTGAACACGATCAGGGCGTCGCGAGGGAGGTCCACGGAGACGTCCTTGAGGTTGTGCTCCCGCGCGCCGCGGACGATCAGCCGATCCACTAGTAGAACCTTCCTGAAGACATGACTCCGACCGATGCTAGACGGCCTCTCTGACAAGTTCTGTTTTCGCCGCCGGTGTGGCACACGCGCGGCCGGTACGGAAGAGTTACCGCTGTGACCGATTCTGCGACCACCGTCCCCGCCACCTTCGACGCCCCCGCTGTCCTCGCGCAGATCTCCGAGGCGACCGCACACCTTTTGACCAGTGCCGCCGAGCTCACCGAGGAGGAGTTGCGCGGACCCTCGCTGTGCGAGGGCTGGACGCGCGGGCACGTGCTGGCCCACCTCGCCCGCAACGCCGACGGACAGGCCAACATGCTCAACACCGCGGCGACCGGCAAGGTCACGCCGATGTACGCATCCGACGAGCAGCGCGACGCCGACATCGAGGCCGGCGCTTTCCGCAGCGGCGCCGAGCTGCTGGCCGACCTGCGGGACTCGGCCGCGCGGTACGCCCGGGCGTACGCGGACGTGGACGCCGCCAAGGCCTGGGGCGCGCCGGTGTACCGCACCCCGGGCGCCGCGCCGATGCCGGCGTTCCAGACGCCGGGCAAGCGGCTCGCCGAGCTGCTGATCCACCACGTGGACCTGGACGCGGACTTCACGCCGGCGCACTGGTCGGACGCCTTCACCGACGCCTCCTTCACCGACGCCCTGGCCCGCTTCGCCGACCGCGAGGACTTCCCGCCGCTGCGGCTGGACGTCGAGGAGGAGGACGTGGTCTACGGCCTGCGCTCCGAGCCCGACGACCCGCAGGCGCTCACGGTGCGCGGGCCGAAGCGGGCGCTGCTGGCCTGGCTGATGGGGCGGGCCTCCGGGGACGGTCTGGTGGCGGTGCCGCCGGGCGGCGGGCGCGAGCCGCTGCCGAAGCTGCCTTCTTGGGGGTGATGACCGTTTCCGGCTCCCGTTTCCAGCTTCCCCGTTTCCAGCTTCCGTTTCCAGTTTCGGATCTCATGAACCAGTCCTCGTGAACCAGGAGCGCCGGCCATGAACTACCACGGCTCCGTCCACGTCGGCGGCGCGCCGGCCGTGCACGAACTCGCCCAGCTGATCGTCACCAAGCTCGCGGTGGGCCCGGCGCCGACCAACTGCTACCTGCTGCGCGACCGGGCCACCGGCGAGCAGTTGCTGGTGGACGCCGCCGACGCCGCGCCGACACTGATCCGGCTGGTCAACGGCTCGCTGGCGGCGATCGTCACCACCGACCGGCACCGCGATCACTGGCGCGCGCTGGCCGAGGTGGCGGCCGCGACCGGCGCGGTGACGATGGCCGGGGCGGACGCCGCCGGGGCGATCGAGGTGCCGACCGAGACGACGCTGCGGGACGGCGACGAGATCCGGATCGGGCGATCGGTGCTCACCGCCGTCCACCTTGCCGGCGATGCCCCGGTGGCGCTGCTGTATGACGATCCCAAGGGGCATCCGCACCTGTTCACCGGGGACCGCTTGTCCGGCAAGGAGCCGCACGGCCCCGCGCCCGCGGACCCGATGGCCGGCCGGCTGGCCGGCCTGCCGGACGAGACGTGGGTGTATCCCGCGCACGGAGACGACAGCACGCTGGGAGCGGAACGCTCCAGGCGTGGACTACGGGCATAGTCCCCACATCCAGGAGGACCCGCAGATGTCTGACTACACCGGTGAGGTCACCCCGGGCGGCCCGGCGGCCGTCCGCGACCTGAGCGCGCTCACCGTCACGAAAGTCTCGGTCGGCCCCTTCGACAACAACGCCTATCTGCTGGCGAGCAAGGCGACCGGGGCCCGTGTCCTGATCGACGCCGCCAACAACGCCTCCACCCTGCTCGGCCTGGTCGGCGACCGGCTGGACGCCGTGATCACCACCCATCAGCACGGGGACCATTGGCAGGCTCTGGAAGCCGTCGTGGCCGCCACCGGCGCCACCACCTACGCCGGCCGCGACGACGCTGCGGGCATCCCCGTCGCGACCGACACCCCCGTCGACGACGGCGACACCGTCCGCGTCGGCGACATCGAGCTGACCGCGATCCACCTCGTCGGCCACACCCCCGGCTCGATCGCCCTGCTTTACCAGGACCCTGAGGGCATCCCGCACCTGTTCACCGGCGACTGCCTGTTCCCCGGCGGGGTCGGCAACACCCAGAAGGACCCCGAGCGCTTCGCCTCGCTCTACGAAGGCGTCGTCACCAAGATCTTCGACCGGCTCCCGGACAGCACCTGGGTCTACCCCGGCCACGGCAAGGACACGACGCTGGGCACGGAGCGGCCGGACCTTGAGGCGTGGCGGCACCGGGGCTGGTGACGGGCGGCTGCGGCCGGCAGGGCGCCACGCGAGGAAAGCAGCGACAGTGCGAATCGGCGTGACCGGGCATATGAAGATCACCGGCGAAACGGCCGAAGCGGTGGCCGAGGCGTTGCGCGGCCACCTCGCGCGCTTCGACCGAGACGCTCTGGTCGGCGTCACCTGCTTGGCTCCGGGCGCGGATTCGTTGTTCGCGGAAGCCATTTTGGAAATCGGCGTGCCGCTGGAGGTGGTGGTGCCGTCCGCCGACTATCGGCGGACGCAGGTCCCCGCTGATTGCGCCGTCGGATGGGACGCGGCGATCGCGGCGGCCGACGTGGTGACTGTTCTTCCGTTCGCCGCCGCGGGGCCCGAGGCCTATGCGGCGGCCAACGAGATGATGCTCGGTTCGATCGACGAGTTGGTCGCCGTCTGGGACGGCCGGCCGGCCCAGGATGCCGGCGGCACCGGTGCGGCCGTCGCCGAGGCACGTCGGCAAGGCGTGCCGGTGACGGTCATCTGGCCGCAGGGGGCGGTGCGGGGCTGACGTTGTCGGGTGGCGCGGGTCAGCCCCGCCGCGCGCGTGTTCGCTCAGGCCACCTTCCAGAAGTAGACCATCGCGTCGGAGTCGCTTCCGTAGCCCTCGCGCTTGAGCGCCACGGCCAGTTGCGTGCCGTCCGGGGTGAACGCGAGCGACGCCACCGCGCCGGCGTCGGCCACCAGGCGGGCGACCTGGGTCGGGCGGTGCGGGTCGGTCATGTCGTACAAGGTGGTGGCGCCGGAGCGGGCGTCGCCGATGGCCACGACCGGACGCGCCGGGTGGAAGGCGACGGCGCCGGAGGTGCTCTGGAAGTACCACTGCTTGGCGGGGGTCTGGGGCTTGCTGAAGTCCAGGAACTGGAGGTCCTGGCTCTTGGAGTCGGCGCTGACCACGCCCACGACCAGGGTGTGCCAAGGACCGCCGGAGGCGACGTAGAGCGTCGAGTTGAGCTTCATCGCCGAATCACCGTGGCCCCACCAGGCGGCGGAGTCCACCGGGCGCACGTTGTGCGGGTCGGAGGAGTTCCAGAGCTGGAATATCGCACTACTGCTGTCGTCGCCGTAACCGACGGAGGCGATGAACTTGTCATCCGGGCTGTAGAGCGCCTGCGCTATGGCGTCACGGGTGGCCGGGGTCAGCGAGCTCCACGTCACGGGGTGGTGCGGGTCGCTCACGTCCATGACGCAGCTGTCGTGGACGTTCTCGAAGTAGGTCTCGGAGTCGTCGGCGGCGACCACGATCTTGGTGCCGTCGCTGTTGAAGCCGAGAGTGCGCACCTTCTTGCCGTTGATGTCGGCCAGAGCGGACAGCGACACCGGCTTCGCCGGGTCCTTCACGTCCCACAGCGCCAGCCCGCCGGCGCCGCCGAGGGCCAGCAGGGCGCGCTTGGCGCTGTAGTCCATGGCGAGCATCGGCTTCAGCTGGCCGTCGGACAGCGGAACCGCGATGCTGCCGATCTTCGGGGCGCTGCCGGGGTTGGTGACGTCGAAGATCTGCACGCCGTTCTGGTCGTCGGAGACGACCAGCGCCTTGCCGCCGTTGATGTACATGATCCACATGTTCGGGTGGCCGGGGATGTCGATCTTCCCGGCCGGGGAGTTCTCGGGCGACAGTGGCGATTGCGCGCCGGTGGCCGATGAGGATTCCGACGGCGTGGAGGCTTCGGCGCTACTGGCGGAGGCGCTCGACGTCTCGGAGGCCGCAGCGCTCGATGACGCCGAAGTCACGGTGCCGGTGGCGGTGGGAGCGGTGCTGCTGCCCGCGGCGACCTTGGCGGTGCCGCCCGTTGTCGTGGCGCCGGTCTTCTTGGTGTCCTTGCCGAGCGCGGCGTACGCGCCGCCGCCGGCCGCCACCACGCCGGCCAGACCGCCGACGCCTATCAGGAGTTTGCGACGGGAAAGGCCGGAGCCGGACTTCTGGGCCTGTTCGGTCTCGGCCGCCCCGGAGTCGCCGCGGCCGCCGAACTCGGCGGGCACGACGCGGGTCGAGGCCCATTCGCCGACCTGGGTCGGCGGGTGGGTCGGCGGCTGCATCGGGACGTGGGGCGGAAGGGGTTGAGGGGTCGAAGGCGACGCCGGAGTCACGGGCTGGGCCGGCACGGCCGCCGGTGTGGATCCGGCCGGTGTCGGCGCTGGAACCGTTGGCGCCGTCGGAGTCGCGGATGGAACCGGCGCGGCTGCCGATCCGGAACCGGGCTGTATCGGAACCGTACTGGTCGGTGTCGGTATCGGTGTCGGTGTCGTTCCCGAACCAGTGTCAGGAGTTTGAGCCGCGACGTCCGGCGCAGAACCCTGACTCGCCGCCGCCGGCAGCATCGCCTCCAAAGCCTCCCGCACCGCCCGCGCCCCGGGCGGCCGCGCCGCCGGGTCCTTCGCCAGCAGCGCCATGATCAGGCCGTCCAGCTCCGGCGGCAGTCCGGGCCGGTACTTGCTCGGCGGCTCCGGCGTGGCGTTCATCTGGAGTTGCAGCATCGCGAAGAACGTGTCGGCGACGAACGGCGGCCGCGCCGTGACCAGGAAGTACAGCAGGCAGCCGAAGGAGTACAGGTCGCTGCGCGTATCAGCGGGCTGACCCGCCGCCTGCTCCGGGGACATGTAGTCCGCGGTGCCCATGACCGTACCGTCGGCGGTGAGCCCGGCGCGGGTTTGTCCGTCCTCGATGACGCGCGCGATGCCGAAGTCGAGGACCTTCAGCCCGCCGTCGTCGGTCACCATCACGTTGCTGGGCTTGATGTCGCGGTGCACGACGCCGGCCCGGTGCGCCACGTCCAGCGCCGCGCACACCTGCGCGCCCCAGGTCAGCACCCGGCGCGAGTTCCGCTCGTCGTTGCGGATCTGCGCCAGCGTGCGTCCCTGCAGCAGCTCCATCACCAGATACGGCACGTCCCGTCCGGCCAGCTGCCCGTGGCCGTAGTCGTGCAGCGTGACGATCCACGGGCTCGACAGCCCGCCGGCCACCCGCGCCTCACGCTCGAAACGTGCCTGGATCTCGGCGTTGAGCCGCAAGTCCAGCAGAAGTTTCACCGCCACATCGCGCCCGATGCGCTGATCCCGACACCGCCACACCTCACCCATGCCGCCTGCGCCGAGCCGCTGTTGGAGAACGTAGCGGTCGTCGAGCACCAGCCCTGTCAGATCGCCCTGCATGGCCGGTCATTCTTTCACGTCCTCCCCGGTCTGAAAGCCAGGGTTCCTACCGCGCCGGTCACGAGTGTTTCCGGTCGCCTAGGTGGGTTCCTGTTTCGCAGGGAGCTGCCGGAACACGTTCCGGTCTTACGTTCCCTCCGCAGGCGTTTAGCCTCTCCCTGCGTCCCAGGGCGAGGATGTTGCGTGCCGCGTTCACATCGCGGTCATGCACAGAGCCGCACGCGGCACACATCCACTCGCGGATGCGCAAAGGCTTGGGGCCGTCCTTGACGCCGCACACCGAGCACACCTGACTGGTGGGAGCGAAGCGGGACACCTTGGCGAAGGTGCGGCCGTTCTTGCGTGCCTTGTATTCCAGCATCGCCACGAACGCCGACCATCCGGCGTCGTGCACGGACTTCGCCAGACGGGTGCGCGCCAAGGCTTTCACCGCGAGATCTTCCACATACACCGCTTGGTTGTCGCGGATAATGCGCGTTGATTCCTCGTGGTGCCAGTTCCGACGGCGATCGACCACCACGGCGTGGGCTCGTGCGACCTTGATCCGGGCTTTGGCCCTATTGTTCGATCCTTTCCGTTTGCGGGACAGGTCCTTCTGGAGCCGTTTGAGCTTACGCTCAGCGCGGCGCAGGAACCGCGGTGAGCTGATCTTCGTTCCGTCAGCCAGCACTGCGAAGTGGGACAGGCCCAGATCGATCCCTGTGGCGGTGTCCAGTTCGGGCAGCGGTCGGTCCTGAGTCTGGACGACGAATGACGCCCAGTAGCGTTCGGCGGCGTCCTTGGTGATCGTGACCGAGGACGGGGCGGCCGGCAGCGGGCGCGACCATCGCACCGCCAAGTCCCCGATCTTGGCGATATAGAGCCGGCCGTTGTCGCGCAGGCTGAAGCCGTTGGCGGTGAGGCGGATCGACTGCCGGTTGTCCCGCTTGGATTTGAATCTCGGCGGGGCAATCCTCGGCCCTTTGCGACGTCCGGTCGCTGAGGCGAAGAAGTGCCGGTAGGCGCTGTGCAGATCGTTCAGAGACTGGATCAGCGCCACCGAGGACACCTCGGCCAACCACGCTCGTTTCTCGGTCCGCTTGGCGGCGGTGATCACCTGCTTCTGCAGGTCCGCGTCCTTGATGTAGGGCAACCCAGCCGCCTGCGCGGCCTGTCGTGCTCGCAACCCGTCGTTGAACACCACGCGGGCACACCCGAACACGCGCGCCAGCGCGGCGCGCTCGGCGGGATCGGGATAGATCCGATAGTTGTAGCGAAGTTGCATAGGAAGTGCCATTTTACATGTGACCTCACGATTTATGTTGATGAGGTGCGTGACACGCTACATTCACCGGCCATAGGTGAGCCTGCTCCGCGGATCAACAGAGACGGTTGTCCTTCCAGATGTTCCAAGCGATGGCCGAGCCAGGCTGGACGCCGGTCGACCAGTACAGCGCCGTCCACTTGTGGCCGTTGTAGGACACGACGTCGTTCGGCACGTACGACGTGCTCGCGCTCCATGCCGCGGCCGAGCAGCCGCCGCCACCGGTGGACCCGCCGGTCGTCCCGCCGGTGGTGCCACCGGTAGTGCCACCTGTCGTCCCGCCGGTGCCTCCGCCGGTGCCGGTGTACGGCACGAAGGCATCGGTGAACGCCAGCTTCGCCGAGCTCACGCCGCTGCACGTCGGCGAGGCCGCGCCGCCGCTGCCGCCGGGGCAGGGCTGGTCGCGGTCGATGGACCAGAAGGCCAGCCGGCCCACGCCGTTGCTCGCCGCGAAGGACTCCACCGAGGCGGCGTTGGCCGTGGTGAACACCGAGCCGTCGTCGTTGACGCCGATCATCGGGGTGATGCCGACGTTGGCCATGGTGTAGCCGGAGTCCACGGACTTCATCTGTGCCAGCGTGCTCTGCGCGGCCCTGATCGCGGCGGCGCCCATGTCCTGCTGGCCCTGGTAGTAGTCCATGGCCATGACGTTGACCACGTCGATCCTCAGCCCAGCGGTCTTGGCGGCCTTGAGGATGTTGACGCCGTCGCCGGTCAGGCCGGAGGGCAGGACCGGCAGCGTCATGGAGAAGACCAGGTTCGGGTGCGACGCTTTCAGGGCCTTGATGGCGGTGAAGTGCCGCGCCGCGGCGGCGGTGTCGGCCACGGCCGCGCCCTCGACGTCGAAGTCGAGCCGGCTCACGCCGTAGTCGTCGGCGATCGCCGCGTAGCCGGCGTTGATCGAGCTCTGATTCGTGCAGGTCCAGGCCAGCGGCTCGCCGCCGGCGCCGCCGGAGGAGATGATGACCGAGGCGCCCTCGGACTTGGCGCGCGCGATCTCCGGGTCGGTGTAGGAGTCGTTGCCGATCGGCAGCGTGTCGCCCCACTCCTGGTTGCAGCCGGCGCCGATGACGAACGCCGCGGTGTAGGCCTTCAGTCCGTGTCCGGTGATCGCGGTGTCCAGCACCGGTTCCTGGCCGTTGGACATGTCGACGTACGGCGCTACCGAGAACACGCTGCTGCCGACGGCGGCGGGGGCGCGCGGTCCGGCCGAGGCGCTGTGGGCCAGCGCCGTGGCGGTCGCGGCTATCGCCGCGACGAGCAGTGCGCCGGTGCGCACGGCCATGCGGCGGCGCCCCGGGGCGGTGGGAGTCATGGGAGGTCCGTACCTTTCCGTGGTGGCGGGAAAGTGTTGGGTCGTGACGCATGGGAGGCGCGGTGTCATCGCCCTGACACACAAAGTGGAGTAGACCACTGAGTCCTGTCAAGGGTCTAAACCACTGATCTTTTCCCGCAGGTCACGCACCGGCAGACCGTCGCTTGACCCTTATTTGCGCGCGCTTTACCCGCGAACCTTGACAGGAGACTGGTCTAGTCCAATAGTGAACCGCGACTCCGGAGTCCCCCACACTTCCCTCCCGCCACCTCGGAGACCCCATGGCAAACGCGAGTTTGAAGCGGCGATTGGCCCTGCCCGTCACGGCACTGGCGGTCGCCGCCGGCACCACCATCGCACTGGCCACCTCCAGCACCGCCGCCCCCGGCGCCGCCCCGCTCAGCAGCACCTGGTACGCCTCGGCGCCGTACCTGATGCCGGAGGACAACTCGCCGCCGGACATCGCCACGGTGATGAACGCCACCGGGCAGAAGGCGTTCCAGCTGGCCTTCATCCTGGCGCCCAACGGCGGCGGCTGTTCGCCGACCTGGGGCGGCACCAACTCGATCGGCTCCGACACCGCGATCCCGGCGGTGATATCGACGATCCGCGGCAAGGGCGGCGACGTGTCGGTGTCGGTCGGCGGCTACGGCGGCACCAAGCTCGGGCAGACCTGCGGGAGCGTGGCGGCCACGGCCGCGGCGTACCAGCAGGTCGTCGACAAGTACGGGCTGCACGCCATCGACTTCGACCTGGAAGAGCCGGAGTACGAGAACACCGCGGCCATCGCCAACGAACTCGGCGCGGCGCAGACTCTGCAGCGGAACAACCCGGGCCTGTACGTCTCGGTGACGATGCCCGGCACGAGCGCCGGCACCGGCTGGTTCGGCACGCAGCTGCTGGACCAGGCGCACTCGATCGGCTTCGCCCCGAACAACTTCTCGATCATGCCGTTCGACGGCGGTTTCAGCGGTGCCTCGGCGCAGACCTCGGCGTTGGAGGGCTTTCACAGCCTGCTGATGTCGCACATGGGCTGGGACTCCACGACCGCCTACCAGCATGAGGGCGTGTCGATGATGAACGGCCGCACGGACTCCGCAGAGTTCTTCTACCAGGCGGATTTCCAGACGGTGCTGGACTACGCGACCAGCCACGGCTTGGCCCGGTACACGTACTGGTCGGTGAACCGCGACCGCCAGTGCAACCCGCCGAACAACAACGGCCAGCTGTCCGGCAGCTGCTCCTCGGTGCCGCAGAACGACTGGGACTTCACCAAGTTCACGGCGAAGTTCGCCGGGGTGGCCACGCCGCCTCCGCCGCCGCCGTCATCGAGCACTGTGACGCCTCCGCCGTCGTCGTCCTCGTCCAGCACCGGCGGCGGCACCTGCACCGCGGCACCGTGGAGCAGCACGACGGCGTACACCGGCGGCGCGGTGGTGTCGTACAACCGCCACAAGTGGACCGCGAAGTGGTGGACGTACAACGACGTCCCCGGCGGCCCGGCCGGCGTGTGGACGGACAACGGAGCCTGCTGAGGCGCCGCGACGCGCAGCCGATGGAGAACCCTGACGCCCCGCACGGCGATCCCGCTGCGGGGCGTCAGGCTCCCTCTCGCCGCGCCGAGCTGCGCCGCGCCGCGCCGCGCCGACCGCACCTACAACTGCTCCAGCACCAGCTCCAACGGCCGCGGCACCCGCTCCAACGGCACCGCCTCGGCCAGCAGCCGGGCCCAGCGCTCCTTGCCCCCGGCCCGGCCGCCCATCATGCGCCGCAGCTGGTGCAGCAAGGTCTTGTCGCGCATCGCCGGCTGGCGCTGGAGCGTGCGGAACGACCGCTGCTCGCCCTCTGCGGCCACGATGCGCAGCACCTCCTCGGCGCCGACGGCCCGGATGAGCTCGTCCTCCAGATCGGCGCGGCAGACGAAGAACCCCAGCTCCTCCAGGTCTTCGGTGGCCGGCCCCGGGTCGAGCCCGGCCCGTTCCAACCCGATCCGGAAGAACCGCTCCTCGGCCTCGTCGAACAGCCCGGCGAGCTTGAGCCCCCGCCCGCCGGGACCGTATTCGCGCAGGTAGCGCGCGGCATTGGTGGCGCCGTCCATGGCCAGCACCCCGACGCCCTCGGCCGCCAGCTCACGGCCCCGCCGGCGGGCCAGGACGTGCAGCGCCACCTGGTCGCTCACACCTTCGACGAGGATGGCCGCGCGCATGGGTCGAGGATAGATCAGCGCCCTTGGGCGGCGCGGAGGAGATTCGGCACGTCCACGACTGGACGGCGCGCCATGCCGGGTCGAAGCTGGAAGGAGAAACCGACCTGAGGAGTTCCGCATGTTCCCCATGGGTTTGGTCATCCTCATCGCCTGCCTCGTCACCGCCGCGCTGGCGTTCTGGCTGCTTATGGACGCGCGCTCGGATCCGAAGGACCGGCACCGCTAGCGGTCGGCGGCTGAGGTCGTCTGGCGGCCTTCGGGTTCAGGCGGACGAACTGATCCCAGTACGTCGCCGGGAACAGGCGCGCCAGCAGGTCCGGGACGCGTGCCGAGACGCCGATGAGCACGCGGCCGCGGCGGCGGCGCACGCCTTCGATGATGTGGGCCGCGGCGCGGTCGGCCGGGTAGGTCAGGACTTTGTTGAAGGCGTGCATCGCCTTGGCGCTCTGGGCCTGGTCGGCGCCCGCGGCGATGCGGGCGTCCAGGGCGATGCGGGTCTTGATGCCGCCGGGGTGGACGCTGGTCACGCCGATCTCGCCGGCCAGTTCGTGGCGCAGTGCCTCGGTGAAGCCGCGCAGGGCGAATTTGCTGGCCGCGTAGGCGCTCTGGCCGGGCGGGGCGATGAGGCCGAACAAGCTGGAGACGTTCACGAGGTGGCTGCCGTGCGCTTCGCGAAGCCGTGGGAGCAGTGCGCGGATGAGGGCCACCGGAGCGGCGAAGTTGATCGCCATCACCCAGTCGAACTCCTCGGCCGAGCACTCCTCGAAGGTGCCGGCCAGCGCCACCCCGGCGTTGTTGATCAGCAGGTTGAGCACCGGTTCGGCGGCCAGGATCTCGGCGGCGAGCTTCGCCACGGCGTCGGCGTCGGCCAGATCGGTGACGAAGGTCCGCACCCGGATCTCCGGGCGCCGGCGGTGCACGGTCTGCGCGACGGCGGCGAGCCGCTCAGCGTCGCGGTCGACCAGCACCAGATGGGTGCCGCGCCGGGCCAGGCCGTAGGCGAGCTGCTCCCCGATGCCGCCCGCCGCGCCGGTGACGACCGCCACCGCGCCGTTGAAGCGGAATGTCGGCAGTTTCGCCCCGGAGCTGGAAAGGGGCAGCCCCTCGCCGGCCCGGCCGTCCTGCGCATCAGTGGCGTCATCCGTCACGACCGCACTCCCGCCTTCTCCCGCCGCGTGGGACGCAGCGTTTTGTCGAAGTCCGTCCGCATCGTAGTCGCGGCGTCCAGGATGTAGTTCTGCCGCACCCGCCACGGGCTGCGGTGCCCGGCGCGCGGGAACGCCTGGATGGAGCGCTGGATGTAGCCGGAGTTCAGGTCCAGCAGCGGCCGCTCCGTCAGCGTGCGGTCCGGCACCGGCACCACCGACGCGTATCCGCGCGCCGTCATGTGATTCAGCAGCTTGCACACCAGCCGCGAGGTCAGGTCCCCGCGCAGGGTCCAGGAGGCGTTGGTGTAGCCGATGCAGACGGCGAAGTTCGGGATCCCGGTGACCATCGCCCCGCGCCACACGAACTGCTCGGCCAGCGGCACCTCGACGCCGTCGACCCGGGGCGCGATCCCGCCGAACGCCAGCAGCCGCAGCCCGGTCGCGGTGACGACGACGTCGGCGGCCAGCACCCGGCCGGACTTCAGCCGGATCCCCTCGGAGACGAACCCCTCGATGTGGTCGGTGACCACGTCGGCTTTCCCATCCCGGATCGCGCGGAAGAAGTCGGCGTCCGGCGCCGCGCACAGCCGCTGCTCCCACGGGTCGTAGGTCGGCGTGAAGTGCTCGCGGACCAACTGCTCGTCCTTGAGGAAGCGGGTGGCGAGCTTGGTGAACAGCCGGCGCGCGGCCTCGGGGCGGCGCCGGCAGAACTGGTAGACGCCGACCATGAAGGCGATGTTCTTGGCCCGGATGATCTTGTGCGCGACCCGCGCCGGCAGCACGGCCCGCAGCCGGTCGGCCACCTTGTCGCGTCCCGGCACCGGGCTGATCCACGTCGGCGAGCGCTGGAGCATGGTCACGTGCCCGGCGGCGCGCGCCAGCGCCGGGACCAGCGTGACCGCGGTGGCGCCGCTGCCGATGACGACGATGCGCCGGCCGACGTAGTCCAGGTCCTCGGGCCAGAACTGCGGGTGCACGACGGTGCCCCGGTAGTCCTCGATGCCGGGGAAGTCGGGGGTGTGGCCGCTGGCGTAGTCGTAGTAGCCGGCGCACGCGTAGAGGAAGGTGCAGGTGAGGGTTCGGCTTGCGACGGCGCCTTCCGGGCCGGTCTGTTCGACCGTGACGGTCCACCACGCGTGCTCGCTCGACCACTCGGCCGCGACGACCTTGCTCCGGAAGCGGATCTTGTCCTCGATGCCGTAGCGCGTGGCCGTGGCCTGGATGTAGTCGCGGATCGTGTCGCCATCGGCGATGGCCTTGGCGGCGCGCCACGGATGGAACGGATAGCCGAGCGTGAACATGTCGGAGTCCGAGCGCACGCCGGGGTAGCGGAACAGGTCCCACGTGCCGCCGATCGCGTCCCGCGCCTCCAGGATGACGTAGCTCCGGTCCGGACACTCGGTCTGCAACCGGTATCCGGCGCCGATCCCGGACAGACCGGCGCCGACGACGATCACGTCGAAGTGTTCCATGTGCTCAGTGTGGCCGATGGGCCTTTACGCGACAAGAACCGGTGTAAAGAGATTCCGGACGGCCCGCCGCGACGCTCAGCTATCCGGCTTGTTCAGCCGAGGTGCCGACCATGCAGATGGTGCTTCCGGATGTGCGCGATCGTCCGGTGACGCCGCACTTTGCCGTGCCGTCGACGCAGCTTCTGCCTCTGGTTCACGAATGTCCCCTTTCGCAGAGTCCGATGAGACGAACTTAGTCAGGGCCTGTGGGCAGTCAAGAGCGAAGCGCTTCCCGCCGGCAGTCGCCACCGGCCATACTGGGTGCGATTGCTGCTGCGGCCTTACCTGGGGGGAACGGACAGTGGAGCGCATCTCGATCGCGGTCGACGGTGCCGGCGATTCGGCCGGCTCGACCGACCTGGAGGCCCTGGCCGAGTGGTTCGCGGCCGAGCCGGAACTGCGCGGCTCGGTCAAAACCGCGCCGGTGGTGCCGGGACCCGGCGAGCTCGGCGCGGTGGCTGACGTGCTGGTGGCCACGCTGGGCGCTGGAGGCGCGGTCAGCGTACTGGCGGCGTCGTTGAAGGCGTTCTTCTCCCAGCCGCGCGGCGCCAAGGTTCGCATAGTGCTGACTCGCACGGACGGTAGCCGGATCGAGCTGGACGCCGACCGGGTCAAGGTGGCTTCGGTTCCCGAGCTCACCGCACAACTGGTGGCAGCCGATCGCGCCGGAGCCTCCGTTCGCGCCGCCGATGAGTCCTGAGCTCCACCTGGTCAACCCGCAGGGCTCGCGCGCGGTCCTGATCGGCACGCCGACCCATACCCGTGCCGACGACCGGCTGCCCGACGTCCCCGCGGTCGCCCACAACGTCGCGGACCTGGTCGCCGTCCTCACCGACCCCGACCTCGGCGGCCTGAGTCCGAAACACTGTGTCAGCACGCCGCCGGACGCCGGACTCGCCGACGTCGGCGACGTGCTGGGCGTCGCCGCCGAGGAAGCGTCGGACTTGTTGCTGATCTATTACTCGGGACACGGCTTGCTCGACCGGCGCGGCCAACTCCACTTGGCCCTGGCCGCCACCCACCCCGACCGCCTGCCGTTCACCGCACTCCCCTATGAGGCCCTCCGCTCGGCATGCCTGGACAGCGACGCCCGCATGAAGGTCGTCATCCTCGACTCCTGCTTCTCCGGCCGCGCCATCGGCCAAGTCCTGACCGCCGAGGACCAGGAGATCCTTGGTCAACTCGACGCCGACGGCACCTACACCCTCACCTCGGCCCCGGCCAACCGCACGGCCCTGGTCCTGCCCGGCGAGCGCAACACCGCGTTCACCGGCCGCCTCCTGGCCCTGCTCCGCGGCGGCGACCCGAGCGCCGGCCCGGTGCTCACCATGGGTGAGATCTACCGCCACCTGCGGATTCGCGCCCAGACGGAGAACCTTCCGCTACCGCAGCAGCGCGGCACGAGCACCGCCGACCGGTTCGGGCTGGTGCGAAACCGGCGTCCGGCGACGGTGCCGCTGCCGGAGGAGGTCCGGGAGACGTTGGAGAGCCGAGTTCCGGACATCCGAATCGGCGGGGTCAACGCGCTCGGGAAGATGCTGGCGAGTCAGGACGCGGCGATATCCCGCGCCGCGCACGCCGCATTGCGCGAGGTCGTGGATCGTGACAACCCCAGAGTCGCTACGGTGGCGCGCGAATGGCTCGGCAGAGCCGAGCTGGAGTCCTTGCGTGCCGACATGGCCCGCGTCGCGGCGACGCTGGAGCGCCTCGGCCGCGAATCCGATGATGGTGAGGACCGGATACGGCTGCTGACCATGGCTGCCGGACTCGGCATGTGGGTCGATCCAGAGCCCGCCGAGACGTTGGCCGGCGAGGCTGAATGTCTTGCCGCCGACATCGCCGACCCCGCTATTCGCGTCGCACTGCTGGCCGGCGCGGCAGGCGCGCAAAGCATCGTGGAGCCCGGGCTCGCCCGCTACAAGCTGGGCGAATTGGCTGACGAAGCGGCCGCGGTCACCGAGCCCTGGATCCGCATCAAGGCTTCGACGGCGATCGCGCAAGCCGTCGTCGATTTCGATCCGGTGTGGGCGATGCGCACTGTCTACTACATCGAGCCCTGGCTTGACCACGGATCTCTTACCGGAACCCAGGTCATCGCCTACCTGGCGGACCTCGCGACGGTAACCGAGGGCGTAGACCCGGCGCGGGCGCTGGGGTTCGTCGACCGCATCGAACAAACTGCCGCCGACGAACCTGTCGATGACGTCCGACTGCTCGTGTTGGCGAGCGCCGCGATGACAGTGGCGGGGTTCGCCGGTGACCGAGCCGAGCGACTCATCGACCACCTACATGTGCTCTCGCGGAGAAGCGATCCGGCCGTGCTCGAACTCCTTGACGCCTTCGCCACCGCAGCGAACCTGTGGAAAGACCCCGCCAGGGGCGCACTGCTGGCTGAAGCCGAAACGGACCCCCGTCGGCGCGAACTTCTGCTCAACGTGGTCAGGCTCAGCCTGGTCAAGAAGTACCGCGGCCTGACCGCCTGACTCTGGACCTGCCTGTCCGGATGGTCCGGCCGCTCACCGATCCGCGCCGCCCAACACCGGATCCAGCGAAGCCACCACCGCGACCACGTCCGCCAGCATCCCGCCTTCAGCCATCGCCGGCACCGCCTGCAAGTGCGTGAACGAAGGATCCCGCAGATGCACCCGGAACGGCCGCGTGCCACCATCGCTGACCACATGCGCGCCGAGCTCGCCACGCGGGGACTCCACCGCCGAGTACACCTGCCCCGGCGGCACCGCAAAGCCCTCGGTGACCAGCTTGAAGTGGTGGATCAACGCCTCCATCGACTGAGCCATGATGTGCCGGATCCACTCCTCGGAGTTGCCGAGACCGTCCGCGCCCAAGGCCAGCCGAGCCGGCCAGGCGATCTTCGGATCAGCCAGCATCACCGGCCCGGGCTCCAACCGATCCAGGCACTGCTCGACGATCCGCAGCGATTCAGCCATCTCGTAGAAGCGCACCATGTACCGGCTGTAGGCGTCGCACCCGGTCTCGGTCGGCACGTCGAATTCGTACGTGTCATACCCCAGATACGCCTCCGCCTTCCGCAGATCGTGCGGCAGTCCCGCGGCACGCAACACCGGCCCCGTGATCCCCAGCGCCACGCACGACGCCAGGTCGAGATACCCGACACTCTTGGTCCGCCCCATGAACACCGGGTTGCCGTTCAACAGCGCCTCGTATTCCCGCAGCCGCTTCGGGAATTCGCGTATCAGATCCCTGATGGCGGAGACCACACCGTCCGGCAGGTCCTGCGCCAGCCCCCCGGGGCGGACATAAGCATGGTTCATCCGGTTGCCGGTGATCGACTCCAGGATGTCCAGAATCGGCTCCCGGTCCCGGAAGCCGTCGGTCATCACCGTCAGCGCCCCGAGCTCCATCCCGCCGGTACCGATCGCCACCAGGTGCGAGGCGATGCGGTTCAACTCCATCAACAGCACCCTGATGACATTGGCACGCGCCGGCACCTGGTCCTCGACCCCGAGCAGCGCCTCCACCGCCCGGCAGTACACCACCTCGTTGAACAGCGGCATCAGGTAGTCGGCGCGGGTGAGGAAGGTGACCGCCTGCGTCCAGTTGCGGTATTCGGTGTTCTTCTCGATGCCGGTGTGCAGGTACCCGATGCCGCACCGGGCCTCGACGACCGACTCGCCCTCGATCTCCAGGATCAGCCGCAGCACACCGTGCGTGGAGGGATGCTGCGGCCCCATGTTGACGATCAGGCGGTCCTCACCGTGCGGACCGACGCCGGGCCGCCGATCTGCTTCGCGTAGCACTTCGTCCCAGTCGTACACATGACGCACTTCTCCCGGTTCGGAGAGATGAAACGGTTATCGTCCCGGGCCGTGCCCCGAACGGGCGATCGCGACTAGCGTGAGCCGCATGAGCACGTCGACAGACCGAGCGGCCGGCGACGGCTTCTCCCGGTCCCTGGAGCGCGGTCTGTTGATCCTGTCGGTGTTCACCGAGGACCGGCCGGTCCTGGGCATCGCCGACCTGGCGCGCGCCGCCGGCCTGACCAAGAGCACCGCGCACCGCTATGTCGCCACCCTGGCCCGGCTCGGCTACGTAGTCCAGGACCCGGGCACGCGCAAGTACTCCCTGGGGCCGCGGGTCATCGATCTGGGCTTCGCCGCCTTGAACTCCCTGGAGATCACCCGGATCGCGGCGCAGCCGTTGCAGGCGCTGTCGGACGAGACCGGCTATCCGGCGAGCATGGCGGTGCTGGACGGCGCCGACGTGGTCTATCTCGACCGCCGCCGTTCCCGGCGCGCGACCGGCTTCCCGATGGACAGCGCGCTGCACGTCGGCTCACGCCTGCCGGCGTACTGCACCTCGATGGGCAAAGTCCTGCTCGCCGCCCGGGAGCCGGAGCAGCTGGCCGGGCTGCTGGACCGGTCGGAGTTCACGCGGCGCGGTCCGAAGACCATCACGAGCCGCGAGCAGCTGCTCGCGGCGCTGGACCGGGTCCGCATCGGCGGCATCGCGGTGAACGACGAGGAGCTGGCCGCCGGGCTGCGGTCGGTGGCGGCGCCGGTGCGCGACCGGTCCGGGGCCGTGGTGGCCGCCGTGAACCTCGCCGTGCATCTGACGACGTGGAACGCGCCGGTGGAGACGGTCGTGGCGCGGCTGGAGGGACCGTTGCGCGCCACCGCCAACGAGATCTCGGCGCGTCTGGGGTGGCGGGGCGAGCAGCGCTGAGGCGCCGGGCGTTCCGGGGCGACCGACAGCGTTCGAATAGTTGGAACACCTGGTTGAATCGGAGACCACCGAGCCCTACCGTCTGACCCCTCATAAAGGGTCGGCGGAGGGAAGACGACGTGTTGCTCGACGAGACGATCTGGCGGGACAAAGTCTTCCTCGGCGGCACCTGGGCGGCCGGCAGCGGCGGCACGATCGAGGTGGTCGAGCCGGCCACCGGCGCCGTGCTCGGCGCGGTGGGACGGGCCGGGGCCGACGATGTGGCCGCGGCCGCCGAGTCGGCATCGGAGGCACAGAAGCAGTGGGCTGCGACGCCGCACACGCAGCGCGCCGCGGTGCTGCGCAAGGCGGCACAGCTGTGGAGCGAGCACGGCGAGGAGATCGCGGACTGGAACGTCCGCGAGGTCGGCGCGATCCCGCCGATCGCCCAGTTCGCCCTCCACGTCGCCGAGCAGGAGTGCTATGAGGCCTCCACGTTGCCCGGCCGCCCCTATGGGGAACTCCTGCCCAGCGAAGAGCCCCGGCTGTCGATGTCCAGGCGCGTGCCGGTCGGCGTCGTCGGCGTCATCTCCCCGTTCAACGTGCCCATCATCCTGGGCATCCGGGCCGTCGCCCCGGCGCTGGCCCTGGGCAACGCCGTGATCCTCAAGCCGGATCCGCGCACCGCGGTCACCGGCGGCGTGACGATCGCGCGTATATTCGAAGAAGCAGGGCTGCCGCCGGGCGTCCTGCACGTACTGCCCGGCGGCGCCGATGTCGGCGAGGCACTGGTCGGGCATCCCGCGGTGCGCGTGATCGCCTTCACCGGCTCCACGGCGGCCGGCCGCCGCGTCGCCGAGCTGGCCGGCCGCCACCTCAAGCGCGCGCACCTGGAGCTGGGCGGCAATTCGGCGCTGATCGTGCTCCAGGACGCCGACGTCGACACCGCCGTGAACCTGGCGGCGTTCGGATCCTTCTTCCACCAGGGCCAGATCTGCATGACCACCGGCCGGCACCTGGTGCACGAGCGGCTGTTCGACGACTTCGTCGAACGGCTGGCCGCCAAGGCCGCGGCGCTGCCGGTGGGCGACCCGGCCCGCGAGCCGGTGGCCCTGGGCCCGCTGATCGACGCCGGACAGCGGGACAAGGTCCACAACCTGGTGACCGCGAGCATGGACCGCGGCGCGAAGCCCGTGGCCGGCGCGAGCTACCGCGAGCTGTTCTACGCCCCCACCGTCCTGGCCGACGTCCCGACCGACGCGCCGGCCTTCGTCGAGGAGGTGTTCGGCCCGGTGGCGCCGGTGGTGCGGTTCTCAGCACCCGAAGACGCGGTGCGGCTGGCCTCGGCGAGCGACTACGGGCTCTCGCTGGGAATCGTGACCCCCGACGTGATGCGCGGGCTGGCGCTGGCCGACCTGGTGCCGACCGGGATCGTGCACATCAACGACCAGACCGTGAGCGACGAGGCGACCAGTCCGTTCGGCGGGGTCGGCGCGTCCGGGAACGGCGGCCGGCTCGGCGGGGCGGCGGCGAACGTGGAGGCGTTCACCGAGACGCGCTGGGTGACGGTGCGCGGGCAGGCACCGACGTATCCGTTCTGACAAGGGCCGGACGCGCCTGACAACCGTGTTCCCGGCTCGCATTCCGGGCGGCCACGCCGTCGCCACCACGCCGGTGCATATCCTTTTCCGGTGAACGATCTGAGGGCGGGGGATCGGGTCGAATCCTGGCACCGCCGCGAACCCCCGCTCCCGGCCGTAGCGGTCCTGGGCGTCGGCGCCGTCGCGGCGGCACTGGCCGAAGCCACGCACCGCCGCCTGGCCGAAGGAGCGGCACTGCGCACGGTCGCCGACCCGGAGTACCTGGTGGTACTCGGCGACCAGGCCGCACTCCCCTGGGTCGAGGGCGCACGCTACCTCGGCTGGGACGGCGCCGCGCTGACCCTCACCACACACCGCGTGCTCCCGGCGGCCGACACGTGGCGCGAGACGGCGCTGGCCACCTACGGCGCCGATCCCGCGGCACTGGTGATAGTGCTGCCGGAACAGGTTCTGATAGCGGCCGGCGCCATAGGGGACGCCGATCCGACAGCGCTGACAAAACTGTTCGCGGCGTAGCTCAATCGGCCCAGAGCTGCCTCCCCCGAGCCGCCACGCGCTCCGCGATCCGCTTCCCCGCCTCGGCAACGGCCATCGCCTCCACCTTCCGGCCATCCCGCAGCCGCACCGCGACCTGTCCGGCCGCGGCCTCCCGACCGCCGATCACCGCTTGATACGGCACCAGCCGCACTTCACGGATCCGCGCACCAAGGCTCCCCCGCTCCGGATACACCACCTCCGACCGCAACCCCAGCTCCACACACAGCGCATGGAATTCCTGCGCAGCCTCCACCTCTGCCGCCCCGACCGGCAGCACCGCCACCTGCTGCGGAGCCAGCCACGCCGGAAACGCACCGCCGTGCTGCTCGATCAGGTGCGCCATCACCCGCTCCATGCTGCCGACGATGCTGCGGTGCACCATCACCGGACGATGCTTGGCGCCATCCGCGCCGACGTACTCCAAGCCGAACTGCTCCGGCTGGTGGAAGTCGATCTGCACGGTCGACAAAGTCGCCTCGCGCCCGGCCGGATCAGCGATCTGCACGTCGATCTTCGGCCCATAGAACGCGGCCTCGCCCTCGGCCTCTTCATAGACGAGCCCTGAGACGTCCAACACCTCGCGCAGCATCCGGGTGGCGCGCTCCCACATCTGCGGCTTGTCGACGTACTTCCCACCGGGCCCCGGCAGCGACAGCCGGAACCGCGCCGCCTCGATCCCCAGCGCGTCATACGCCGCCCGGATCAGCTCCAGCGCCGCCGACGCCTCATCAGCCACTTGATCCAAGGTGCAGAAGATATGCGCGTCGTTCAGGGTGATCGCCCGCACCCGGGTCAGCCCGCCCAGAACCCCCGACAGCTCCGCGCGATACATCCCGCCGATCTCCGCCATCCGCAGCGGCAACTCCCGATAGCTGTGCGCACGCGACCGGTAGATCAGCGCGTGGTGCGGACACAGGCTGGGCCGCATCACCACCTGCTCCGCGCCGAGATCCATCGGCGGGAACATGTCGTCGCTGTAGTGCGACCAGTGCCCGGAGATCTCATATAGCTCACGTTTGCCGAGCACCGGCGAGTACACGTGCTGATAACCGGCACAGCGTTCAACGGAACGGATGTACTCCTCGACGGTGTGCCGCACCACAGCGCCGTCCGGAAGCCAGTACGGCAGTCCGGCGCCCATCAGCGGGTCGGTGTCGAACAGGCCGAGTTCGCGGCCGAGCTTGCGGTGGTCGTGCGGGTTCTCGCTCATGGGACCTCTCCTCGCTCAAAGATCTGACAGTGCGGGGCGAGGGTCCCGAGGAACGACGAAGCCCCGGGGCACTCGCCCCGGGGCTTCGTAGCTGGATCAGGATTCAGCGCGCCGGGACGGAGTCCGGCGTCGTCGTCTGCATGGCGCGCTTCATGGAGGCGATTCTAGCAGTCGCTCTCTGGCGATTCTTCCGCCAGGGAGGAATCGATGAGCCCGCGCCCCGGCGGCCTCAGGGCACTGCGATCTTCATAACATTGTGAACATTATGAAATCACTAGCGACCCGCTACCGTATGAGCCATGAGCGAGGACGACCCGCCGGGCCGCGACCCGGAGCACCTGCTGGCCTACATAGAGCGTTTCGCCAGCGTACTTACCGACAGCGGCATCCCGCGCATGCCCGCCCGCGTCTTCGCGGCGCTGCTCACCGCCGACGACGGCCGCCTGACCTCACAGCAGCTGTCGATCACGCTCGACATCTCGCCCGCGGCCGTCTCCGGCGCCGTCCGCTACCTGTCGCAGATCGGACTGGTCACCCGGGAACGCGACCCGGGCTCGCGCCGCGACCGCTACCGGGTGCTGGACGAGGTGTGGCAGGACGTGATCCTGCAACGCGACACGCTTCTGGCGCGCTGGGAGGCCAGCTTGACCGAGGGCGTCGCGGTGGTCGGGCCGGAGACGCCGGCCGGGCGGCGGCTGGCCGAATCGGTGGTGATGTTCCAGTTCCTGCGCCGGGAGCTGTCCGGGATGCTGGAACGCTGGTACGCCCAGCGGGCGGCGCTGCGGGCCGAGGCGGCGCGAGGTGGGCTCGACGGCCGGGACGCTCTTGTCGCCCGGGCACTGGCCCCGGCTCCGGCGCCGGCCTCGCCTAACCGTTCCGAGCAACCGGACGGCGCCCAGATTCGAGATCAGACCCGGACGCTGCGCGGCAGCTCGGCGTCCGCGACGTAGCCGATCCCGCGCACGGTCCGGATCAGGTCCGGCACGCCGAGCTTGGCCCGCAGCGTCGCGATGTGCACTTCCAGCGTCCGGTTCGCCGACTTCTCAGTGGTATGCCACACCTTGCGCAGTATCAAATCCCGGCCCAGCACCGAGCCCGGCGTGCTCGCCAGCAGGTGCAGCAGGTCGAACTCCTTGCGCGTCAGCACCACCGGCTGGCCGTGCACGTTCACCCGGCGCTCGTCGGTGTCCACCACCACCGGCCCGACCCCGATGTGGTCCGGGCGCTCGCTCGGCGCCCGCACCGCGGCCCGGATCCGCGTGGTCAGCTCGGTCAGGCCGTAGGGCTTGACCACGAAGTCGTCCACGCCGATCCGGCGGCCCTCGATCCACAGCCCGCGGTCGGCCCGCGCGGTGATCGCCACCAGCGCGGCGTCGGTACGCCGGCGGATGCGCTCGCACAGGGCCAGCGACTCCCCGTCGAGCAGACCGAGGTCGATGAGCACCGCGTGCGGCGAGAACGCCGCCATGCCGGGTAGATCGTCCGCGCGCAGCCGCCGGACGGCGAACCCGTCCAGACGCAGCGCGTTGTCCAATGCCGGCTGCGGCCGGTCATCTCTGCGACCGGCCACTACAAGCCTCATCGCTTGCCACCTCACAGCGCTTTTCGCGCACACCCGTAGACGAACTGGGGCCCGGCAATTCGTTAATCACGTTTACCAGGGTCCTGTCATTGTCCTCACCCACAGTGCCCGAACGCAATACCGCGCGTACAGGAAATCTCAAAAAGCCCTCAAAACCGGCGGGGCCGCACGGACCGGTACGACGATTGCGCCACGCGGGTGCTCCGGCCGCGACCCGCGGCGTGAAGGCGTGCGGAAGCGCCGTTCCGGGGCCGACGTCGGCGAGGGTGGCGACATGCTCGTCGACGCCTCCTATCAGGCGTGGGTCCGGCCCACGCGCCGGGTCCACCTCGCGCCGGCCATGGGCAGGACCGTCACCAGGCGCACCCGAAGACTCGGTAGCGTCCGTGGAAGCGCCGCGGGACACTGCTGAATCGCAGCTCTGATTCCCCCACCGACCAGCGTGGATTAGGCTGACGGCCGTGGCGATGCGACAACTGGGAGACCTCGAAGCGGCCGTCATGGACCGCATCTGGCGGCGCAACCGCCCGGTCCTGGTCCGCGACATCCTCGAGGACCTGAACGCCGACCGCTCGCTCGCCTACACCACCGTCATGACGGTGATGGACAAGCTGCACCGCAAGGGCTGGCTCCGGCGCCATCCGCAGGGTCGCGCCTACCTCTACGAAGCCGTCGCCTCCCGCGAGTCCTACACCGCCCGCCTGATGCGCGACGCCTGGGCCACCAGCGACAACCAAGCGGTCGCGTTCGTGCACTTCCTGGAACAGCTCTCGAACGAAGAAGCCCGGGCACTGCGCGCGGCCCTGGAGATCTGCCCCCCGGATGCCCAGGCGGACCCGCAGCAGTGATAGCGGCTCTGATCCTCGGTACGTACGCGTTGGCCGTGGCGTTGTTCGCGCCGGCGCTCCTGGACCGCTTCTGGCCCTCCGACCGCGCGCCGCGGCTGACGGTGCTGCTGCTGCAGATCCTGAGCTGCTCGTTCCTGGCCGCCGCGGTAGGCGCCGGCCTGGCACTGGCGCTCATGCTGGTCGAGGGCGTGTCCGAACTCAGCCCGGCGCTGGACCGGTGCGCCGACGCGCTGCCGATCGGCGAGCACAGCTCGGTCGGCACGTGGGTCGGGAAGGTCGGCCTGGTCTCGGCCGCGGCGCTGTCGCTGCGGATCCTGTACTGCCTGTTCGTGACGTTCGGCAAGGCGCAGCTGCGGCGGCGCGCGCATACCAGGGTCCTGCGAGTGCTCGCGACGCGGGACGAGCGCCTCGGCGTGCTGGTCCTGGACCACCCGGCGCCGGCGTGCTACTGCCTGCCCGGCGAGATCGTCATCACCACCGGAGCGCTGTCCCGGCTGAGCGCCACGCAGCTGGAAGCGGTCCTGCTGCACGAACGCGCGCATGTGGCCGGCCGCCACCACCTGGTCGTCAGCCTGGCCTCGGCGGTCGGCCGCACCGTTCCGCATGTCAGGCTCCTGACCTACGCCGAACGCGAGACCCGTCGCCTGATCGAGCTGATCGCCGACGACGCCGCGGTGGCCCGCACCGGCGCCCCGGCCGTCGCCGCCGCCCTGGCGGTGATCGGGACCGGCCACGCGCCGGATCGGGATCCGATCGCCGAGCCGCCGGGGACGGTCACGCCGGACAGCGCGCTCGGCGTCGACTCCTCGCCGACGCTGCGCCGGGTGCGGCGGTTGCTGCGGCTGGACCGCGCGCTCACGGGTCGGGCCCGGGCGTTGAGCCTGACCGCGGCGGTGTTCGTGATCGCGCTGCCGATCACCCTTCTGGGGGTCTCCGGTGCCTCGTTGATCAGCCACTGCCCGCCGGACACCGATGACCACGATGCGCGGCGTCCGAGTACGTCGGTCACTGTGGTCACGGTAGATGCGGGTGCTACTGGTGCGGTGCTGGCGCGGCGGCGTTAGGAAGCGTTCTGGTTTTGGCTGACTCGGTCATAGGTCTTGTAGCGGTCTGTGGTTGGTTGATGGGCTTGATGGATGCCTATGGGCCAGTTATCTATTGTCGGAGCTGATCACGGTTCTGCTTCCGGAGCTAGAGACGGGAACTACGCACTCACCGTTGAGACGTCCGCCGTCGCGGAAATGTGACGGTCCTCCGGCTCAGCCGGTCCCGCGCCCGCGAACCGGCCGGCCGCCAGCGGCCCGCGCAACAGCACGCCGGCGGCCACAGCCGCGACCGCGCTCAACGCCGCCGTCGCGGCGAACCCCCACCGGCTGTCCGTGTGGTCCACCAACTCGGCGACCCCGAGCATCACCACGACAGTCGCCGCCAGCCCGGCGCCGTTGGCCAGTCCGAACGCGCGGCCTGCCTGCGTCTCGTCGACGCTGGTCATCAGCAGCGAGCGCGAGGCGATCCGCGCCGTTCCGTAGGTGAACGCCCCGGCCGCCACTCCGAGAATCAGGGCAGCCGATCCGAACAGCGGTTGCAGCACCAGCGACACGTTGCACACCAGGAATCCGAACACTGCGATCGGCAGATCCCCGAACCGGCGTCCCACCACCTTGTAGAACGCTGTCGCGCCCAGGAACCCCAGGCTCCCGACCGCGTCCACGATGCCGAACAGCCCGGCCCCGCGTCCCCACTCCCCCATCACGAGCTTCGGCAGGAGCGCGTTGAACACGGTCACGACGACGCTGCCCTGCGCGTAGAGCACGATGAGCCGCCCGATCGGGATGTGCCACGTCAGTTGCGCCGGCTGGGCTCGCACCGGCGCGTCGCCGACAGCGGTCGGAACGGTGCCGATCACGCCGCCGGGCCGCCGCCCGACGGCCGTCACCAAAGCAGCCGACGCCACGAACGTCCCGGCGTTGAACACCAACAACGGCACCGCCCCGAGCCGCTGGACCAGCAGTCCGCCGACGGTAGCCGACAACAGCATCCCGGCCTGCGTCGCCATCTCGTAGTTGGCGTTGAACCGCCGCACCAGCTCCGGCCGCACCCGCTCCTTGATCAGCGCGTTGCTCACCGGGAAGAACAGCGCCGCCACCACCGCCAGCGCGAAGTTCGCCGCGTACACCCCCGGCCCCTTCGCCCCGCCGGCCGTCAGCCACACCGGCAGCGCCAGCGCCAGCACGGCCGAGGCCAGATCGCAGCCGATCCACAGCCGCCGCCGGTCGTACCGGTCGGCGACCCGGCCGAACCACGGCGAGAGCACCGCCTGCGGGGCGGCGACCGCGATGAACAACAGCCCGACCGCCAGCATCGTCTTGCCGGACCGGATCATCAGCAGCGCCCCGGCGATCAGCTGCACGTTGTTGCCCAGGGCGGTGACGAAGGCGGCGGGGACGAGCAGCCGCTCGGCCCGCCGGGTGGCGCTTGCGAGTTCCATGGGTCCCAGTGTCGGGACGATCACTGCCACCTTCTGTCAGCGAAATGGCGGTGATTTCGGCGATGAGGATCAGGCGTCCGGGCGCCGGGACACCACCACCAGCACCCGCGGCGCCCGCACCCTCCCCACGGCCGGGAAGCTGTGCCGGGCAGGGCTGCCGGCGCTACTCCGCGTTCGCGCCGGCGGTGGCCTGCCGCGCCCCGCTCTCGCCGGCCGCCCCGGCCCCTTCTGAGAACTTCATCGCCGGCATCGGCGGGGCGACGACGTCTATCTCGCCGGGGATCCGCTCGATCAGGATCGGCGAGTCCACGTCGGAGACCGGGTCGACGTGCGAGGTGCAGAAGCTGCACCGGCGGGCGCGGGCCGGGATCTGCTGCAGGCAGTCCGGGCAGGGCCGCTTGCTGTGGGACAGGTCGTGGTGCGGGTTCAGCTCCTCGGCGATCTTGTTCACCGGCAGCACCACCAGGAAGTACAAGGTGGCGGCGGTGAGCACGAAGGAGATGCCGGCGTTGAGGAACTGGCCGTAGGGGAACGGGGTCTTGCCCAGCGAGAAGGTCTTCTTGGTGTAGTCGCCGATGCTCCCGGTGGCCCAGCCGATCAGCGGCGTGAGGAACGCGGTGGTGAAGGCGCCGACCATGGCGGTGAACGCGGCGCCGATCACCACGCCCACGGCCAGGCCCACGACGTTGCCGCGGACGACGAACTTGAAGAAGCCGTTCATGGGACCCCCCAGGCGGTCTTTCAGCACACTGACGAAGCGCACTGACAACGGTGCGCGGCGGCAGCATGCCACATTTTCACCGGTGCTGGCGAAGGGGCCGTTGAGCAGCGGTTAGTCGGCCTTGAGAGCCGGGTCCGCGGGCGCGGCCGATGCGACCTCACCACTTGTGGTTTCGCCGCCCCGGGTGCTCCACAAACTCGTCACCGTCGTGACCGCCAGGACGCCGATGATGACGGACAGCGAGGCGGCGATGCCGATGGTGGGAATCGTCACCGGTCCGACGTGCTCGACCCCGGAGCTGTGCAGCGCCTCGAAGACCATCTTCACGCCGATGAAGCCCAGGATCACCGACAGCCCGTAGGACAGGTGCACCAGCCGGTCCATCAGCGCGCCGAGCAGGAAGTACAGCTGCCGCAGCCCCCCGGCGTGTGTGACCAGCCGCGGGCCGTCGTAGTCGTCGGTGGTGTTCACGGCCTTCTTGACCCGCTTGAGCAGCCGGTTCTCCTTGAAGTCGTCATCTCCGTGGCTGGTGGCCAGCTTGACCGCGGTGTAGATCAGGAAGGCGCCGAAGAAGTAGAAGATCCAGCTGAAGGTGCTGATCACCGCGCTGCCGGCGGCGATGAACCCGCCGCGCAGCACCAGCGCCATGATCACGCCCCACAGCAGCACCTGGGACTGGTAGGCGCGGGGGACGTGGAACCGGGTGAGGATGATGACGAAGACGAACAGGTTGTCGACGCTCAGGCTGTACTCGGTGACCCAGCCGGCGAAGAACTCGCTGCCGTAGCGGTGCCCGGTGAAGTACCAGACGCCGGCCCCGAACAGCACGGTCGCGGCCACGATGGCGCCCACCCAGATGGCGGCCTCGCGCGACCGGATCGCGTGCGGATAGCGGATGCCGTGCCACAGGTCGGCGGCGACCGCCGCGACCAGCACGGCGATCGTGGCGATCCAGATGGCAAGGCTGACATGCATAGCGGGTACTCCTCCGGCGTTGTCAAAGTGCTCACAATCGCCGGAGGTCTTCTCCACCTGATGCGGCTGACGCCGCGGCTCAGGCCGAAGGGCCGGGTGCCGATCGCGGCTCCGTGATGACGACCCATCCGATTGGGGAGTACTCCCCTCCGTTGCCTCCACTCTCCCAGGAGCAGCACCGATCACGCAAACCGCCGTACGGATGAAGCCGGGATCTGCTTTCATGGGAGCCGGCCGCAAGTGGTCCAGACCACGCGCTCGGGCTGCGGTTCAGGCCCGTGCTCGGACCACGCCCGACCGCGGCCGGCGAGACCGAACTCACAGTCCCGAACCACAACCAGACCACAGTCCCGAACACGAGGGAGCGCCGCCCCATGGAGTCCCTGCCGCCGCAGTTGTCGCCGTCCGGATACCTGGCCGCGGTCCACCACGTCCTGGAGCACGTCGAGACCACGCAGCTGCCCGCGGTGGTCGCCGCCGGCCGGCTGCTGGCCGACTCGATCGCGGCCGATGGCGTGCTGCAGGCCTTCGGCACCGGCCACTCCGAGGCGCTGGCGATGGAGCTGTCCGGCCGCGCCGGCGGGTTCGTGCCGAGCAACAAGCTGGCGATGCGGGACCTGATCCTGTTCGGCGGCGAGCCGGTGGACTTCCTGGCCGACCCGAAGATCGAGCGCCGCGAGGGGCTGGCCCAGCGGATCTACGAGCTGGCGCCGGTGGAGCCGCAGGACGTGTTCGTCATCGCCTCCAACTCCGGCGGCAACGGCGCGGTCGTGGACCTGGCCGAGCTGGTCACCGCGCGCGGCCACAAGCTGATCGCGATCACGTCGGTGCAGCACACCTCGCGCATCACGTCCCGCCACTCCTCCGGCAAGCGGCTGATGGACTTCGCCGACGTCGTGCTGGACAACGGCGCGCCGTATGGGGACTCGGTGCTGCCGCTGCCCTCGCTGGGCGCGAACGTGTGCGGGATCTCCTCGGTCGGCAACACGATCCTGGCGCAGGCGATGGTGGCCGAGGCGGTGCGGCTGCTGGCCGAGCTGGGCATCACGCCGCCGGTGTACCTGTCGGCCAACGTGGAGGGCGGCGACGTGCACAACGACGCGCTGGAGGCGCGCTACGCCGGCCGGATCCGGCGCGCCGCTTCCTGATCCTCACATCCGGTCTCTTGATATTCATGACGGTTGCCCGGTCTCGGAATAGATCGACGCCTGTTCGCCGCTGATGGTTAGGCTGGACGTGAACGGCCGGACAGCCACGATCGAGACGGATGAGGTGCTTCACAGTGGTCGCGCGCAAGGATCCGAAAGCTCTGTATGAGCTGGCGCCCGGCATCCCGGGCCTGGCCGGCGTGGTCCTGCTGCACCAACTTGAGGGCTTCATGGACGCCGGCGGCGCCGGCCGGCTGGCCAGCGAGCACCTGCTGGACCAGTTCGACCACCGCCTGGTGGCGTCCTTCGACGTGGACCGCCTGATCGACTACCGCAGCCGGCGCCCCGCGATGACGTTCGACAAGGACCACTACGACCACTACGAACAGCCGGCCCTGGACGTGCACCTGCTCACCGACAGCGAGGGCAAGCGCTTCCTGCTGCTCGACGGACTGGAGCCGGACCGGGAGTGGGAGCTGTTCGCCGCCGCGGTGCGCTCGTTGATCGACCACTTCGACGTGCGGCTCACGGTCGGGATGCACGGCATACCGATGGGCATCCCCCACACCCGCCCCCTGGGCATCACCGCCCACGCTTCCAATCCGGCCCTGATCGACACCGCGGACCAGCCGGTCATCGACCGCTTGCAGGTGCCGAGCTCGGCGGCGTCGCTGCTGGAGTACCGGCTGGGCGAGTGGGGTTATGACGCGGCGGGCTTCGCGGTGCATGTGCCGCATTACCTGGCTTCGTCGCTGTATCCGCAGGCTGCGATCCGGTTGCTGCGCGCGGTGGCGGAGGCTACGGGGCTGGTGCTGCCGGATAGGGAATTGCGGGAGGCGGCGCGGCGGGCTTCGGAGGACATCGACCGGCAGGTGCAGGAGTCGTCCGAGGTCGAGGATGTGGTGCGGGCGTTGGAGCGGCAGTATGACGCTTTCAACGTGACGGAGGGGCGGAAGAACCTGCTGAGCGGGAACGACGGGCGGATGCCGACGGCGGATGAGCTGGCGGCGGAGTTCGAGCGGTTCTTGGCGGATCAGGATGCGGATCCGCCGAATTCGTAAGAGTTCTGATTCGGGTGGTTGGAGGGCCGCCGGTCCGGCGATGATGGTCGGATGCGGCGGTCTTTGCGTTACGAGGATGCGGTCAGGGTGTTGGCCGGGGGCGAGAGCCGGCCGGTCAAGGTGCTGGATGACGTCAGCTCGGTGATGCTGTTCGGTACTGGTGCCTTCGACCTCTTCGAAGCAAAGGCGGAAGCGCTGCGCCTCGCTGACAAGCTGTTGGCGAAGTTCGGCGAGAAGCTGCGCGGCGTGGATCGGCTGACGCGGACCGAGCGGATCGAGGCGGCGCATCACGTTGTGCGGATCACCGCGTTTTTCGATGCGTTCGGAACCGCCATGGCTGAGTTCTCGAGTAGAGGGATGCCGCGGTTCTCTGCGGCAGAACAGGTCGCCTTGGCCACCGGATTGGCATCGGACGCCGGGTGGCGCAGTCTTTTCCAGACGTTGGGCCGGGAAGATCACAGGTCACCGATTCTCGATGCCGACCCGTCGGCAATCTTCCAGGACCTCTCGGAGCTCCTGCAGGGTCACCTTCAGGGCCTTGCGATATGGGATGCGCTGAATGAGACGGAGCGGAATCGTCTCATGGAGCAGTTGAGTCAACAGGTACCCGCAGACGCCACGACGCGCTATCAGGAGTACCTGCGACGCCTGGCTGTGGAATGCCCCGAGTTCGAGGTTTGGCTCAACCTGGAAGCCCACGCCGTGACTCGCCACCAGGTCGCGACCGGTCTGACCGGCCTGGAGCAGCTCCTCGCACCGCTCGTGGCGGACCAGCGGGATTCCTTGAACCGTTCCCATCGGGCCGCGCTGAGCAAACCGATCGTCCTGGGTAGCGGGCCTGAATCCGGCCTCGCACTGCCCTCGCTCGGTGAGGGCTACGTGAACCATCG